>NZ_LFCS01000018.1:0-69898 GCF_001887375.1 Aeromonas sp. SCS5
GCTTTTCTTTCGGCGCCCACTTCGCTAGGGAAGCTGGCTCATCAGTCCGGCGTGTTCCGCCGTGCTGGTAGGGGCGCATTATAGGGAGCCGCGCTGGGATGACAAGATGGAAATTGCAAAAAATGGCATTTTTTACTGATTTCCGCTTCAACCGTTGTTTTATTAAACAAAAGCCCCGCATCGGCGGGGCTCTATGGGGCAATAAACCCTATATTCACATCGAATTGCTATCTTTTTGACCAGAATTCGCGTGCAAAGCTGCGCACCTTTTCCCAATCAGTAAATTCGAGGTCTTTACTGGTATCGGTACTACCACCGGTAATCTTCATAATCAGCTGGATAATGCGGGTCTGCCACCAGTTATAGCGAGAGTACTGCAGCGCACCGGCAAACACCCCCAGGGTTTTCGGCTTCCAGGGAGAGAGGCGCAGAAACTTCTTCATATAGGCATTGGTCTGCGGTGTCTGCTTCTCGGGCTTGCGAGCAGTCAGGTTGACGCAGAAGAAGGCGGCATTGGCGACCTCCAGCTGCTCATGGTGGGCATGAATAAAGCTGAGCAGGCTGGGGTGGAAGTTGCCATAGCGGATAGAGGCACCGATCAACACCTTCTTGTACTTGCTGAGATTGCACTTGGGCAGGGTATGCAGATCGTGCATCACCACTTCACATCCCGGCATCTCCTTCAGCATGACATCGATGATTTTGCGGGTTTGACCGTCCCGAGAGGAATAAAGCACCAGAATCTTGTCCATAACAACCTCAACTACGCCAGAATGCAGGGGTAAACAGTACCAGAAGCGTAAAAATTTCCAATCGGCCAAACAACATGGCCAACACCAGCACCCATTGTGCAGCGGGTGAAATATTCCCGAAGTTGGCAGAGACCTCTCCCAGACCTGGGCCTACGTTGGTAAAAGCAGCCGCCACGGCGGTGAATGCGGTCACTTCGTTCAACCCCGTCATCAGCAACAGCAACATGAATATAAAGAAGAGGATGATATAGGTAGCGAAGTAGCCCCACACCGCCTCAACGATGCGCTCGGGCACAGCCCGCTTCCCCAGCTTCAGGGTATAGATAGCTCTGGGGTGAACCAACCGTTTCAGTTCACGCATCCCCTGCATAAAGAGGATCATGAAGCGCATCACCTTGATGCCGCCACCGGTACTGCCTGCACAGCAGCCGATAAAAGCAGAAAACATCAGCAGCATGGGCAGGAAAGAGGGCCAGTCTGCATACGTAGTGGTGCTATAGCCGGTGGTGGTGCCCAGAGAGACCGCTTGGAACAGACCGTGGTTGAGTGCTTCTTGCCAAGTGGCGTAGTGCCCGTGGGTCAGCAAGGCGATAAAGCAGATCATCACCAGGGTCACCTGGATGGCCAGAAAGACCTTGAGCTCTGCGTCATAGAGGTAGCGCCCGAGCCGAACCGGTCGATGGGAAAAGACTGTAAAGTGGAGCGCAAAGTTCACGCTGGCCAGCAGCAGGAACACCACGGTAATCAGGTTGATGACCGGACTGTTGAAAAAACCGATGCTGGCATCGTGGGTAGAGAAACCACCGACCGACAGGGTCGAAAACGAATGACACACCGCATCAAACAGCGTCATCCCGGCCAGCCAGTAGGCCAGTGCACAGAGCGCGGTCAGCAGCAGGTAGATGAACCAGAGCGCCTTGGCCGTTTCGGCGATGCGTGGCGTCACCTTGGTATCCTTGACCGGGCCCGGGATCTCCGCCCGATAGAGCTGCATGCCCCCGATCCCCAGCAGCGGCAGCACAGCGACCGCCAACACGATGATCCCCATCCCCCCCAGCCACTGCAGCAGCTGGCGGTAGAACAGAAACGCCTTGGGCAGATTGTCCAGCCCGGTCAGCACGGTGGCGCCGGTGGTGGTCAGGCCGGAGAAAGATTCAAAGAATGCCTCGGAAACCGACATATGCGGGGTATCGCTCAGAATAAAGGGCACAGCCCCCACGCTACCCAACACTACCCAGAACAGCACCACAATGAGGAAACCCTCTTTCGCTCTGAGCTCCTTCTTGTGATAACGGTTGGGAAACCAGAGCGCGACCCCGAGCAACAGGGCCATGAGGAAAGATTTGATGAACTCGGCGCCGCCACCATCCCGATAACCAAACGCAACCAGCGCTGGCAGCAGCATGGTCGAGCTGAATAGCGCAACCAGCAGGCCAACGATGCGAATAATGCTCAGGGTGTGCATTCCGGCTCCTACTTCAAAACGATAAAGAGCGATGGATTCTAGCCATCTAAAGGCTGAAGGGATACCCGCCCATGGGTTCTGTCGGTCAATTCGCGGTCAACCCGCTCCCAGACCGCAGACTCCCACGCCACCTGCAGGGTGACCTGCTGGCCGTAATCGGCAGCCAGCAGTTCGCCGTTGTGACTGCTTATCAGTGACTCGACCACGCCCATGTCGCCATAGTCGCAATGAATGGAGGAAGGAGTACGCGGCACCTTGAGTTCGGTCACCAGCTGCTTGAGGGCTGCCCCCACGCCGCCGCCATAGGCTTTGACCAGTCCACCGGTGCCAAGCTGGATGCCGCCGTAGTAGCGCACCACCACGGCGCAGATTTCACCGAGCCCCGACCCCATCAACTGGGCCAGGATCGGCTTGCCCGCAGTACCGGAGGGTTCGCCATCATCACTGAAGCCATAGACCTGACTATCTTGCGGTGCGCCCGCCACAAAGGCCCAGCAGTGATGGCGAGCTGTCGGATGTTGACGCTTGATTTCGTTGACCCACCCCTTGGCCGCCTCGACGGTCGGGGTGTGAGCAATCAGGGTAATGAAACGACTCTTCTTGATCTCTTCGCTGAGCTCCAATGGAGCGGCCGGAATGGAGTACGCTGCCGCCATCATAGCCCTGCTTGTCTGGTCATGTTCTCCACCCCATTGGCATGCAGCACGATGTTGTCCTCAATGCGGATGCCGCCGAACGGACGCAGTGCCTCCACCTTGTTCCAGTTGACTCGCTTGCCCTGTTCGCCCTGACGCAGCGGCTCCAGCAGGCTGTCGATGAAGTAGAGACCGGGCTCGATAGTGAACACCTGACCCACCTCCATCACCCGGGTGCAGCGCAGATAGGGGAACTGCTCGGGAGCCGCCAGATGGGTGCCGCGCTCATCCTGCATGAAACCACCGGCATCGTGCACCTGCAAACCGAGGAAATGACCGAGACCATGGGGGAAGAAGACGTTGGTCACCCCGGTGTGGATCATCTCGTCCACCGACATATCCACCAACTCGGTCGCTTGCAGCAGGCGCGCCAGCTTGTGGTGCATCTGCAGATGCAGCTCACTGTAGCGACGACCCGGTTTGATCTCGCCGATGATCTCCTGCTGCTGCGCATCCAGCGCCGCGATGAGATCGGCAAACTCGCCACGCCGCCACGCCCAGGTACGGGTGATATCGGAGGCATAACCGTGGAAATCGACGCCCGCATCGATCAGGAAGGAGTAACGCTCGGCATCAGGCACCCGCACGGCCGAGAGATGGGTGTAGTGAAGAATGGCCGCATTGCGGTTGATGGCGACGATATTGCCGTAGGGCGCCTCATTGGCCCCCTGCCCGACCGCCTTCATGTAGGCCAGATTGATTTCGAACTCGCTCGCCCCTGCCATAAAAGAGTCCTTGGCCGCGATATGACCACGGACACCGATGCGGTTCGCCTCGCGCAGACACTCCAGCTCGTAGGGGGTCTTGTAGGCGCGGTGATAGTGCAGGTAGTTGAGCACTGCCTCCGGATTGGGCTGGGTCAGCCCCAGCAGCTCGGCCACTTCCAGATGACCGCCCAGATAGGCCCACTCCTGCTTGTTGCCCGGCAGATGATCGGCGACTTGTTCCGGTCGGGTCAGGAAGCGGATATCGAAGAACTCGACCCAGAAGGCATTGGGCAGATCCGCCACCTTGTGCCAGAAATCGACCGGACGATAGAACAGCAGGATTGGTTTGTTCACCCCGTCCACCAGCAGCCAGCAGTGGGGATTGTCCAGCACCGGCAACCAGGCCTTGAAGTGCGGGTTTACCTTGAACGGGTAATCCTGATCATCGAGGAATATACGGTGGGTCTGGCCGGAGTGGATGGCCAGCCCGCCAAGTCCCTGTTGCTGCAGGATATCGCGGGTGCGTTGCTGCAAAGTATCGAGATGCTGGGCAAAAAGTTGGCTGTAGCTGCTCATGGCGTCCTGCTCCGAGGTGAATGTGATTGCAGCATAACATCAAGCGCTTGGCGGCTCGACCCGTCAAGCTGCCGCTTCGTGAGGTAACGCATACGTTACAAACGTGTTTGTTATCAACAGAGAACCAGCCGTTAACAAATCAAGAACAATTCAATACACTGCCGGTAGATACATGAAGTCAGGGATTACTCATGGACAACCTCTGCCTGTGGCAACCGGATCCGCTCAGGATGCAGCAATCCAACCTCTACCGCTTTATGGCAGAGGTGAACCGCTTCCACGGCCTACAACTGCAGGACTATCCGCAGCTGTGGCAATGGTCGGTGGAAAAGACCACCCGCTTCTGGCCGCTGGTGTGGCAGCACTGCGGCGTCAAGGGCGAACTCGGCAACATAGTGGCGGAGAATCGTCAGGATATGCAGCGCACCCGCTGGTTCCCCGACAGCCGCCTCAACTTCGCCGAAAACCTGCTGCGCCGCCAGGACGAGAGCCCGGCCATCATCTCCCGCATCGAAGGGAGCCCAAGCCACACCCTGAGCTGGCGTGAGCTTGGGGAACAGGTTGCCCGGCTGGCTCAATGGCTGCGCAATCAGGGGATTGGTCGTGGCGATGTGGTTGCCGCCTATCTGCCCAATATCCCGGAAACCGTGGTAGCCATGCTGGCAACCACCAGTCTGGGGGCGATCTGGACCTCCACCAGCCCCGACTTTGGCGAGGCCAGCGTGGTAGAGCGCTTCGGCCAGACACGGCCGCGAGTGCTGTTTGCGGTGGATGGCTATCGCTACAACGGCAAGGCCATTGATATTCAGGACAAAGTGGCAGGGGTCGTCAGCCAGATCGACAGCATAGAGCAGACGGTGATGATCTCCCTGCTCGGCAACCCGCTGCAGCTTGGTCACGACTGGCAGCAACTGCTGGCAAGTCAACCGGACGCCGGCCTCCAGTTCGAGCCGATGGCTTTCAATGACCCGCTCTACATCCTCTACTCCTCCGGCACCACCGGCAAACCCAAGTGTATCGTGCACGGCATCGGCGGCACCCTGCTGCAACATCTGAAAGAGCACCAGCTGCACTGCGACATCAAGCCCGGGGAGCGCATCTTCTACTTCACCACCTGTGGCTGGATGATGTGGAACTGGCTGGTAAGCGCCCTCGCCTCCGGCGCCACTCTGGTGCTCTACGACGGCTCACCGTTTTATCCGGATGGCAATGTGCTGTGGGATCTCGCCCGCGACGAGCAGGTCGCCCTGTTCGGCACCTCGGCCAAGTATCTCGATGCTCTGCACAAACAGGGTTATGCCCCCATCAACAGCCACGACTTGCCGCACTTGCGGCTGATCTGCAGCACCGGCTCTGTGCTGTCGCCGGAGGGGTTTGACTACGTCTACCAGCAGATAAAGCAGGATGTGCAGCTCAGCTCCATCTCAGGTGGCACCGATATCTGCTCCTGCTTCGTCATCGGCAACCCGCTCAGCCCGGTCTATCGTGGCGAAAGTCAGGGGCGTGGCCTCGGTCTCGCGGTGCAGGTATTCAACGAAGCGGGTCAGCCGGTGCAGGGGGAGAAAGGCGAGCTGGTCTGCACCAAGCCGTTCCCGGCCCAGCCCATCTACTTCTGGGGTGACGAGAACGGCGACAAGTACCACGCCGCCTACTTCGAGCGGTTCGACAACATCTGGTGTCACGGCGACTGGATTGAGCTGACCCCGACCGGCGGCATTCTGTTCTACGGCCGCTCCGACGCCACCCTCAACCCGGGGGGCGTGCGTATCGGCACCAGCGAGATCTATCGCTACGTCGAACGGCTCGACGAAGTGGAAGAGAGCATCGTCATCGGCCAGCAATGGCAGCAGGACGAGCGGGTGGTGCTGTTCGTCAAGCTCAAGGCGGGTTGCAAGCTGGATGAGCCGCTGCGCGAGCGGATCCGCCAGCAAATAAAGCAGCACTGCACCGCCCGCCACGTGCCCGCCCGCATCCTGCAGGTGGATGCCATCCCACGCACCAAGTCCGGCAAGATCGTCGAACTGGCGGTGCGGGAGGTGGTACACAACAGACCCGTCAACAATACTCATGCCCTCGCCGATCCCGAGGTGCTGAACCAGTATCGCAACCGGCCGGAACTGGCCAGTTGATAACAAACTCACATCCATCCGGGGAGCCGCAAGGCGCCTCTCTTTTGCCCGTTTTGTGATGAGGAGCTTTTACTCGAGAACTGTTAAACAAATGTTTTAAATAGGTGTTGAAAATGTCTCCTTTTGGATCAATAGTGAGCCTCGCCCCCTGCTGGGGATTAAGGAGCACCACTCCCCACTGAGTGGGAACAAGGAGACACTCTCATGATCTACCAAGGCGAAACCCTGTCGGTCAGCTACCTCGAAAACGGCATTGCCGAGCTGAGGTTTGATGCCCCGGGTTCAGTCAACAAGCTGGATCGCGCTACCCTGCTCTCCCTGAGCGAAGCGATCGCCGCATTACAACAAGAACGTGAACTAAAAGGTCTGATCCTCACCTCCGGCAAAGACGCCTTTATCGTCGGTGCCGACATTACCGAATTCCTGGAACTGTTCGATCTGCCGCAGGAAGATCTGCTCGGCTGGCTGAAAAAGGCCAACGATATCTTCAACGCCATCGAAGATCTGCCGGTGCCGACCCTCTCCGCCATCAAGGGCCACGCCCTCGGCGGCGGCTGCGAGACCATCCTCTCCACCGACTTCCGTCTGGCCGACACCACCGCCAAAATCGGCCTGCCCGAGACCAAACTCGGCATCATGCCGGGCTTTGGCGGCACCGTCCGTCTGCCGCGGGTGATCGGCGCCGACAACGCGCTCGAGTGGATCACCACCGGCAAGGATTATCGTGCCGATGACGCCCTCAAGGTGGGTGCCATCGATGCCGTGGTCGCCCCTGACGCGCTGCAGAGCGCTGCGCTGCAGATGATCAAGGACGCCATCGCGGGCAAACTGGACTGGCAGAGCCGTCGCGCCGCCAAGAAAGCGCCGCTGCGCCTCTCCAAACTGGAAGCCATGATGAGCTTCACCACCGCCGCTGGCATGGTTGCCGCCGTGGCGGGCAAACACTATCCGGCGCCGATGACCGCGGTGAAAACCGTCGAGGCCGCCGCCGGCATGGGCCGTGACGAAGCGCTGGTCGTTGAGGCACAGGGCTTTATCAAGCTGGCCAAGACCGACGTGGCCAAGGCGCTGGTCGGTATCTTCCTGAACGATCAGCACATCAAGGCACTGGCCAAAAAGGCTGCCAAGCAGGCGAGCAAGGCCACCGACCATGCCGCCGTACTGGGTGCCGGCATCATGGGGGGCGGCATCGCCTACCAGTCTGCCAGCAAGGGCATTCCGGCGGTGATGAAGGATATCAACGAGAAGGCACTGGCACTTGGCATGGGTGAAGCCACCAAGCTGCTCAACGGTCAACTCGAAAAGGGCCGCATCGACGGCATCAAGATGGGCCAGGTGCTCTCTGCCATTACCCCGACCCTCAGCTATGACAACGTCAAAGGCGTGGACGTAGTGGTCGAAGCCGTGGTCGAGAACCCGAAAGTGAAGGCCGCCGTGCTGGGTGAAGTGGAAGGCGTGATCGGCGAAGACGCCGTGCTCGCCAGCAACACCTCCACCATCCCAATCTCCCTGCTGGCCAAGGGGCTGAAGCGCCCGCAGAACTTCTGCGGCATGCACTTCTTCAACCCGGTGCACCGCATGCCACTGGTGGAGATCATCCGCGGCGAGCAGACCTCCGATGAAACCATCAACCGCGTGGTGGCCTATGCCGCCGCCATGGGCAAGTCCCCGGTAGTGGTCAACGACTGCCCGGGCTTCTTCGTCAACCGGGTGCTGTTCCCCTACTTCTTCGGCTTCAACAAGCTGGTCGCCGATGGCGCCGACTTCGCCGCCGTCGACAAGGTAATGGAGAAGGAGTTCGGCTGGCCCATGGGCCCCGCCTACCTGCTGGACGTGGTCGGCATCGACACCGGTCACCATGCCGGTGACGTGATGGCGCAGGGCTTCCCGGCACGCATGAGCAAGGAAGGCCGCACCGCCATCGACGTGATGTACGAAGTGAACCGCTTCGGTCAGAAGAACGGCAAGGGCTTCTACGCCTACGAGCAGGACAAGAAGGGCAAGCCGAAGAAGGTGGCTGACGCCGCCAGTTACGAGCTGCTGGCCCCCATCGCCAAGCCGAAACAGGATTTCGACAAGGACGCCATCATCGCTCGCATGATGATCCCGATGATCAACGAGGTGGTGCTCTGTCTGGAAGAGGGCATTGTCGCCACGCCAGCCGAAGCCGACATCGCACTGGTCTACGGTCTGGGCTTCCCTCCCTTCCGCGGCGGCGTGTTCCGCTATCTGGACACTATCGGTCTGGATCGCTACGTGGCCATGGCCGACCAGTATGCCGATTTGGGCCCGCTCTACCGCGTCAGCGACAAGCTGCGCGAGATGGCCGCCCAGGGCAAAACCTTCTACTGATTGCGGAAAGGAGATCCATTCATGAAAGACGTAGTCATTGTCGACTGTATCCGGACCCCGATGGGCCGGTCCAAGGGCGGCGCCTTCCGCAACGTGCGTGCAGAAGATCTGTCCGCGCACCTGATGAAATCCATCCTGCTGCGCAACCCCAACCTCGACCCGAACGAGATCGAGGATATCTACTGGGGCTGCGTGCAGCAGACCCTGGAGCAGGGCTTCAACATCGCCCGCAACGCCGCCTTGCTGGCCGGCATTCCGAAGCAGGTGGGGGCGGTCACCGTCAACCGTCTGTGCGGCTCCAGTATGCAGGCGCTGCATGACGCCTCTCGCGCCATTCAGGTAGGTGATGGGGATATCTTCATCATCGGCGGCGTCGAGCACATGGGTCACGTACCGATGAGCCACGGCGTCGACTTCCACCCCGGCATGGCCAAATCGGTGGCGAAAGCCTCCGGCATGATGGGATTGACTGCCGAGATGCTCGGCAAGCTGCACGGCATCAGCCGTCAGCAGCAGGACGAGTTTGCCGCCCGCTCCCACCGCCGTGCCCACGCGGCCACCGTGGAAGGACGTTTTGCCAAGGAGATCGTCGGGCTGGAAGGCCATGACGCCAGCGGCGCCCGCTTCTTCTACGACTACGACGAGGTGATCCGCCCGGAGACCACGGTCGAAACCCTGAGCCAGCTGCGCCCGGTGTTTGACCCGGTCAACGGCACCGTCACCGCTGGCAGCTCCTCGGCCCTGTCCGATGGCGCCGCCGCCATGCTGGTGATGAGCGCGGATCGCGCCAAGGCCCTCGGCCTCACGCCGCGCGCCAAGGTACGTGCCATGGCCATCGCTGGCTGTGACGCTGCCATCATGGGTTACGGCCCGGTTCCGGCGACCCAGAAGGCGCTCAAACGGGCCGGTCTGACCATCGGTGACATCGACCTGTTCGAGCTGAACGAGGCGTTTGCCGCCCAGTCCCTGCCCTGCGTGAAAGATTTGGGTCTGCAGGATCAGGTGGACGAGAAGGTGAACCTGAACGGCGGCGCCATTGCGCTGGGTCACCCGCTCGGCTGCTCCGGTGCGCGCATCTCCACCACCCTCATCAATCTGATGGAGGAGAAGGATGCCACGCTGGGGGTTGCCACCATGTGTATCGGTCTGGGTCAGGGCATCGCCACCGTATTCGAGCGAGTGTAATCCACAAGCAACTCGATCGAATATCAACGTTTTCGGGGCCGGCATGACCGGCCCCTTTTCAAATCTGAGGCCATCGCCACACGGGGTACTGGCCTGTAGTCGGATGCTGGGTATTGGCCGTCCCGTTTGGGTCGGCCTTTTTTCGTTTTAAACCCGGCAATGGGTGGTTATTGCTCCAAACCTCACATTAGATAGGGGGCTTGCTTGCTTTTTGCTCCCCCGACAGGTTCAATCTGCACAAAAAAATGGGTGGATGCACATACATATGTCAATGAGCAAACAACTGCTGATCGTCGATGACGACCAAGAGATCCGCGAGCTGCTCAATGAATACCTGACCCGGGCGGGCTTTCAGGTATTGACGGCGGCAGAGGGTAACGAGATGCGCGAGCAACTCGCCCAGCACAGCCCGGACCTGATCATTCTGGACATCATGATGCCCGGCGAGGATGGCTTTACCCTCTGCCAGCAGATCCGTCGCACCTCCCAGGTGCCCATCATCATGCTGACTGCGGCTTCCGACGAGGCGGATCGGGTGATCGGCCTCGAACTCGGCGCCGATGACTACATCGCCAAGCCCTTCAGCCCGCGTGAACTGCAGGCCCGCATCAAGGCCTTGCTGCGCCGCGCCGAATTTCGCCAGCCGGAAAAAGAGAAAGAGCCAAGCCGTCGCCTGCGCTTCGCCGAGTGGACCCTGGATACCCTGAGCCACCAGCTGACCCACGAAGATGGCAGCCTGCTGGATCTTTCCGGCAGCGATGCCATGCTGCTCGGCATGTTCCTGCAACAGCCCGGCGTGGTGCTGGATCGGGATACCATCTCCGATGCCACCCGCGGCCGCGAAAGCCTGCCGATGGAACGTGGCATCGACGTACAGATCAGCCGCCTGCGCCAGAAGCTGGGCGACAATGGCAAGAGCCCGCGCATCATCAAGACCATCCGCGGTAGCGGCTACATGCTGATCGCCGAGGTACACGAACTGCCATGAGCAACAAGTGGTCCTGGGGGGCGCTGGTGCCCCGCTCTCTGCTGTCGCGGATGATCCTGCTGCTGTTGCTGGCCATCCTGCTCTCCCAGACCATACTGACCGGCATCTGGATGCAGCAGATCCAGAAGCGGGAGCTGGAAGGGATGCTCAGCACCACCCGCAACCTCGCCATGTCTGCCGCCTCCACCGTCAACTTCTTCAAATCCCTGCCGCTGCAATATCGCCACATCGCCCTCGACCAGCTGCGCAACATGGGCGGCAGCCGCTTCTTCGTCTCGCTGAACGAAGAGGAGATCCACATCAACGCCATCCCCGACAGCGAACGCAAGACGCAGGTGCTGGAGGAGGTGCAGGGAGTGCTGACCCGCAAGCTCTCCGATGCCATGGCGATAAAGGTGGACTTCTCGCGACCCGAAGATCTCCACGTATTCAACAACGACACCCTGCTGGCGGATCTTCCCTCCTCCTGGGCGCGCTACACCCTGTCGCTCGAGCCCATCAATCCGCCGGTGCTGGTGACCCAGATCGAGATCGAAAAGGGGGAGTGGCTCTATCTGGCGGCCCTGCTGCCCGCCCCCTACATGACCTTGGATGACACCGTCATGCCGAGCAACCAGGTGCGCTTCATCGCCCTGATGACGGTGTTCCTCTGCTTCTTCACCTTTATGCTGGTGCGCTGGCAGACCCGGCCACTGCGCCGGCTGGCCAAAGCGGCGGTCAACCTCGGCAAGGATATCGACCAGCCTTCGCTCAAGGAGGAGGGCGCCTCCGAGATCGTGGCAGCGACCCGCGCCTTCAACATCATGCAGCACCGAATCCGCCGCTATATCGATGATCGGGAGCGGCTGTTCAGCTCGATTTCCCACGACCTCAAGACCCCCATCACCCGGCTGCGGCTGCGAGTCGAGTTGCTCGACGACGAGGTTCAGATCGCCAAGTTCAACAAGGACCTCGACGAACTCGAGCTGATGGTGAAAGGGGCGCTGCAGACGGTCAAAGAGACCGACATCCACGAGAACATCGAAGAGATCGACATCAACGCCCTGCTGGAGCAGATGGCCGAGTCGCTCAACCTCCACGACGAACGTCTCACCATCGAGGGGCACTGCAAGTGGCCCTACCGCGGCAAGCTGCTGGCTCTCAAGCGCTGCATCGGCAATCTGGTGGACAACGGCATCAAATATGGCCAGCGGGTACGCATCATCATCATGGATGACGAGGAGATGCTGATCCTCTTCATCATGGATGAGGGCCCCGGCCTGCCGGATGACCAGTTCGAGCGCATCTTCGAGCCCTATTACCGACTCAGCACGGATCAGGCCGGCACCGGCCTCGGGCTCGGCATCGCCCGCAACATCGCCCACGCCCACGGCGGCGATCTGGTGCTGGAAAATCGTCCGCAAGGTGGTCTGCAGGCCACCCTCTCACTGCCAAGGTAGTCTTCTCATGAAGTGGTTCCCTCTCCCCCTGCTCGCCCTGCTCTCCGGTTCTGTCTGTGCCTCCCAGGTGGAGGTGCTGCACTGGTGGACCTCCGGCGGCGAAGCGCAGGCGGTCGAAGTGCTCAAATCGGAGTGGATCGCCAAGGGCAACCAGTGGAATGACTTCGCGGTACAGGGCGGTGGTGGCAAGAGCGCCATGACGGTGCTGAAAAGCCGGGCGCTGGCAGCCAACCCGCCGGAGGCGGCCCATCTCAAGGGGTTTGAGCTCAAGGAGTGGGCCGGGCTCGGTTT
Source organism: Aeromonas sp. SCS5 (assembly GCF_001887375.1). Classification (NCBI taxonomy): domain Bacteria; kingdom Pseudomonadati; phylum Pseudomonadota; class Gammaproteobacteria; order Aeromonadales; family Aeromonadaceae; genus Aeromonas; species Aeromonas sp. SCS5. Next base: position 12,580 of record NZ_LFCS01000018.1, read on the forward strand.
TTTGCGCGACCTCACCCCCATGGCGGAGCACCTCGGCTGGTACAGCCAGATGCCGCCTATGGTGCGGGCCACCCTCAGCCAGAACGGCGCCCTGATGGCGGTGCCTACCGGTATCCACCGGGTCAACTGGTTATGGCTCAACCGCAAGGTGTTCGAGCAACAAAAACTCACCCCTCCCACCGACTGGGCCCAGTTCGTGACGGTCGCCGACAAGCTTAAAAAACGGGGCATCACTCCGCTCGCCATCGGTAACGAGCCCTGGCAGCTGGCCGTCCTGTTTGAAACGGTGGCGCTCGGTGAAGGGGGCAAGCAGTTCTATCGCAAAGCCTTTGTGGAACAGGACAGCGCCACCCTGACCGGCCCTGACATGGTACGGGTCCTGACCCGCTTCCAGCAGCTGCGCGCCTACGTCCCGCAAAAGTACGCCGGACTGAAATGGCATCAGGCCACCAATCTGCTGGAAAGCGGCGGGGCAGCCATGCAGGTGATGGGTGACTGGGTGAAGGGGGAGCTGCTCGCCGGCAACTACCGGCCGGGCGAAGATATCGAATGCCTGCCGAGCCCTGGCAGCACCGGGCTGTTCAGCTACAACCTCGACTCCATCGCCATGTTCAAACAGCGGGATCCGGCCCAGCTGCAGGCGCAGGGGGAGCTGGCCCAGCTGCTGATGACGCCGAAGTTTCAGGAGGAGTTCAACCGGGTGAAGGGGTCGATCCCGGCGCTGACCAAGCCAAACATGAGCAAGTTTGATCGCTGCGCCATCCGCTCCTATCAGGATTTCCTCCACGCCGAACAACAGGACAATCTGCTGCCCAGCATGGCAGAGGGGATGGCCACTCCCACCAATATGCGTCAGGCGATTCTGGATGTGCTGAGCAACTTCTTCAACGACCCCAAAGCCAGCCCGCAGCAGACAGCGCTGCATCTGGAGCGGGCAATGCGCTCGACCCGCTGATCCGGTCTACTGGCCAATCGACAGAAATGACAAAGGCGGATTGCTCCGCCTTTGTTGTTGAATCGTCATCAAGTCAGGATTGATCGTTTTCGTCCTCATCCTCGTCATAGTAATCGCTGAGCTCGATCCAGAGCCCCAGCCCGACCATCACCATGGAACCGAACCAGGTACCGGTATTCCCGATCGGGCTGCCCATCACTATCATTGCGAAGGACAAGAACCCCATGCCTGCATAGGCCTGCAATCTGCCGTAGGAGACCTGCATATTCACCTCCTTGTTGAATATGGTTCAATTTTTATATTACTCGTCCGGCAGGCGCTGGATAGTCCGCAATAACATTTTGGTTACATATGCTGTTAGACAGGCCAATGGTTTGCTTATTTTTTAGCCCTGAGTATCATTGGCAGCCGAATAGGTTGAAGGTTGATGATAGATGAGTGATTTATTCTGCGATGCAACTCACGAGTTGGACGCAATCGGGCTTCGTTGCCCGGAGCCTGTGATGATGGTGCGTAAAAAAGTGCGGCTGATGGCTGACGGGGAGACCCTGCTGGTCAGTGCCGACGATCCCTCAACCACCCGCGACATCCCCAGTTTCTGCCGCTTTATGGATCACACTCTGGTCGCCAGCGAGACAGAGCAGGCCCCCTACCGTTATCTGATCCGCAAGGGTCAATAATTCCCCGTTTCCGGAGCACGCCATGACAACCATTACCCGAATCGGCACCACCCAGCGTTGGTCTGACGTCGTCATTCACAACGGCACCCTTTATGTGGTGGAAGTCCCCGTCAGCGAAGAGGCCGACATCCACCAGCAGACCCGCGAAGTGCTGACCAGTCTGCAACGCCTGCTGGAAGCCAACGGCTCCGGCGTCGACAAGATCCTGATGGCCAACATCTATCTGAAAGACATTGGCGACATCGCCGCTTTCAACGAGCAGTGGGATGCCTGGATCCCTGCCGGCACCGCGCCGGTTAGAGCCTGTGTACAGGCCCGTCTGGCCCACGAAGGCTACAAGGTGGAAGTGCAGCTGACTGCAGCTGTCTAAGAGGCGGTTCTTCCCCTCATCCCCGGCCCTTCTCCCACAAGGGGAGCAAAGAACAAGGAGCCATTGCTCGCAACGGCGCCAATAGAAAGGCCCCACCATCACTGGCGGGGCCTTTTCGTTACCGAAACCTGAACGACTTAGGCAGTCGGGGTCAGGGTAATGGTGACGCGGCGGTTCTGGGCTTTGCCGGCTGCGGTGCTGTTGCTGGCAATCGGCTGATCCGGGCCAACACCGGTAGTGGAGATACGGCTGCCTGCAACACCCTGACCGATCAGCTGGGCGGCAACGGCGTCGGCGCGCTCGCGGGAGAGCTTCATGTTCAGATCGCGGGAACCAGTGCTGTCGGTGTGACCGACTACGTTCAGGCGAGTCTTGTCGAACTCGGCAACCACCATAGCCACGCCGGACAGGGTGTTGGCGCCGGCCGCTTTCAGCTGGGAGCTGGAGCTGTCGAAGGTGACGTTGTTCGGCATGTTGAGGATCAGATCGTTGCCATTACGGGTAACGCTGACACCAGTGCCCTGCAGCTTCTCGCGCAGCTTGGCCTCCTGCACATCCATGTAGTAACCGATACCGCCACCCAGCGCGGCACCGGCGGCCACGCCAGTCAGGATACCCTTCTTGCGGTCACCCTTGCTGGAGGAGAGCGCGCCTACTGCGGCACCGGCAGCGGCACCGGCCAGTGCGCCCCAGGCGCCCTTGGAGGTCTGGGATTCACCAGTGTAGGGGTTGGTGGTACAGCCACTCAGGGCAACGGCGAGGGCAACAGCGGGAACCAGAGTCTTGAAATGCATGAAAAAACCTCAAAGAAACAACTCGATAAACTGAAGGGCGGCATTCTACCCCAGAGGTGTGCCAAGGTGTGACGTCAGCAGAAAGAGAGTGACACCGGGCAGAAAAGGGCAGTATCGGTCATTGAACTTGCTCTTCCCTGAACCAGAGGGGAAAACCTGATGACAAGACAGGATATGTGATGAAAGGCAGGCCGTTGGGTGGCTCCATTGACTACTATTGAAGGTACTGTCAATAGGGCATCCGAGGGTTCCATGTCTTCACTGCTTCGCAATATATCGATCCGGCGCCTGCTGCTGGGGGCAAGCCTCATCATCTTGCTGACCATGGTACTGAGCAACATCTGGCGCAGCACATTGACCAGCCAGCTCGGACTGCTACCGGGCGAAGTCATCAAGATCACCAACGCCCAGATAACGCTGCAGGAGCTGCGCTACCACACCACCCAGGTACAACAATTCCTCACCGATGCCGCCGTATCGGGGGAGCAGGACTCCATCGGCGAGGCAGAGCAGCATGCCCAGGCGGCTCGTCAGCTACTCGACACCCTGCCGCGGTTGCAGAGTGCCCTGACCCCCCTGCTGACCCGTCAGCTGGATGTGGGCAAGCGGATGGTCGATGCCTATCTCAAAGAGGGGCGTGAGGCGGGCAACCGCCTGATGAAGGAGCCGGATCAGGGCTTCGATGCGCTGACCGACAGCATCTCCAGCGCGGTCGAACAGGCGCTCGAACAGCAGCGGCAACAACTGCAGCAGCAGGAGCTCGTCATTGAAAATCAGAACCATACCCTGCAGAGCCAGGATATGATCCTGCTGGTCGTCAGCCTGGCCGTTATCATGCTGATGCTGCTGCTGATCCACTTCAAAACCGTCAAACCGTTACAACAACTGATGGCCCAGCTGGTCGAGCTGGCCAATCACAGCCACAACCTCACCTTCCGGCTGCGCATTCAGGGGCAGGACGAATTCGCCTATCTGGCCAAGGTGTTCAACCGCTTCCTCGACAATATCGACAGCCTGATCGGCTCGGTGCAGCAGGTTTCCCACAAGACTCATGACAAGATGGCTCTGCTGATGAACCACTCCGGCAGCACCTTCAACAGCATGCAGCAGGCTCAGCAAAACACCGACATGCTGGCGGCCGCCATCAACGAAATGACCGCCACCGTCCACAACATCGAGCACAACACCGAGCAGGCCAGTCAGGATACCCTGCTCACCCAACAGCAGGCCCACGATGGCCAACAGCAGGTGAGCCAGACCATCGCCCTGATCCGTCAGGTCGCCGACCATATTGAGCAATCCGCCGGAGAAGTAACCCAGCTGGATCAGGAGAGCACCCAGATCGGCAACATCTTGCAGGTGATCCGCACCATCTCGGAACAGACCAACCTGCTGGCCCTCAACGCCGCCATCGAGGCGGCCCGGGCCGGCGAACAGGGGCGCGGCTTTGCGGTGGTGGCCGACGAGGTGCGCCAGCTGGCTATTCGTACCCAGGCGGCTACCGTCGATATCCAGCAGCGGATCGAGGCGCTGCAGAACAACACCCGCCATGCGGTCAACACCATGCACACTACCCGCAATGTCAGCGAGCAGGCGGTCAATCAGGCGGCCGGCACCGGCGAAACTCTGGGAGCCATCGTCGAGGCGATCACCCGGGTAGCCGACATGAACGGCCAGATCGCCACCGCCGCGGAGCAGCAGGCCAAGGTGACCGAAGAGACCAACCGCAACGTAATGCTGGTCGCCAACATCGCCCGCGAGTGTCTGGACCTTTCGCGCGAGAGCCGCACCCACACCCGGGATCTCAATCAGGCCAATGAGGAGATCCGTCTGGTCAGCGATCAGTTCGAGGTCAACTCAAACCCCCACAATGGTAACGAGCAAGACCTGCTGCACTGGAACGAGTCCTTTATGGTCAACGTACCGAGCGTGGACCGCCAGCATCAGGGGTTGTTCGAGGCGATGAACCGCTTCTACCACGCCGTCCGTGACAACAGTTCGCCCCAGCAGCGCAAACAGCGGCTGGACGAGCTGCTCAAGCTGGCGACCCAGCACTTTGCCGATGAAGAGAAGAGCATGGAGCAGGCCTGCTACCCCGACCTGCAACGCCACAAGCAGGAGCATGCCAAGCTGCTGGCCGAGCTGGGCGCCCTGATCCGCCGCGAAGGGGGCGACGAGCAGGAGCGCAATATGGAGATGATCATCTTCCTCAAGAACTGGCTGCTCAACCACATCTTCCGGGTGGACAAGCAGTACAGCGACTGCATGATCAAGGCGGGGGTGAAGTAACCCTCCTTCACCTTGCCAGCAACCGGACAATGCCAGTCAGCCATGACTGGCATTGTTGTTTTCGGGGCCGGTTTGACAGAACTATGTGCGGGGCTGACGGGTGGCCTGCTGGCATTCGGCGTGGCAAGGACAGCTGACCAGATGATCGTTGACCATCCCCACCGCCTGCATAAAGGCGTAGCAGATAGTGCTGCCGACGAAGGTAAAGCCGCGTTTCTTGAGCGCTTTCGACATGGCATCCGACTCCGGCGAGGTCGCCGGAATATCGCCATTGCCCTGGCGCTGGTTGACGATGGGGGCGCCGCCCACGAAGCCCCACAGATAATCGACGAAGTCGATGCCCTCGGCCTCCAGCGCCAGCAGGGCGCGGGCGTTTTTGATGATCGACTGTACCTTGAGCCGGTTGCGGATAATGCCGCTGTCCTGCATCAGCCGCTCCACATCCTGCTCGTCGAACTGCACGATACGCTGCGGATCAAAGTCGGCATAGGCGCGGTAATAGCTCTCGGTGCGCTTGAGAATAGTGATCCACGACAGTCCCGCCTGCTGGCCGTCGAGGCAGAGCTTGGCAAACAGCTCGCGGGCGTCATAGACCGGCCTGCCCCACTGTTTGTCATGGTATTCAATATATTCCGGGTCTTTGGTCACCCAGGCGCAGCGCAGTTCCATTTCCTCTCCCCTGTTATTTCAGCGGTTTGCCCGACCCTGCCCACTCAGCAGGCGGCACTGCTCACATCATATACCGGACAGCCCGCCCGACCAGCCAGAGCGCAGCACCATCCCGCGAATCCGCTGCAATTTCGCCTATTATCCGACCATGCCAGACGGTATACTCCCTCGGTTCACATTCAGCAAATCTTGCTCTGATTTTCATTTCGCGCGAAAAAAATTATGCAAAAATTCGATGTCAAAACCTTTCAGGGCCTGATCCTGCAGCTGCAGGACTATTGGTCCCGCCAGGGCTGTACCATCATTCAGCCGCTGGATATGGAAGTGGGTGCCGGTACTTCCCACCCCATGACCTGTCTGCGTGCCCTGGGCCCGGAGCCCATCGCCTGCGCTTACGTGCAACCGTCCCGCCGTCCGACTGACGGCCGCTACGGTGAAAACCCGAACCGCCTGCAGCACTACTACCAGTTCCAGGTGATCATCAAGCCTTCCCCCGACAACATTCAGGAACTCTATCTGGGCTCCCTGAAAGAGCTGGGTATGGATCCTGAAATCCACGACATCCGCTTCGTGGAAGACAACTGGGAAAACCCGACTCTGGGTGCCTGGGGTCTGGGTTGGGAAGTGTGGCTGAACGGCATGGAAGTGACCCAGTTCACCTACTTCCAGCAAGTTGGCGGCCTCGAGTGCAAGCCGGTCACCGGCGAGATCACCTACGGTCTCGAGCGTCTGGCCATGTACATTCAGGGCGTCGACAGCGTCTACGATCTGGTCTGGTCTGACGGCCCGCTGGGCAAGACCACCTATGGCGACGTGTTCCACCAGAACGAAGTGGAGCAATCCACCTACAACTTCGAACACGCCGATGTGGAGTTCCTGTTCCACTGCTTCGAGCAGTACGAGAAGGAAGCCCAGAATCTGCTGGCACTGGAAAAACCGCTGCCGCTGCCTGCCTACGAGCGCATTCTCAAAGCCGCTCACTCCTTCAACCTGCTGGATGCCCGCAAGGCCATCTCGGTCACCGAGCGTCAGCGCTACATCCTGCGCATTCGCACCCTGACCAAGGCCGTGGCAGAGGCATACTACGCCTCCCGCGAAGCGCTGGGCTTCCCTATGTGTCAGCGCAGTGAGAACAAGCAAGGTTAAGGAACGGACATGGCACAACATACATTTCTGGTAGAGATCGGTACTGCTGAGCTGCCGCCCAAAGCCCTGCGCTCCCTGGCCGAAGCCTTTGCCGACAACTTCAAAGCCGAACTGACCAAGGCCGATCTGGCCTTTGGCGACGTTGAGTGGTTTGCTTCACCGCGCCGTCTGGCGCTGAAGGTAAGCGAGCTGGCTGGCGAACAGCCGAGCAAGAGCGTCGAGAAGCGCGGCCCGGCCGTGGCTCAGGCGTTCGATGCCGAAGGCAAGCCGACCAAGGCTGCCGAAGGCTGGGCCCGTGGCAACGGCATCAGCGTTGAGCAGGCCGAGCGTCTGGTCACCGACAAGGGTGAGTGGCTGGTTCACACCGCCAAGGTCGAAGGCCGTCCGGCCAAAGAATTGCTGGGCGAACTGGTCGCCTCCGCACTGGCCAAACTGCCGATCCCGAAAATGATGCGCTGGGGCGACAAGACCATCCAGTTCGTGCGTCCGGTCTTCACCGTGACCCTGCTGCTGGATGGCGAGCTGGTTCCTGCTCACATTCTGGGTATCGACTCTGCCCGCACCCTTCGCGGTCACCGCTTTATGGGCGAGAGCGAGTTCACCATCGACAACGCCAGCCAGTACCCGCAGATCCTGCAGGAGCGCGGCATGGTGATTGCCGACTTCATGGCGCGCAAGGCCAAGATCAAGGCTGACGTCGAAGCGGCCGCTGCCGCCTTCGGTGGCGTAGCCGATCTGGACGACGCCCTGCTGGAAGAAGTGACCGCACTGGTCGAGTGGCCGGTGGTGCTGACCGCCAACTTCGAAGAGAAGTTCCTGGCCGTTCCGGCTGAAGCGCTGGTTCACACCATGAAGGGTGACCAGAAGTACTTCCCGGTCTACGACAAGAACGGCAAGCTGCTGCCGAAGTTCATCTTCGTCACCAACATCGAGTCCAAAGACCCGAGCCAGATCATCAGCGGCAACGAGAAGGTGGTTCGCCCCCGTCTCTCTGACGCCGAGTTCTTCTTCAAGACCGACCTCAAGCAAACCCTGGCCTCCCGCCTGCCGCGCCTTGAAACCGTGCTGTTCCAGCAACAGCTGGGCACCGTCAAGGCCAAGGTCGAGCGCATCGAGACCGTCGCCGGCTTTATCGCCGAGCGCATCGGCGCCGACGTGGCTCAGGCCAAGCGTGCCGGTCTGCTCTCCAAGTGTGACCTGATGACCAACATGGTCGGCGAGTTCACCGACACCCAGGGTGTCATGGGGATGCACTACGCCCGTCACGATGGCGAAGACGAAGCAGTAGCTGTGGCCCTCAACGAGCAGTACATGCCGCGCTTTGCCGGTGATGCCCTGCCGTCCGGTCTGGTTGCCTGCGCCGTCGCGCTGGCCGACAAGTTCGACACCCTGGCCGGTATCTTCGGCATCGGCATGCTGCCGAAGGGTGACAAAGACCCGTTCGCCCTGCGTCGCGCCGCCATCGGTGCCCTGCGCATCATGACCGAGAAGCAGCTGGATCTGGATCTGGTTGAACTGGTTGAAGAAGCGGTACGCGTCTACGGCGACAAGCTGACCAACAAAACCGTCGTTACCGACGTGGTCGACTTTATGCTGGGCCGCTTCCGCGCCGCCTATCAGGACGAAGGCATCGGTGCCGACGTGGTGCTGGCCGTACTGGCCCGCCGCCCGACCCGTCCGCTCGACTTCGATCGTCGCGTCAAGGCCGTCAGCCATTTCCGCACGCTGGATGCCGCGCTGGCACTGGCTGCCGCCAACAAGCGCGTGAGCAACATTCTGGCCAAGGTCGAAGGCGAACTGCCGACTGCCGTCAAACCAGAACTGCTGGTCGATGCCGCCGAGAAGGCACTGGCCACCCAGGTTGCCGAACTGCAAGCCGAACTGGCCCCGCTGTTCGCTGCCGGTGACTATCAGGCTGCCCTCACCCGTCTGGCCGCCCTGCGCGAGCCGGTCGACACCTTCTTCAACGAGGTGATGGTGATGGCCGATGACGAGGCCCTCAAGGCCAACCGTCTGGCGCTGCTGAACAACCTGCGCAACCTGTTCCTGCAAGTCGCGGATATCTCGCTGCTGCAGTGATTCTGGTTGAATCAGTGATATTAAAAACGGCGCCGTAAAGGCGCCGTTTTTTGAAAAGGGAAAAATATATATGAGTGACGACTCTGAAGAAAAAGTTAATCTTTTATTAAAAGGCAATGGTGATGTAAAACTAATATATGAAAAACCATCATATAAAACAGAGGCTCTTTTAAACGTTGTAGACGATAACGGTCAGCCCCTTAAGATTTCAGTAGAAACAGCCACTGATTGGCCCATTGTAATTGCGACTCTTATAGTAGGTTTTGGGAGTATTCTTACAAGCGCCATTGTGGCACGGATAAGCTACATAAACCAACGCAGTCAAATAAGATCTAACATTGCAGCTTTTAGACAAAAGTGGCAAGAAGAGTTACGTAGTGCTTCTGCTGAGTTTTTCTCTTGCGCTATGCGTGTCCACTATGACATAACACATGCAAACAAGACATTAACACCTGAAAAAATTAGCGAGCTAACACACTGTCAAGTCAGGATGGAATTAATGCTCGATAAAAATAAGGATGATAATAAAAAGATTGAGCAGTCCATAGAAAAAGTATTAACTCTTGCTCAAGGTATTGATAGCGATGCCTTTACTAACGAAATGAATAACCTACAGATTTTAGTCAGTCAGACATTAGAAAAAGCATGGGTGGATATTAAAAATGATCTCCGTGGTATATCTCCACATTAAAATTTCAAACGCTTAGCTTATAGCATGTTAGTTCAATTAGCCGTTCGACGTAATCGGACGTTCGCGTAAATAGATTCTCCCGCCATCACGGCCAGCCGAATTTCCCCCTCCGACTGGCCGCTCCTGTTGCACGGCAACAACCGCAATCAAAGCCTCTCTATCGTCCGATTACGCTGCGCTAATCGAACCTACAGGGCTAATCGAACCAACAGGGCATTGGCTGGCGCTCTATGCCGGTTGATCAAGATCGGCCATTGCCCTTTGCGGGCCGTGGACGGGCCAAACTGCGGCATCAGAGCAAGCCGCAAGCTTGCATAAGTAAAAATTGGGTCATTATCCGAAAACCCATAAATTCTGTTTATACCGACTACCTTGGCGGAGTTGGCGGCCACCAGCGGCGATAACGGGTGCCTGCGGGGCATCGCCCGATCTCTGGCAAATAAGCGGAGCCCCCACTCATCCGCCCTTGCCGCATATCTTGCAGAAAACGGGGTAACGTTTGGTACCTCAGGGGGAGTGGCTGCGTATTACCGGGAAATTACCCTGCTGGCGAAGCCGAGCTGTTATCATTTGAGTCAGTTCCCAGCGCCGCCACGCCCCGAGAGGAGAGTCATGGATATACCTGCCGCCCCGTCCCCCGCCATCTGCCAGCTGTGTCAGGAGAAAGCAGATCTCGACTTCGACTTCACCATGGCCTTTCAGCCCATCGTCGATTGCAGCAAGCGCACCATCTTCGGCTACGAGGCGCTGGTGCGGGGGCTCAACAATGAGCCGGCGCAGAGCGTGATTGCCCGGGTCAACGACGGCAATCGCTACCGCTTCGACCAGCTGTGCCGGATCAAGGCCATCGCACTGGCCGCCCGGCTCGATATGCGGGGCATGCTGAGCATCAACTTTCTGCCCAATGCGGTCTACCGCCCGGAGCGCTGCATCCGCACCACCCTGCAGGCGGCCCGTGAGCATCTCTTTCCCATCGAGCAGATCATGTTCGAGTTCACCGAGGTGGAGCAGGTGCTGGATAACCGCCATATTCGCGGCATCGTCGATCACTATCAGGCGCTCGGCTTCAAGACGGCGATCGATGACTTTGGCGCCGGTTACTCGGGCCTCAGCCTGCTGGCCGATTTTCGCCCCGACATCGTCAAGCTCGACATGCACCTGCTGCGCGGCATCGACCATGACCCGACCCGGCAAGCCATAGTGCGCCACTCTCTGGCCCTGCTTGCAGAGTTGCAGATCACCCCGCTGGCGGAGGGGGTCGAGACCCGCGAAGAGATGACCTGCCTGCGGGAGATGGGCGTCAGCCTGATGCAGGGCTATCTGTTTGCCCGCCCCGGCTTCGAAACCCTGCCCGAGGTGGATTTCGCCAGCCTGTAAGCGGCTGCTGCTACTCCTGCTTTGCCATCAACGAATCGAGGCGCCATGGGCACCTCGATTCGTTTGGTTGTTGGGCAAGCGGCGGGATCAGTGGATCCCGGCGGCGTTGAGCTCGGTGACATACTGCTTGTCGACCCGGAAGATATGGTCGATCAGCCAGCTCTTGAGGAACATGACGATATTGAGGTCGGCATCGGGCTCGCCGCGGGCAAAGCTGCCGAGGTGGCGCTCCAGATCCTGCAGCAGTTTGACATGAACCCCCTTGTGGGGAGTGAGCTGGCTGTAACCAGCCCGCTCCATCAGCTTCTCTTCGTCCAGCAGGTGCTGTTTGGCCAGCCCCACCAGCCGATCGAGCCGCTGTTTCACCTGATCGCTGCCGCTGCCATCCTGAATGGCGCGGTAGAGCTGGTTCATGGCATCGAACAGGCCGATATGCTGGCGATCTATCTCGGCCACCTGCACGCTGAAGGCCTCGCTCCAGTGGACGATATCCTCGTTATTGGCGTGCTCGGTGCGGTGGCTGACCTGGAACTGGCTGCCTAGCAGGCGGATCTCTTCGCTGCCAAAGCCCACCTCCTTGGTGCTGCGGGAGCTTTGCAGGGTGAGCGCCAACGTCTGGTGGGCGATGTCGGCCACCTGTACCACGCTGCGGTTGGTCTCTTCAGCCACTTGTGACTGCTGCTCGGCGGCGGTGGCAATCTGGGTGTTGAGCCCGGTGATGCGCTCGACCGCCGAGACGATGGCGTGCAGGGTCTGCCCCGCTTCGCCCGCCTGCACCACCGCCTGTTCGCTCTGACGGGTGGTCTCGTGCATGGTGCTGACCGCTTCGCTGGTGCGCCGCTGCAGCTGCTCAATCTTCTGCTGGATCTCGACGGTGGCGTTCTGGGTACGGCTCGCCAGGGTGCGTACCTCGTCGGCCACCACCGCAAAGCCGCGTCCCTGCTCGCCAGCGCGGGCCGCTTCTATGGCGGCGTTGAGGGCCAGCAGGTTGGTCTGTTCGGAGATGGCGCGGATGGCGTTGACGATCTCGCCGATCTGGTTGCTCTCCTGCTCCAGCCGGTTGATGGTGCCAGCCGCCTGCTCCATACCGCTGGCGACCTTGTGGATCATCTCCATCGCCTCTTCGACCCGACCCTGCCCGGTCAGCGCCTCACGCTGGGTCTGCTCGGTCTCCAGCCGCGCCTCTTCGGTGTTGCGGGCGATCTCCTGCACCGTGCTGGCCATCTCGTTGATGGCGGTGGCCAGCATGTCGGTATTGGTCTGCACCTGAACCATCCCCTGTCGGGTGCGATCGGTCTGCTCTTTCAGGCCACCGATCCTGTGGTTGTTCTGCTCCGCCACACCCTGCACTGTGGCTATGATGTGGTCCACATCACCAATAAAGTGGTTGAACGTGAGCGCCAGCTTGGCAAATTCATCCCGCCCGATCACCGGCAGGCGAAAGGTGAGGTTCTTGCTGCCGTGAGCCAGGTTCTCGAGGTTGCGATCCAGCTGCTTGAGCGGCACCAGCACCTTGAGCAGCAGAACGCCCAGAATGGCGAGCACCAGCAGGCAGGTGAGCAGACGCAGCGCCACCATCTGGGTCTCGAAACTATCTTGCAGCGCGAGGTTGGAGGCACGGTCGGCTGCCAACTCCTGCCCGTGGCGCTGCAACGCCCCGCCAACCTGATCGGCAATGGACGCGGAGATCACGTCAAACCCGCTCCCCTCTGCTTTCATCACCCGGTTGCCCGCTTCGGCCCCCTGCTGCTGATAGGCGGTGACCATCTGTTGGCCCACCGCCATCTGCTGTTGTAGCAGTTGCTGCAGATCAAGCTTGTCCTCCGCCAGTGAAGGCAACAGAGCCTGCGCAGCTTCTGAGTGGCTGCGTGCCTCGGACATTGAGCCGGCATCGCCGGTCAGGGAGGCATCGGTCAGAAACTGCTGGATCTGGGTGGTGTGGTAGCGCAGCTCCTGCAACAGGTTCTGGGTGCTATTGAGGTGGGCGGTCTCTTCATCCATGGCGGCCATCTGTCGACTCAAGCGCTGATCCAGCGCGCTGGTCGCAAACAGGGTGAACACTATCAGGGCAACGCACCACAGGGTGAAGGTTCGCAGGGAGTAGAGGGCAAGCCAGCGATACAGCATACAACGTCCTCGTCAGGTTGAGTCCATGTCCATGTTCGGTGTCAGTGTTGAGTTTAGAGGGTTAATTTCCCATTTTTCCTCTTCACCTCATCTTAGCGGCCAAACGACCTTTTTGCGGATCGGCCTGTATCAGGAGCACGGCCCTGATCACATATCCGTTTGCCTCCATGGGATAACTGGCCGCATAAAGATCGCGACCCGTTGACCATAAACGACCACACTTGGTGATGTTACCGGGTCATGACGCAGCATCTGGTAAGCTACCGGCGTAAAACCGCAGGCTTTGTTGATTAAAAAGTTAATAAACAGGGGGTTGAGAGATGAAGAGATCCATAATGGCCGTCTTGCTGACTCTGGCCATGGCAACCGGTGCTCAGGCGGCCGACAAGGTGACGACCGTGCCGGTGCAGTTCACCAAGGGGGCCCACAGTGCCCAGATCAAGGGCACCTTCGCAGGCTATGACACCATCAACTACACGCTGGTCGCCAAAGCGGGCCAGACCATGACTGTCGGCATCTCCGGCAGCAGCAATGCCAACTTCAACGTCTTTGCCCCCGGCGCGGTGCCCGGTCAGGCCGAAGCGCTCAGCTCGGGCGCAGTCGGCGAGCAGTGGCAGGGCAAGCTGCCTGCCTCCGGCAAATATCTGATCCAGGTCTATCAGATGCGCGCCTCCGCCCGCCGTGGCGAGCAGGTGCCCCATACCCTGTCGGTCTCTATCCAGTAATTCTTTCCGGCTCAGCTATGACCGAGTAACCACGCAATGAAAAAGGGCTGACATCGCTGTCAGCCCTTTGATTATCAGCGCCATGACTAACGTTCTAGCCCGGTCATCTCCTGCTTCATAAGGTACCAGGCATCCCTGCAATACCCAGCCCGCAGGCTGGCGAGCAGATTAACGAAAACGATGCAGGTGGTAGTCGACATGGTAGTCGTTACCATTGCGGAACATGATGGAGTAGTTGAGGAACTCTCCGCTCTCGCTGTATGAGAGTGAGGTGAGCCGCAGGATAGGGGCTCCCTGCTCAATATGGAGCAGCTCGGCAGTCACCCGATCGGCCAGCACGGCACTGAAGCACTCATAGTTACCCGCAATCGCGATGCCGCACTCCCGTTCGATATAGTCGAATTTTGACCCTTCCAGATGGGCGACCGACAGATTGCGAAACAGCCTGACCGGCATGTAGCTCTCTTCCAGCAGCAGAGCTCGGCCATCCACCGAGCGGATCCGGCTGGAGTAATAGACGGGTTCATTCACCTTCACCCGCAGCTGACTGGCGATGGCTGGTGGCGCAGGCATGGTGCGAAATTCCAACACCTGGCTGGTCAAAGTGCGCCCCTGCTCGCGCATCAGTTCGGTAAATCCGCTCAGCCCTTTGGTCTCATGCTGGACATCCTTTTTCGTCACATAGGTGCCGCTGCCGTGGCGCCGCTCGACCAATCCCCACTCGATCAACATGTCTACCGCTTTGCGGATGGTCATGCGGGAGACTCCATACTGTTCTGCCAGCGCTTTTTCGCCTGGCAACACATCTCCCACCCGGCACTCGGCACCGTTTACCCTGATCCTGAGTCGATCAGCCACCGATTTATAGATCACTGCTAGACATCCCCTGTTGCACTGACACCCACCACCTTCCCTTTTATGAATTTATATAAGCAAGTTAAAACAACCACTTATCGTTCAAAAAAAGCTGTAAAAACACTACCAAATAAAGAGGTACAACAATATCTCAAAAGTTAGACATCTTTGTCTAAATAACTGCATGCGTCAGATCACATAATTCCAAGATATTTCATGAGGTATCTTTTTATCGTTGCTAATTTGCATCTGGCAACACCGGCAAGGATTCGATTAGCTATTTCAACCAAGGGATAATATATGCTCAGTCAAATTCAACGCTTTGGCGGAGCAATGTTCACTCCTGTACTGCTTTTTCCTTTTGCAGGTATGGTAGTAGGCATTGCAATTATGCTGAAAAACCCGATGTTTGTCGGTGAATCACTGGCAAATCCACAAGGACTGTTTTTCCAGATAATCCATATTATTGAAGAGGGTGGCTGGACAGTATTCAGAAATATGCCGCTAATATTTGCAATTGGCTTGCCAATCGGCCTGGCAAATAAGGCACAAGCCAGAGCCTGTCTGGCTGTATTGGTCAGTTTCATGACTTGGAACTATTTTATCAACGCCATGGGGATGACCTGGGGAAATTATTTTGGGGTCGACTTCAGTCAAGATGTAGGGGGCGAAAGTGGCCTCGCCATGGTCGCGGGAATCAAGACCCTGGATACCAGCATCATAGGGGCCATCGCCATCTCCGGCATCGTGACGGCACTGCACAACCGTCTGTTTGATCGCCAACTGCCGGTCTTTCTCGGCATCTTTCAGGGCAGCTCCTTTGTCACCATTGTCGCCTTCTTCGTGATGATCCCCTGTGCCTGGCTGACACTGCTCGGTTGGCCAAAAGTACAGATGGGCATCGCCTCCCTGCAGAACTTCATGCTGGTTTCGGGTCCGGTCGGGGTGTGGGTGTACACCTTCCTCGAGCGAATTTTGATCCCGACCGGCCTGCATCACTTTATCTACGGCCCCTTCATCTTCGGCCCTGCAGCAGTGGAGGGTGGCATTCAACTCTACTGGGCACAGCACATGCTGGAGTTCAGCCAGAGCACTCGCCCGTTGATTGAGCAGTTCCCTCAGGGTGGTTTTGCCCTGCATGGCAACTCGAAGATTTTCGGTGCCATGGGGATTGCTCTGGCCATCTACGCCACAGCAGCCAAAGAGAACAAGGCCAAGGTAGCAGGCCTGCTGATCCCGGCCACCCTGACCGCCATTCTGGTCGGTATCACCGAGCCGCTGGAGTTCACCTTCCTCTTCATCTCACCGCTGCTGTTTGCCATCCACGCCCTGCTGGCAGCAACCATGTCGACGGTAATGTATCTGTTTGGTGTGGTCGGCAACATGGGCGGGGGGCTGCTCGACCAGTTCCTGCCGCAGAACTGGATACCCATGTTCCACAACCATGCGGGAATGATGTTCACTCAGATCGCAATCGGGTTGGTCTTTACCGGAATCTGGTTCCTGGTATTTCGCGCACTGATTATCCGCCTCAATCTAAAAACACCGGGGCGGGAAGACAGTGAAATAAAGCTTTATTCAAAATCAGATTATCAGGCAGCCAAAAAACAGCGTGGTAGTGATAGCGCAGCGCAAATTATCGAAGCGCTTGGTGGAGTCAAAAATATACGCAGCCTGAATAATTGCGCTACCCGCTTAAGAATATCTTTGGCTAACAGCAAGCTGTCCGCAGCAGATGAGGAGTTTATTAAATTGGGTGCCCATGGGGTCGTCCGCCATGGCGATAGTATCCAGGTAATTATCGGTCTGCATGTACCTCAGGTACGTGAAAATATGGAATCGATTATGAACAACAGTCATCAACAATCGTCTTTAGTAATGGAGTCATGATCATGAAAAAATTCTCTGTAGTCATTGCCGGTGGTGGCAGCACTTTTACTCCTGGTATCGTTCTGATGTTGCTGGAAAATCAGCATCGCTTCCCACTCAAGGAGATCAAATTCTACGACAACGATGGTGCCCGCCAGGAGATCATCGCCGAAGCCTGCAAAATCCTGCTGAAAGAGAAGGCTCCCGAGATCGCCTTCAGCTATGGCACCGACCCCAAAGCAGCGTTTAGCGATGTAGATTTCGTCATGGCCCATATCCGGGTTGGCAAATATCCGATGCGCGAGCTGGACGAGAAGATCCCGCTGCGTCATGGCGTGGTCGGTCAGGAGACCTGCGGCCCGGGCGGTATCGCCTATGGCATGCGCTCCATCGGCGGGGTGCTGGAGCTGGTCGACTATATGGAGCAGTACTCACCCAATGCCTGGATGCTCAACTACTCCAACCCGGCCGCCATTGTGGCTGAAGCGACCCGTCGCCTGCGTCCCAACGCCAAAATCCTCAACATCTGCGACATGCCGATCGGGATCGAGGGGCGCATGGCCCAGATTGCCGGTCTCAAATCCCGCAAAGAGATGCGGGTACGCTACTACGGCCTCAACCACTTTGGCTGGTGGACCCGCATCGAGGATCTGGAAGGCAACGACCTGATGCCGAAGATCAAGGAGCACGTCGCCCGCCACGGCTATGTGCCCAATAGCGCCAGCCATGCCGAAGCAAGCTGGAACGATACCTTCGCCAAGGCCAGGGATGTATGGGCGCTCGACCCGGATACCCTGCCCAACACCTATCTGAAGTACTACCTCTACCCGGACTATGTGGTGGCACACTCCAACCCGGAACACACCCGTGCCAACGAGGTGATGGAGCACCGCGAGAAGCAGGTCTTCACCGCCTGTAGCGACATAGTCAAGGCAGGTAATTCAGCAGCGGGCGAGCTGGAGATAGATGAGCACGCCTCCTATATCGTTGACCTGGCAACCGCCATTGCCTTCAACACCCAGGAGCGGATGCTGCTGATCGTTCCGAATCGCGGCGCCATCCCCAACTTTGACCCGGAAGCCATGGTCGAGATCCCCTGCCTAGTCGGCAGCAGCGGGCCAGAGCCGTTGCAAGTGGGCAGCATCCCGCTGTTCCAGCAGGGCATGATGGGCCAGCAGGTCGCGGTCGAGAAACTGGTGGTCGAAGCCTGGGTCGAGCACTCTTACCAGAAGCTGTGGCAAGCGATCACCCTATCCAAGACAGTGCCCAGTGCATCGGTAGCCAAGTCCATTCTCGATGACTTGATAGAGGCCAACAAAGCCTACTGGCCGGAACTGAAGTAAACCGCCCATAAACAGAAACCCCCTCGCGATGGAGGGGGTTTCTCGTTGCAAACAGGGCAGGATCAGCGCAGCGGCTTGACCGAGCGACGGACGATCAGCTCTGGCTGTACCGTCATCGACTCCACTTCCAGCTCCTTGTTGCGGATCCGGCTGACCAGATGTTTCACCGCCAGCTGGCCCAGTTCGGCCTTCGGATGGCGGATGGTTGTCAGCGGCGGGCTGGAGAAGCGCGCCATCTCCACGTCGTCGTAGCCGATGATGGAGATATCGTCCGGCACCTTGATCCCGGCTTCCCAGGCAGCGCAGATGGCGCCGATCGCCATGGGATCGTCGAAGGCAAACACCGCAGTCGGGCGAGGCTGCAGGGTCAGGATGCGCTGCATGGCATCGAAACCGCTCTGGCTCTCGTAATCCCCTTCAAAGATCTGCTCCTCTTTCAGGGTCAGACCATGTTCGCCCAGCGCATCGCGCACCCCGTCCAGTCGCTGCTGGGTGGTCGGCTTGGAGAGCTGACCCGTGATGCAGACGATGTCGCGGTGGCCCTGCTCCATCAGATAGCGCATGGCCATGCGCGCACCGGTACGGGCGTTGTCATTGATAACGTTGGCGAAATCGCACTCGGTTCCCCAATCCAGCACCACCTGCGGCACGTTCTTGTGGATGCGCAGCATGTCGCGCAGCTGAGCGTCGATGTCGGTACCAAGCACCAGCAGGCCATCCACCCGCTTCTCCATCAGCATGCGCAGATAGTGCTGCTGACGGGGCGGCTGGTTTTCGGTGTTGCAGAGGATCAGGCTGTAGCCCTGCTCGAAGCAGTAGGCTTCCACCCCTTGCACCACTTCCGCAAAGAAGGGGTTCACGCTGGTGGTGACCAGCATGCCGATGGTTTTGGTCGAATTTATTTTAAGACTGCGCGCTACCGAGTTGGGCGCGTAGTTGAGTTCTGCCACCGCCTCAATCACTTTCTGGGTCGCGTCTTCGCTGACCCGGCGAGTGTGGTTGAGCACATGTGAGACGGTGGAGATGGATACGCCTGCACGGGAGGCGACATCCTTGATTGTTGCCATCTCTGTCTCCTGACTTTCAAAGGCGGAACATTAGCAGATTTCCCGAATAAAGGCTTGGTTTTAACGAGCTCTGCCACGGAATTGTCAATGCTGGCTAATTTAGGCGCTCATTTTTGTTTGCGCAAACGGATTGTGGTCAAAATGGGAGCAGCATCAGGGTAAAATATCGTCAGATTAATCCTCTGGCGTTTATCCACACCGCCTCTGGTTATCGAGATGTTAATATCAACTTTCAAAATTAAACTCTAAATGGTGTTTTAAAACAGGTCATTTCTTTCAAAATACCCGCTCACAACCCCCTCTGGTTAGTATCTTTAACATCTTGTTATTGCCCCGCGAGGAATGATAGAACCTTATCTACTGCCGGACATGCAGGACCTGGATCCGGAAAGGCACACGGGAATGAAACAATCCACTGATTAAAGGATGAATCAATGAATAATTTTGGAAGAATGGCAGTAAAGGCAGCGGTTTCTTTGGCTCTGTTTGGATCAGTTTCCATGGCCCATGCCGCCGATACCATCAAGATCGGCATCGCCGGTCCGGTCACCGGTCCGGTCGCCCAGTACGGTGACATGCAGTTCACCGGCGGCAAGATGGCGGTCGAGCAGATCAACAAGGCAGGCGGCATCAAGGGCAAGCAGATCGAAGCGATCGTCTATGACGATGCCTGCGATCCCAAACAAGCGGTGGCAGTAGCCAACAAGGTAGTGAACGACGGCGTCAAATTCGTGGTCGGCCACCTCTGCTCCGACAACACCCTGCCCGCCTCCGACATCTATGAAGACGAGGGGATCCTGATGATCACCCCCGCCTCCACCAACCCCAAGATCACCGAGCGTGGCTACCAGCTGACCCTGCGCACCATAGGTCTGGATAGCGATCAGGGCCCGACTGCCGCCAAATACATCATCGAGCAGGTCAAACCCAAGCGCGTCGCCGTTATCCACGACAAGAAGCAGTATGGCGAAGGCATCGCCTCCAGCGTGAAAGCGGCGCTGGACAAGGCTGGCGTCAAGGTGGTGGCGTTTGAAGGCATCACTGCCGGTGACAAGGACTTCTCCGCCCTGATCGCCAAGCTGCAGAAAGAGAACGTCGATTTCGTCTACTACGGCGGCTATCACCCGGAGCTGGGTCTGATCCTGCGTCAGGCTGGCGAGAAGGGTCTGAAGGCAAAATTCATGGGCCCGGAAGGGGTGGGTAACAAGGACATCTCCGCCATCGGTGGCCCGGCTTCCGAAGGTCTGCTGGTGACCCTGCCGAACAAGTATGATCTGGTGCCGGCCAACGCCCCGCTGGTTGCGGCGTTCAAGGCCAAGGGTCAGGACTCCTCCGGCCCGTTCGTCTGGACTACCTATGCCGCGGTGCAAACCCTGGCGGCCGGTATCGCCAAGGCGGGTGAAGATGATCCGGCTGCCGTTGCTGCCGCCATCAAGGCTGCACCGGTCGATACCGTGATGGGCCAGCTCAACTGGGCACCGAACGGCGACCTTAAAGGCTTCGAATTCGGTGTGTTCCAGTGGCACGCTGACGGTACCTCTACCCAACTCAAATAATCTGCCGATCGGGGGCGAGCCAACTCGCCCCCTCCTCTCTTTGCGGGCAAGTACAGGGAACGCAGTATGTCCGAACACCTCCTTTATCTCGTTCAGCAGTTGCTGAACGGGTTAACCATAGGCAGCACCTATGCGTTGATCGCCATCGGCTACACCATGGTCTATGGCATCATCGGCATGATCAACTTCGCCCACGGCGAGGTTTACATGATCGGCTCCTATGTCGCTTTCATGGTGATGGCGGGGCTCATGATGATGGGCATCGACAGCACCGTTTTGCTGCTGGGCGGCGCCTTTCTGGTCAGCATCGTCATCACCGGTACCTATGGCTGGACCATAGAGCGGGTCGCCTACCGGCCGCTGCGCGGTGGCAACCGGCTGATCCCCCTCATCTCCGCCATCGGCATGTCGATCTTCCTGCAGAATATGATGCGAATGGCGCAGGGCTCGCGGGATATCGCCATGCCCAGCCTCATCTCCGGTGGCTGGACCCTGGGCGAGGCTGACGGCTTTCAGGCCAGCCTCTCCTATATGCAGCTCATCATCTTCGTCATCACCTTCGTCACCATGCTGGCGCTGACCCAGTTCATCGGCCGCTCCCGCATGGGACGCGCCTGCCGCGCCTGCTCGGAAGATATCAAGATGGCCAACCTGTTAGGGATCGACACCCACGTGGTCATCTCCATCACCTTCGTGCTGGGGGCCGCGCTGGCCGCCGTCGCCGGAGTGCTGCTCGGCATGTACTACGGCGTCATCAACCCCTATCTCGGCTTTATGGCCGGGCTGAAAGCCTTCACCGCCGCGGTATTGGGCGGTATCGGCAGCATTCCCGGCGCTGTGCTGGGCGGTCTGCTGCTCGGCGTAGTGGAAGCG
This sequence comes from Aeromonas sp. SCS5, assembly GCF_001887375.1. Classification (NCBI taxonomy): domain Bacteria; kingdom Pseudomonadati; phylum Pseudomonadota; class Gammaproteobacteria; order Aeromonadales; family Aeromonadaceae; genus Aeromonas; species Aeromonas sp. SCS5. The sequence goes on from NZ_LFCS01000018.1 coordinate 34,045, forward strand.
CTCACCGCCGGCTATCTCAGCACCGAATACAAGGATGTGATGGCGTTCGCCCTGCTCATCTTTGTGCTGCTCTTTATGCCTACTGGCATTCTGGGCCGCCCGGAAGTGGAGAAAGTATGATGAAACGCCAATTCATCCATGCCTGCATCGCCAGCCTGGTGCTGCTGGTGCTCTCCTTCTGGCTGCTCGGCTTCAAGCTGGAGACCGATGGCTCCCGTCTGCTGGTGGTTAGTCGCCTCGATGTGTCGCTGGCCTGGCTGCTGGGCGGCGCAACTCTGGTGTTCTGGTTCCAGCTGCTGCGCGGCCAGATTGCCAAGCTGTTCCAGGCATCCATCAGCGGCTTCTCGGTCGGCTTCGGCAAGCTGGTGCTGCCGAGTCAGGAAGAAGCTCCGCGCCTCTACAACACCACCGCCATTCTGGTACTGCTGTTTGCGGTGAGCTGGCCCTTTATGGCCTCTCGCGGTGCCATCGATCTGGCCACCCTCACCCTGATTTACATCATGCTGGGGCTGGGTCTGAACGTGGTAGTCGGCCTCGCCGGTCTGCTCGATCTCGGCTATGTCGGCTTCTATGCGGTCGGCGCCTACAGCTACGCCCTGCTCAACAACTACTTCGGACTGAGCTTCTGGGAGTGTCTGCCCATCGCCGGTGGGCTGGCGGCCCTGTTCGGCTTCCTGCTCGGCTTCCCGGTGCTGCGGCTGCGGGGGGACTATCTGGCCATCGTCACCCTCGGCTTTGGCGAGATCATCCGGATTCTGCTCAACAACATGACCAGCCTGACCGGCGGCCCCAACGGTATCTCCGGCATTCCCAAACCGACCCTGGGCGGTCTGGAATTCAACCGCACCGTCAAGGATGGCGGCTTCGAGACCTTCCACGAGTTCTTCGGCATCGCCTACAACGCCAACCACAAGGTGATCTTCCTCTACCTGATGGCGCTGGTGCTGGTGATCGCCACCCTGTTCGTCATCAACCGCCTGCTGCGCATGCCGCTGGGCCGCGCCTGGGAAGCGCTGCGGGAAGACGAGATCGCCTGCAAATCGCTGGGGCTCAACCCCACCATCATCAAGCTGACCGCCTTCACCATAGGTGCCACCTTTGCCGGTTTTGCGGGGAGTTTCTTTGCCTCCCGGCAGGGCTTTATCAGCCCGGAATCCTTCGTCTTTATCGAGTCGGCCATCGTGCTCGCCATCGTGGTGCTGGGCGGCATGGGCTCGCAAATCGGGGTGGTGCTGGCGGCCATCGTGATGACTGTGTTGCCCGAGCTGGCCCGCGAGTTCAACGAGTACCGCATGCTGATGTTCGGCCTCTTGATGGTGTTCATGATGATCTGGCGGCCACAGGGATTGCTGCCGATGACCCGTCCGCATCTGGAGTTGAAGAAATGAGTACTCATCAGAAGTTAATGGAAGTCTCTGATCTGTCGATGCGCTTCGGAGGGTTGCTGGCAGTCAACGGGGTCAAGCTGGATATCGACAAGGGCGAGGTGATCTCCATCATCGGCCCCAACGGCGCAGGCAAGACCACCATCTTCAACTGCCTGACCGGCTTCTACCGCCCGAGCGGCGGCACCATCCGCTACAAGGGTGAGGAGATCCAGGGGCTGCCCGGTCACCTCATCGCCCGCAAGGGGATAGTGCGTACCTTCCAGCACGTCCGGCTGTTCAAGGAGATGACGGCGGTGGAGAACCTGCTGGTGGCCCAGCACAGGCACCTCAACACCGGCTTTCTGGCCGGGCTGTTCAAGACCCCCTCGTTCCGCCGTGCTGAAGAGGAGGGGCTGGAGCAGGCCGCCTTCTGGCTGGATAAGGTGGGGCTCAAGGATCTCTCCAACCGCGCCGCCGGTAATCTGGCCTACGGTCAGCAGCGCCGGCTCGAGATCGCCCGCTGCATGGCGACCCGCCCCGAGCTGCTGATGCTGGATGAACCGGCTGCCGGCCTCAACCCGAAGGAGACCGACGAGCTGGATGAGCTCATCATGAGCCTGCGGGATGAATTCGGGGTCTCGGTGCTGCTGATCGAACACGATATGAAGCTGGTGATGGGTATTTCCAACCGCATCTTCGTGGTCAGTCAGGGCACCCCGCTGGCCCACGGCAAGCCGGACGAAATCCGCAACAATCCGGCAGTGATCAAGGCCTATCTGGGCGAGTCGTAAGGAACACAAGATGTTAGAACTTCGCAACGTATCGACCCACTACGGCAAAATTCAGGCACTGCACGACGTCAGCGTCGAGGTGAAAGAGGGGGAAATCGTCACCCTGATCGGTGCCAATGGCGCCGGCAAGACCACCCTGCTGATGACCCTCTGCGGCGAGCCCAAGCCCAGCAGCGGCTCCATCTGGTTCGAGGGGGAGCAGATCAGCGACCTCTCCACCGCCCGCATCATGCGCAAGGATATTGCCGTGGTGCCGGAGGGGCGCCGCATCTTTGCCCGCCTGACGGTGGAAGAGAACTTGCTGATGGGCGCCTTCTTCGTCGACAAGACCGAGCAGCATGGCCTGCTGGATCAGGTGTTTACCCTGTTCCCGCGCCTGCATGAGCGACTGGAGCAACGCGCCGGCACCATGTCCGGCGGCGAGCAGCAGATGCTGGCCATCGGCCGCGCCCTGATGAGCAAGCCGCGCCTGCTGCTGCTGGATGAGCCCTCGCTGGGGCTGGCCCCCATCGTCATCCAGCAGATCTTCGACACCATAGAGCAGCTGCGCCAGAAGGGAATGACCATCTTTCTGGTGGAACAGAACGCCAATCAGGCGCTCAAGCTGGCCGATCGCGGCTATGTGCTGGAGAACGGCCGTGTGGTGCTGCAGGACACGGGAGCAGCACTGCTGGCCAACCCGGCGGTGCGACAGGCTTATCTCGGCGGTTAACCCACTGACCCGCATGCCATATCGACAAGGGAGCCACAGGCTCCCTTATCTTTTGTGGGGTTAGTTTGCGCCCAAGCTTGCGGTACACTGACCGGCAATCAACCTATTCGCAGGACATCCAGATGGACCAGTTTGCCCATATCAATGCCCATGATGCCCACCAGAAACTGAGTGCAGGCGAAGCCCGCCTGGTGGACATTCGCGACCCGCAATCCTTCGCGGCAGCCCACGCGGTCGGCGCCTTCCACCTCACCAACGGCACTCTGGTGCGCTTCATGAACGAGGTGGAGTTCGACACCCCGGTCATCGTGATGTGCTACCACGGCAACAGCAGTCAGGGCGCCGCCCAGTACCTGCTGCAACAGGGGTACGACGAGGTCTACAGTCTGGATGGCGGCTTCGAGGCGTGGCGCCGCGAGTTTCCCATCGAGGCAGGCGAAGCATGATCCAGCTGCTGGTGCTCGACAACGCCCGCATGGCGCAGGCGCTGGTGGACTATCTGGCGACGCTGGGCATCTCCTGCGAGCTGACCCAGTCCGAGCTGGGGGTCACCATCTGGCTGGCTGACGAGCCGCGCCTTGCTCAGGCCCAGCTGGAGGTGAAACGCTTCCTCGCCGAGCCGAACCACCCTCGCTATATGGAGGCCTCCTGGCAATCCGGCCGGGCCGATGCCCGCATCGACTACAGCAAGGGGATGACGGATCCCGTCACTGATTTCCTCCATCAGGCGGGGCCACTGACGCTGGTGGTCATCATCGCCTGTCTCGCCGTCTACGGCATCGATGCCATCGGCCTGCCCATCTACGACGAACTGGCATTCCACCCGACCCTGGCACAGTTCACCGACTGGCAGGCATGGCGCTACTTTACCCCGGCCTTCATCCACTTTTCGGTGCTCCATCTGGTGTTCAACTTGCTGTGGTGGTGGTATCTCGGTGGCCAGATCGAGCAGCGTCTTGGCAGCGGCAAGCTGCTGATCCTGCTGCTGGTGGGCGCCGCCCTGCCCAATATCGCCGAGTTCTTCGCCAGCGGCCCGCTGTTTGGCGGCCTCTCCGGCGTGGTCTATGCCCTGCTCGGCTACTGCTGGCTGCGCAGCAAGCTGCAACCGGCCTGTGGCCTGACTCTGCCACCGGCGCTGATGGGCTTTATGTTGTTCTGGATGGTGCTCGGCTTCTTCGACATGCTCGGCACCAGCACCGCCAATATCGCCCACCTGACCGGTCTGCTGGTCGGCCTGCTGCAAGGCTGGCTGGATCGCAACCACCAGCCGGGTTGATTTTTCAGCTGCTGCAGAAACGAGAACGCCGCCCCGAAGGGCGGCGTTTTTTATGGTCTGCGCAGTTACTGCTTGAGCAGGGTATTGTCAGTCACCTGCACTGCCGCGCCACCGCTCATAAAGAAGCTGGCAAACTCGGTCTGCATCTCGCTGGTCACCAGCGCGTTGCTGTCATTGCCATCAGGCGCCAACAGCGAGCTGTGACCACCGGCCACAAAGCGGGCTGCATGGTGGCTGGCAGGGATCACACCCGGCCCGCCTTGCAACGCCTGCAAATCCAACACCTTGAACAGCGGCTCGGTGCCACCAAGCGGTGCAGAGGCAATGCGGTTCGGGATCACCTGATCCGGCAGATTGAGTGCACCATCGCCCACGATTTCGGTAGCAAACAGCGGGAAGTTGCTCTTGATGCCGCGACCGAGGTTGATCGGGTCGGCAGAGTCGAGCACTGTCTGGGCAGCAAAGCTGTAGCTCTGCAGCGTCGTGGCTGCGGCCGCCTGAGTGGTCGCATTCAGACTGGGCAGGAACTCGTTGACGAAGCAGGTTGCCTTGACTGTCTTGCAGTTGGGTTCATAGGCCGCAAAGCCCGCTTTCAACTCGGGGCTGCCTGCTGTCAGCACGCTCATCTTGATGGTCGGCCCGAAGCTGGGGGAGTCGAGCAGCAATGGAGCAATACCGCCACCCGGCATCGCCAGACCACCGGTATCGAACTTGAACAGGGCATCAGCCTGGGTATTTCCGGTTGTCTGGTTGGCGACCGCCAGCAGATTGGCACCGGTAATGGCACCGAGAGAGTGACCGAGGAAGTGCACCTTGATATTGCCAGCACTGCCGATCACGTTGCCGCTGTTGGCCAAACCCACCGCCAGACGCAGGCCCAGCAGGTCGGCCACGCTCTGTTTCAGGTTGTCCCGCGCTACCGTCAGATAACCCAGATTCAGGTAGGGAGTCGGGTTTGCCGAGGTGGTCACCGTCGCCATACTGCCGCTAAGAGCGAAGCCACGTTCACCATGCAGCGGATGATCGATCACCACCACCGCAACAACCTTGTTCACTGACGGGTTTAAGCCTGCACCAATCTGACTCAGCGCCAGCGCATAGGCATTCTCTTTGATGGAGGTAACCCCATGCTGATAGATGACCACATCGGTGACAGTGCTGAGGTTTGTCGTCGGGGCAAAAATTCGCATCGGCACGGATTGTACTTCGGTCAATGCCGGCAGGGGATTGAAGCGGCCGATATTGCGCTCGGCATCCAGCGGCTTGCCACCAGAGGTGAGAGTCACCCCAATCAGTTTGCTCGCCTCGGTCAGCAGCTCGCTCTGGCGGGTCGGGTCAGCGATCAGTGTTGCCAGCAGAGTCGGGTCAACACCGGCACCAACCAGTCCGCCGATTACTTCGCTATCACCGGCCTTCAGGGCGTTGGCTATGGCATAGAGGCTGGGGATGGCACCATGCCAGGACTGGGTCTTGGCCTTGTCCCATGACCCGGCTACTGACGGTGTAGAGAGGAAATAAGGGAGCTTGACGGTGCCGGTGTACACCTTGGTCAGCTGGGCAACCCCGTTAAGCGGCGTGCCAGAACCAAAGGCGGCAGTCAGTGCATCTTTCTGATCCTGCGGCAGGAACGGCTCACCGGCCAGCTGGGTCAGGAAGGGCACCCCACCATTGAGGCCATTAATTGTATAAGCGCCAGGCAGGCTGGTATTGCCCTTGGCATCCTGTTTCCATACCTTGGCGGCGTCCAGACCGTTCTGTGCCACCTTGGCTGCAGCCCCTTTCACCGCCAGCAGCACATCTGCGCCGGACTGGGTGGCAAACCAGTCGGAGAAGATCACCCGATCACTGGTAATGCCGGTGGCAGATTTGAACAGCCCCTCTTGCAGCGCAACCAGATTGCTGATGCTCTGCTCCTGAGTCGTGGTGCCACTGTTTGTCTTGTAGGTGCTGTAGTCACTGCCAGCCTTGAGCGGTGTTCCGCGACTGTCTTTGAGCGAATCGGTGGCGACAATCATGTAATAGGAGGAGGGATTCAGCGGCTTGAGCGGTACCAGATTCAGAGTACCACCGGCAGCACGAACAACAAAATCCGTACCATAGACCAGCGGCTGGTTATTCTTCACGCCATTTGGCTGCAGAGTCGTCGGATCCAGTGTCAGCTCCAGCAGATAGATGGGGGCGACAGAGGTGGCAAAGTCTGCGTCAGCAGGAGCAGGAACCGACACGCCACTCACAGTGGCCGGGTTCAGCTGAATGGGTTGGGTAGTAGACCAGCCATCCAGCGTGGAGAGAGCGGATACCGGGTTGGAGAGATCCTGAGTCTCGGTCGAAAACTTCAGGGTGCCATCGCTGGCACGGGGCGCCAGTACGCTGGGGCGCGCACCACTCATCCCACTCAGGGCGTAGTCGAGGGTACTGGTGGTATCCCCCATCTTGTCATTCTCACCACCACATCCGGCCAGCAAGGCACTGATGACGGCTGCATAAATTAGCTTCTTCTTCATTTTTTGTTCTCTTTATCAGGTTGTTATCCATCACAAACCAACGAAGCAATCATCACTTCGACCGCACAAAGTTAACATAATAACAACAACACACAGACTCACACCGGTCATATTCCAATCAGGTTTGTGCTCTGCATCATGGTTTCAGGTCAACAAGGGGGCGCAAGGGTAGCAGCAGTTGGCACATCACCAGACCCGACCAGCAATAACGGGCAGCGCGGTGTAAAAAGCTGCCGCGATCTCGGCAAAATGAGGGAATTGTCGGTAGAATGTCCACCAACGCTTAAGGAGGACATCATGATCGACCCGAAGAAACTGGAAGAGATCGCCAAACAGGTACACAACTCCCTGCCGCCCGGCATCCGCAGTATGGGCGAAGAGGCCGAGAAGAAGATCCGTCAGGTGTTGCAGGCACAGCTCAACAAGCTGGATCTGGTAAGCCGTGAAGAGTTCGATGTGCAGACCAAGGTTCTGCTGCGTACCCGGGAAAAACTGGCCGCCCTCGAAAGCAAGCTGGCTCAACTCGAAGAGCAGCTCGGCGCCAAAGGCGAATAACGGAAACCCCAGCATGGCTGGGGTTTCTGCTTTACGGGACTCGAGTTGTCGTCACACCCGCAGCAAGTGCCAGGCCCGTTTGCCGCGCGCCTTCGCCTCATACATCGCCTGATCGGCCACCTCCAGCGCCTGCCGAAACGACAGCGATGCCCCCTCCCACAAAGCGATACCGATACTGAGCCCGACCCGTTGCGAACAACCGGGTCTGGGCACATAGCTTTGCATCCGGCCAATCAGGGCATCGGCCAGCTCGGCCAGGGCATGGCTCGAAACCCCCCGGCTGAGGTGCACCACAAATTCGTCGCCACCGTAGCGACCACACAGGGCCGAGCCCGGCATGATAAGACGCAGCCACTCCGCCATCTGCTGCAAAACCTGATCGCCACAGGCATGACCTAGCTGGTCATTGATCCCCTTGAAATCGTCCAGATCGATAAAGAGCAGCGCTCCTGCTCCGTCATGTTGCTGCTGAGCAAAGGCCTTGCCAAACCCCTGCCGGTTGAGCAGGCCGGTCAGGGCATCGCTGTTGGCCCGCTCCGCCAGCCTCTGCTCATAGGCTTTGCGCTGGGTGATATCGATATGGGAACCCATGATCCGTAGTGGCTTGCCATCGGCGTCGCGATCGACCACCCGCCCCCGATCCCAGAGCCAGGTGACCTCGCCTTGCGGGTTGATAGTGCGGTATTCAACTTCATAGAAGGGGGTTTTCCCCTCGAGATGATCGAAATAGCTGCCCATGGCATGAGCGCGATCGTCGGGGTGGAGCTTGGCGCTCCACTGGTCGAAGTGGGGAGCCATGTCGCCAACCTGAAAGTTCTGCAGATTGAACACCCGCAATTCACCGGTCGGGATAATCCCCTGCCAGAGACAGATGCCGGTGCCATCGAGGGCGGCGTTGAGCTTCTCCTGCAGCAAGCTGTTTTCATGCTTCAGAGCGGCAATTTCTGCCTGCAGCCGGGTCAGTTCACTAATACGGGAGGAGGAGATCAGAGTCGCCGCTGGCTCCGCAGAACCCAGCTCTCCCCTTGCATCTTCTGTCGATGATCTTCCCTCTTCGCTCAACACAGCGCCTCCTCGCCCCATCCCGGAATATCCTTATCCTGCCGCCGACAATCACGCACAAAGATGCCACCAGCTGCAGGGAATTAGTAGCCATTCATACCTGAAATTGCGAAAAAAACTGGACTTGAATGACGAACTCCACAATATCCCGAACTGGTCGCGCCACCATAGCAAAACCCCCGGCTTGACCGGGGGTTTTGGCAGCACAAACGGCTTGTCAGATGAACTCGTAAGCGTCGCCGAAGATGCGTTCCGGCTCGGCACCGAGGATCTTGAACTCCTCACGGGCCGCCCCCGCCATCTCGAAGCGACCGGCGACATAGATGTCGTACTCATGGAGGCTGACGAAATCATCCATGATCGCCTTGTGTACCAGACCGGTACGGCCACTCCAGTCGCTCTCAGGCTCCTGCACCACCGGGATGAAGGTGAGCGGCGCGTAGTCACGCTCCCACTGCTGCATCTGCTCCAGCTCGTAGAGCCAGTGCGCCTGACGCACCCCCCAGTAGAAGAAGACCGGGCGCTTGCTGCCGCTGTCGATCAGGTACTCCAGAATCGATTTGGCATAGGAGAAACCGGTGCCGCCGGCCATCAGGATCAGCGGGCGGGGGGATTCGTTGCGCAGGAACGCCTTGCCGGCGGGCAGCTCGACCTCGATCTCCCCCTGTTCGCGCATGCGGGCCAGCACCTGACCGGCATAGGCGTTTTCGGGAGTCGCACCAATCTGCAGCTCCAGCACGCCCGGGCGGGTCGGCGAGTTGGCGATGGAGAAGGGACGCTTGTCCGAATCGCTCATCACCACCAGCAGATACTGGCCCGGCTTGAAGCTGACCTCTTGCTGCGGCGTCAGGGCCACATGCCAGATGGTGTCGACATATTCGCGCAGTTCCTCTACGCGGCATTTGATACGTTGCATTCTTGTCCTTGTGGCGGGTTCGCTCGACCCGCTTCGCTCATTGTTTCACTGTCAGGTGATGACCAGCACTGCTGGCCCCATTCGTCGAGGATACCCAAATCGCTGCGGATCTCATCCATTTTTGCAGCAAACGGGCTATTTTCGCCTCAACCGAGGATATTCAACTCATCCCAGATGGCATCGATCTTCTGCTTCACCGCCTCATCCTGCACGATGGGCTGACCCCACTCGCGGTTGGTCTCCCCCGGCCACTTGTTGGTGGCATCCAGCCCCATCTTGGAACCAAGGCCCGAGATGGGCGAGGCGAAGTCCAGATAGTCGATCGGGGTGTGTTCGATCAGGGTGGTATCACGAGCCGGGTCCATCCGGGTGGTAATGGCCCAGATCACATCCTTCCAGTCGCGGGCGTTGACGTCGTCATCACACACCACCACGAACTTGGTATACATGAACTGGCGCAGGAAAGACCAGACCCCCAGCATCACCCGCTTGGCGTGGCCAGGGTAACGCTTCTTGATGGTGACCACCGCCATCCGGTAGGAGCACCCCTCCGGCGGCAAATAGAAGTCCACGATCTCGGGGAACTGCTTCTGCAGCAGCGGCACGAACACCTCGTTCAGCGCCAGACCCAGCACCGCCGGCTCATCGGGCGGACGGCCGGTGTAGGTGCTGTGATAGATGGCATCCTTGCGCATCGTCATGTGGGTGATGGTAAAGACCGGGAACTCGTCCACCTCGTTGTAGTAGCCGGTGTGGTCGCCATAAGGGCCTTCCGGCGCCATCTCGCCGGGTTCCAGATAGCCTTCCAGCACGATCTCGGCGCTGGCGGGCACCTCCAGGTCACAGCTGATGGCTTTTACCACCTCGGTACGGCTGCCGCGCAGCAGACCGGCAAAGGCGTATTCGGAGAGGGTATCCGGCACCGGCGTCACGGCGCCGAGAATGGTCGCCGGATCGGCACCAAGCGCCACCACCACCGGGAAGCGTTCGCCCGGATGGGCCTCCTGCCACTCGCGAAAATCGATGGCTCCGCCGCGATGATCCAGCCAGCGCATGATCAGCTTGTTTTTGGCGATCTTCTGCTGGCGGTAGATGCCGAGGTTCTGTCGCTTCTTGTAGGGGCCGCGGGTGATGGTGAGACCCCAGGTAACCAGCGGCGCCACATCGCCCGGCCAGCAGTGCTGGATCGGGATCTGGTCGAGATCGACCGCATCCCCCTCCTGCACCACCTGCTGGCAGGGGGCGGAAGAGAGCCGCTTGGTCGGCATGTTGAGCACCTGCTTGAATATCGGCAGCTTCTCCATCAGCTCCTTGAAGCCACGGGGCGGTTCCGGCTCCTTCAGATAGGAGAGCCATACCCCGACCTGACGCAAGGCGTTCACATCGGGCTGGCCCATCCCCATGGCGACCCGATCCGGGGTACCAAACAGGTTGGTCAACACCGGCATGGTGTAGCCTTTGGGATTTTCAAACAGCAGAGCCGGGCCGCCCGCACGCAGGGTGCGGTCGCTGATTTCGGTCATCTCCAGATAGGGGTCTATCTCGCGGGTAATCCGCTTGAGTTGTCCGTTCTGTTCCAGCTGCGCGACGAAATCACGCAAGTCCTTGTATTTCATGCAGGTTCCCAACCAGATTCAGGAGGTGAGGCATTATAACCCTGGCCGCCTCTCCGGTGTACCCGAATCGGGGAAGAGAGTCGGAGTCATGGGATTCTGATCATGCTGCCCAAGGCGTTTGGCCAGCGCCGACAACAGCAATGGCTCATCCACCTCCATCAACAGATCGGCCACCAGAGATCCATACTGCCGGTTGGCCAGCTCACCAAGCAGGTAGCTTCTTGCCTGTTGCGGCAGGGGGGAAAGCGCGCTCAGCTGGCGCAGGGCTGGCTCTTTCAGATGGGGATTGGTGCTCGCAGCGATCAGCAACTCGCTGGCCTCATTACCCTGATGAAAGCGGTTGATGGTGGCCAGCGCAGCCAGAGCATCCTGATCCACCGGTTGGCGCCAGAGGCGGCTGTAGAGTGCCGGCTCGCCGGTACGCTGCAGCAGGTAACTCAGTAGACGGTTGTCAGGCAAATAGATGTTCTGGGCGGCCAGCGTCCGGCTCTCGCGCTGCAGCAGGGAAACCGGCAGCTGCTCGAGGGCCTGCAGCAGCGCTTGTTGCTGACGAGCCAGCTCGGGGTTGCCGCGGTAGTAGATCGACTTGAAACCGAAAATGCCCTGCTCCAGTTGCTGGCGATAATCAGCCTGCCACGCCAGTTGCTGCCACTGACCCAGCAGCAGCCGGGCCTGAGCGGCAAAATCGTAGGCGGGTTGCTGTACCAGAAAGCCGTCCACCCGCTGCTCGACCAGCCACCGGGGTGCCTTGTCTGCCTGGGCTGCCACCCAGGCGTGCAGTTCGGGTGACGCCGGCCGGGTCACGTTGATATTGCGCAACAGTTGCAGCAGCAGATACTCACGCTGCTCGCGGCTCTGGGTCGCCAGCAGGGAATCGACAGCGGCAAACTGCCCCTGTTGCAGGCAATTCGACAGATAGCGCAAATCAGTGCCCAGCTCGGCGGCCTCCACCGAAGGAGGCTCTGGCACGCTCTGCGCAAAGGCCGGGATACCGAACAGCAATCCCGGCAGTAACCAGTAAACGGGTTTCATGACGTCCCTATCCTTGTGACATCGAAGCTTCATACTACCCAGTCGGCCGAAATTTAGATAAACAAAAACCGCGACCTTGGCCGCGGTTTCGTCATTTTCTGACCTGACTTACTTCTGTTGGCGCCGCATGGCGTCGAAGAACTCGTCGTTGGTCTTGGTCATCGCCAGTTTGTCGATGAGGAATTCGATACCGTCGATCTCGCCCATCGGGTGGACAATCTTGCGCAGGATCCACATCTTCTGCAGCTCGTCACCGGAGGTGAGCAGCTCTTCCTTACGGGTGCCTGAGCGGGTGATGTCGATAGCCGGGTAGACACGCTTCTCGGCAATCTTGCGCGAGAGGTGCAGTTCCATGTTGCCGGTACCCTTGAACTCTTCGTAGATAACCTCATCCATCTTGGAGCCGGTATCGATCAGCGCGGTAGCGATAATGGTCAGGCTGCCGCCCTCTTCAACATTACGCGCGGCGCCGAAGAAGCGCTTGGGACGGTGCAGGGCGTTGGCATCCACACCACCGGTCAGTACCTTGCCGGATGACGGGATAACGGTGTTGTAGGCACGGGCCAGACGGGTGATGGAGTCCAGCAGGATCACTACGTCTTTCTTGTGCTCGACCAGACGCTTGGCCTTCTCGATCACCATTTCGGCAACCTGAACGTGACGGGATGCCGGCTCGTCGAAGGTGGAAGCGATCACTTCACCTTTAACCATGCGCTGCATCTCGGTCACTTCTTCCGGACGCTCGTCGATCAGCAGAACGATCAGTTCACAGTCGGGATGGTTGTAGGCGATGCTCTGGGCGATGTTCTGCAGCAGCATGGTCTTACCGGCCTTGGGCGGTGCGACGATGAGGCCACGCTGACCTTTACCGATCGGGGAGGCCAGATCCAGAACGCGAGCAGTGATGTCTTCGGTAGAACCGTTGCCCCGCTCCATGCGCAGACGCTCGTTGGCGTGCAGCGGAGTGAGGTTCTCAAACAGGATCTTGTTGCGGGAGTTTTCCGGACGGTCGTAGTTGACCTCGTTGACCTTGAGCAGCGCGAAGTAGCGTTCGCCCTCTTTCGGCGGCCGGATCTTGCCGGAGATGGTATCGCCGGTACGCAGGTTGAAGCGGCGGATCTGGCTCGGGGAGACGTAGATATCGTCAGGGCCTGCCAGGTAAGAACCGTCAGCACTGCGCAGGAACCCGAAACCGTCGGTCAGGATTTCCAGCACACCGTCGCCAAAGATATCCTCGCCACCCTTGGCGTGCGCCTTGAGGATCGCGAAAATAATGTCTTTCTTGTGCGCCCGAGCCAGATTTTCCAACCCCATGGATTCGCCGAGCTTGACCAGCTCAGACACAGGAGTGTTCTTTAATTCAGTCAGATTCATAGTGGTGAAAGTCTGTAAGCAAGGATTGAAATGAGGAGACAGTCTGCTGGATTGATGCTGATCGGATTTGACTTGCCAGGCTAGCAATGGAGTCAGGCAAAAAGGTTAGCAAACGAGCGATAAACTAGCACCAATCGGGATGAGCGTCTAGGTGATAAAACAGAAGGAGCGCATTATTGCAATGCGCTCCTCTTCGATTATTACAGGTTGCCGTCCAGGAACTCTTTCAGCTGAGTCTTGGACAGTGCACCGACCTTGGTCGCTGCCACTTCGCCATTCTTGAACAGCAAGAGGGTCGGGATACCACGAATGCCGTACTTGGGCGGAGTATCAGAGTTATGGTCGATGTTCAGTTTGGCTACGGTCACGCGACCTTCGTACTCTTGGGCAACTTCTTCCAGGATCGGGGCAATCATCTTGCACGGACCACACCACTCGGCCCAGAAGTCGACCAGAACGGCGCCATCGGCTTTGATTACATCTGCCTCGAAGCTGGCATCGCTCAGCTGAACAATCTTGTCACTCATCTCCAACTCCAGTCAGTAAATAAGGCTTTATTGACACGTCAATAAAGGCAATAGTTGCCCTATTTGAAATGATCCTGTTTATTATTGCAAGCCTAACCTGATAACCTACCGCCATGAGCAAAACACACTTAACGACCGACAAATTCGCCCAAATGGGCCTCGAACCCGAAGTTCTGGCTGGTCTGGAAGCAAAGGGATTTCACTATTGTACGCCCATCCAGGCACTGTCCCTGCCACTGCTGGTAGAGGGCCATGACCTCGCCGGGCAAGCACAGACAGGCACCGGCAAAACCATCGCTTTTCTGGCCGCCACCTTCAACTATCTTCTTACCCACCCGCTGACCAAACCCCGTCTGGTAAATCAACCCAGAGCCATCATCATGGCACCCACCCGGGAGCTGGCAGTACAGATCTATAACGATGCCGACAGCATCGCCGCCTCTACCGGCCTGAAACTCGGCCTCGCCTACGGTGGCGAAGGTTACGACAAGCAGCTGGCCGTACTGGAGCAGGGCGTCGACATCCTGATCGGCACCACCGGCCGCATCATCGACTACTTCAAGTCCAAGGTGATCGACCTGAGCAACATCCAGGTCGTGGTTCTGGACGAAGCGGATCGCATGTTCGATCTGGGCTTCATCAAGGACATCCGCTTCCTGTTCCGCCGCATGCCGCCCGCCACCGAGCGTCTGAGCATGCTGTTCTCCGCCACCCTCTCCCTGCGCGTGCAGGAGCTGGCCTACGAACACATGAACCACCCGGAACATGTGCAGGTAGAGCCGGAGCAGATGACCGGCGTACGGATCAAGGAAGAGCTGTTCTACCCTTCCAACGAAGACAAGATGTTGCTGCTGCTCTCCCTGATGGAAGAGGAGTGGCCGGAAAAAGCTATCGTCTTCGCCAACACCAAGCATGTCTGTGAAGACGTTCATGCCTGGCTGGAGAACGACGGCCACCGCGTTGGTCTGCTGACTGGCGATGTGCCACAGAAGAAGCGGATGAAGATCCTCGAGGATTTCACCAAGGGTGCGCTCGATATTCTGGTCGCCACCGACGTGGCCGCCCGTGGTCTGCACATCCCCGACGTGACCCACGTATTCAACTATGACTTGCCCGACGACGCCGAAGACTATGTTCACCGTATCGGTCGTACCGGCCGTGCCGGCAAGAGCGGTCACTCCATCAGCCTGGCCTGTGAAGACTATGCCTTCAACCTGCCGGCCATCGAGGAGTACATCCACCACCCGATCCCGGTCAGCAAGTATGATCGCGAAGCACTGCTGGATGATGTCACCGCGCCGAAACGGGTGTTCCGCAACCGCCAGCCGGTGAACCGCAACATGCGGGATCGCCAGGGTGGCAACAGCAACAACCGCCGTCGTCCGCCGCGCAAAAGCTAAAGGATAGGCCCGTTGCACAACTCGCCTCTCTATGCCGCCATCGACCTCGGCTCCAACAGCTTTCACATGCTGGTGGTGCGCGAGGTCGCCGGTGCCCTGCGCACCGTTGCCAAGGTCAAACGCAAGGTTCGCCTCGCCGCCGGGCTTGATGCCGACTTCCGTCTCAGCCGTGTCGCCATGGAGCGGGGCTGGGACTGTCTGCGCCTGTTCGCCGAACAGCTGCAGGACATCCCGGCTGACAACATCCGGGTCGTGGGTACCGCCACCTTGCGGCTGGCTACCAACGTCGACGAGTTCATCAGCGAAGCGGAACGGGTGCTCAACCACAGCATCGAGATCATCTCGGGCGAGGAAGAGGCCAAGACCATCTATGAAGGGGTCTCCTGGACCTCTGCCGGTGAAGGCAACCGACTGGTTATCGACATTGGCGGTGCCAGTACAGAGCTGGTGATCGGCGAGCATAGCGAAGCGAAACTGCTCAACAGCCTGCACATGGGCTGCGTCACCTGGCTCAACAATCACTTCGGTGATGGCGAGCTCTCCGAAGCCCGTTTCGAGCAGGCGATTGCCGCTGCGAAGGCGGTGCTGGAGAAGGTGGCGGATGATTACCGTGCCCTTGGCTGGCGCACCTGCGTCGGTGCCTCCGGTACGGTACAGGCGCTGCAGGAGATCATGCTGGCGCAGGGGAAGAGCGAGCGGGTCACCCTGCCGAAACTGCAGGAGCTGATGGGTCAGGCCATCGCCTGCGGCAAGCTCGACCAGCTGCAACTGGAAGGGCTGGCGGCCGAACGGCTGACCGTGTTCCCCTCCGGCCTCGCCATCCTGATCGCCATCTTTGAAACCCTCGATATCGAGAGCATGACGTTGGCGGGTGGTGCCCTGCGCGAAGGCTTGATCTACGGCCTGCTCGGCAACAATCACGACTGCGATGCCCGTGACCGCACCGCCGACAGCCTGATCAACCGCTACCAGCTGGACAAGGAGCACGCCGAGCGGGTGCGTGATACCGCCATCGAGGCGTTCACCCAGTTGCAGCCGGCCTGGCGGCTCTCCAAGCGCTATGGTCGCCCGATCCTGCGCTACGCAGCACTGCTGCACGAAATCGGTCTCTGTATCGAGTACAAGAAGGCGCCGCAACACGCCGCCTACATCATCGACAACATCGATATGCCGGGCTTTACCCCTGCGCAGAAGAAGCTGCTGTCGGCCCTGCTGTTCAACCAACGGGATGAATTCAAGCTGGAACCGCTGGAGAAGCAGGGGGCGGTCACCGCTCGTCAGGCGATCCGGCTGGCCCGCATCCTGCGTATCGCGCTGATCCTCTGCATGCGCCGTACCCAGGGAACCGTGCCCGGCTTCACGCTGGAAGCGAACGAGGATGCGCTCACCCTGACCCTGCCCAAAGGGTGGCTCGAAGAGCACTACCTGCGCGCCAGCGAACTGCGCTTTGAAGTGGAGCGCCAGCAGAAGATGGGCTGGCCGACCCGTTTGCAGGAAGCCTGATCCCTCTGCCTTCTCAAGGAGCAGACCATGCCGGATTACCAACCCATCAGCTGTGACCTCTACGACTGGCTGGAGATTGCCGCGAGCTGGCAGTTGCCGGTCGAGCTGACCAGTCGGGACGGACGTCAGTGGGCGGCTCGGATCCGTACCATAGAGGCCCGCGATGGGGTGGAGTATCTCCAGCTGCACAGCGGCGAGCAGCTCAGTCTGGCAGATCTGGCGACCATGAGATTCAGCTGGCAGGGAGAGGAGAAGCTGATCCGCTTCGCCCCACCAGCCCAGTCAGACAGCCAATAAATAGCAAGAGGGCCAACCCGATCAGGTTGGCCCTCTTTTTTGGTCGCCCGGACGATATGCCAGTCGCCGCTTAACTCGCCAGTGCCGCCATAACGTAGACATCGAAGCGGTTGCTCTTGGTTTCGATGGCCATGCTCGGCTTCTGTTCGTTGAGCCAGCCAGCATAGTCGGGGCGCTTCACCACCACCCGCTTCTCTGCCATCTGGATCGCTGCTGGCAGCAGGGCATCGGCGTCAAGATCCGGCCCCACCAGCGACTGGAACACTCGCATCTCTTTTTTCACCAGCGCCGACTTCTGCTTGTGCGGGAACATGGGGTCGAGGTAGATCACCTCGGGCCGTTCGGTCAGCCCCAGCAGGGTATCCACCGCAGGGCCATGCAGCAGCTGCATCCGCTCGCGTACCCATGGGCCGATCTCGAGATCTTCTGCGGCGCGTGCCAGACCATCCTGCAGCAGGGCGGCCACCACGGGGCTGCGCTCAATCATGGTCACCCGGCAGCCGAGGGAGGCGAGCACGAAGGCATCGCGCCCCAGCCCGGCCGTGGCATCGACCACGGTCGGTGTCGCCCCCGACTTGAGCCCCACCGCCTTGGCAATGGACTGACCGCGACCGCCGCCAAACTTGCGGCGATGAGCGACGGCCCCTTCGACGAAATCCACGTAGACAGCCCCCAGCTTGGGCTCATCCAGCTTGCGCAGCTCCAGCCGCTCCGGGGTAAATACCAAGGCAAACTGGGGAAGATCTATCTGGGCAAGCTGGCTGGCCAGCGCGTCTGCCAGCGCGGCCTTGGCGGGGTCTTCGAGGAGGATTTGCATGGTCTCTGGATGCGTTCTAAGTTCAGTGAACCGAGTGTACCACAGCCCCTTCGCGTCGCTGTAGGGAGGAAACCCCATGAACCTGCTCATCGCCTTGCTGCTCGCCGCCCAGAGCAGCCCCCATCTCAAGGTCTGTGGCGTGGACTGGCCCCCCTTCTCCTATGCCGAACAGGGCAACCTGAAAGAGGGGATATCGGTCGAGATCCATCAGGAGGTGGCGCACCGCCTCGGCATGAGCCTCACCCTGCTCGAACTGCCGTGGGGACGCTGCGAACAGTACGTCAACACCGAGCTGGCGGACGGTATTCTCGACAACGCTCCCCTGCCCGGCTGCTACCACTCTGACCTTGCCACCGCCTTCTACCCGCTGGCCGCCTATGTACGCACCGACAGCCCGCTGCAGACTTTCTCGTGGGAGATGGCCAAGGGACTGAAAGTGGGGATGGTCAGGGGCTATGACTACACGGACAAAATCAAGAACTTCACCGGCTGGGAACCCATCAAGGCCCACTCCGACAAACAGTTGCTGCTGATGCTGGAGAAGAGCCGGGTCGACATGATAGTGCTGGATTACTTCTCGGCCCCCATCCTCTCCAAGGAGCAGGACGTCAAGATCCGCGCCCTCACCCCCTTTATCGATTCAACCCCGCTCTATCTCTGCTTTGGCAAACAGAGAGCAGAGCTGCTGCCCGCCTACAACAAGGCGCTGCAGCAGATGCTGGACGAGGGCGTGCTGGATCGCATCTATCTGCGCTATCTCGGGGAGGATTACCGGACGCTGCGGGGCAAGCAGGAGAAATTGAAACCGGCGCAGTGACGGTCAGCTGGAACGAGCCTGCAAAAACATGTTCTTGTCGTTGAGCTGCAAGTATTCGGTGAGATCGTCGTAGGCGAGTGGACGACTGAGCAGATAACCCTGAGTAAAGGCACACCCCTTCTGGCAGAGGAAGTTGAGCTGCTCGCGAGTCTCCACCCCTTCGATCACCACCTGCATCCCGAGGTTGTGCACTATGTTGATGATGCCGTCCAGCAGCATCCGATCCTGCTCGTTGAAGGGGATATGACGCACGAAAGATCGGTCGATCTTGACCAGATCAACCGGGAATGTGCGCAGATAGTTGAGCGCCGAGTAGCCGGTACCGAAGTCATCGATGGCCAGCTTGCAGCCCGCCTCGCGCAGGGCATCGATCCGCACCCTATGCTGATCGCTGCTCTCCATCAGCAGAGATTCGGTAATTTCGATGACGATGTCGGCAGGATCGAGCTCAAAATGGTGGATAACCTTGAGCCACTCGCTCGCTTCCGGATCTATAGTCTGGAACTCCATGGTGGAGCGGTTGATCGACATCTGTAGATCCGGAAAACCGGAGCGCTGCAAACGCGCCAGATCCCGGCACGACTGCCACAGCACCAATGAACCCAGCCCCTGGATCAGCCCCGCCTCCTCCGCCAGTGGGATGAACTCGGCCGGTGAAACCTGTCCCCACTGGGGGTGATACCAGCGTACCAGCGCCTCCAGCTTGGCCACCCGCCCACTGCGGTTGTCCCAGATGGGCTGGTAGGCCATGGTCAGCTGCTCCTGCTTGATCGCCTCCGCCAGATCCTGCTGCATCTGGTGACGCTGGCGCACCTCTTCTCGCATGGAGGAGCAGTAGGTGCCGATCAGGCGTCCCTGCCGTTTGGCAGCAAACAGCGCCTGCTCGGCGTTGCGCAGCAGCTCGTCGCTCTCACTGCCATCGATGGGACAGAGGGTCATCCCCACGGTTGCCGTCACGTAGAGGTGCTGGTTCGCCAGCATGAAGGGGCGGGCAAAGCTGCCGATCACCTGCTTGGCAAACACCTCTGCCTGACGGCGGGTCACTATGCCCGGCACCAGAAAGGCGAACTCGTCACCACCGATGCGGGCCACCAGATCCTCGGTGCGCACCCGGCTCACCAATCGATCCGACACCTCCCGCAGCAGGGCGTCACCGGCATGGTGATCCATGCTGTTGTTGACCGCCTTGAAGTTGTTGAGGTCGAGCACCATCAGGGCGAAGCGTTCGCCCCGCTCGCAGAAACGACCGAGACAGCGGCCAAACAGCCAGCGGTTGGGCAGGCTGGTGAGGTTGTCATAGTTGGCCTGTGCCGCGATCTTCTGTTCGGCGAGCTTGGTCTGGGAAAGATCGCTGAAAATGGCGATATATTGCTGGATCTTGCCCCCTTCGCGCAGGGTGCTGATCATCAGCTGCTGTGGATAGAGCTTGCCGTTCTTGCGCTTGTTCCACACCTCACCACGCCACACCCCCACCCGCTCCAGCGCGTGGTACATGTCGGCATAGAAGGTCTGATCGTGCAGACCGGACTTGAGGATGCTGGGGCGCTGGCCACACACCTCCTCGCTGCTGTAGCCGGTGATCTGCTCGAACGCCGGGTTGACCGAGATGATGCGACTGTCGTCATCACACACCAGGATCGCCTCGGAGAGGTTGTCATAGACCCGGTGGGATAGCTTGAGCTGCTCAGCGTGGCGCTTGAGGGGATCGATATTCTCCAGCAGCACCATCAGATAATCCGGCTGCTGCAGAGCATCGCGAATAAGGGTCACCGTTACCCGCCCCCACAGCACTTCCCCGCCCTTGCAGAAGTAGCGCTTCTCCTGAGTGAAGCTGCTGCGCTCGCCACGATAGAGCTGCTCGTAGTATTCAGCGCTGCGCATCCAGTCTTCGGGATGGTTGATGTCGGAGATGGTGCGATGGAGCAGCTCGTCGAGCGGGTATCCCAGCATCTTCTCGATGGCCGGGTTGGCCCAGAGGATGCGGCCGGCAAGGTCCAGCTTGCCGATCCCGACCGGCGCATGGGAGAGCATGCTCTGCAGCATATGAGGCGAATCGGGCAGCGGCTGCTGCGCGCGCTGCAGCAGGAGGGCCAGCTCGCGGCCAGCCAGCGGCCCCAGCAGCTTGAGCAACCCCATTACCTTGCCCATGTTGGCCTGTGGCTGGCGATAGAGCAGGCTGCAGATACCGATGGGTTCGCCATCGGCGTTCTTGAGCACAATGCCGGCATAAGCCTGCGGCTGCCACTCCTGCGCAAGGGGCACATGGGGGAAGAGCTGGAGCAAACGGTCGCTGAACCAGGCTTCCCCCTCATGCCAGGTGATGGCATCGGGCGAGCCGGTTAGCGGCAGTTGCAGGGATTCGGGTTCAAGGCAGGAAGGATAAGCGGCCTGCGCCCTGAATTGGGCAGCGTTTGGTTCCCATGTTGTGATCAGGACGACATCAGCCATCACAACCGCGGCGATTTCACTCACAAAGGTATCGAAATATCCCTGACCACTCGAATGAGCCAGACTGGAGATGATTTGATAGACGGAATCGAGTGCTCGCCTCATGGCAAGGGGCTTTCTCTCCTTGAAGATGTAGAACACGACTCTACTTAAGAGGCGCGGGCAGTGCAAACATGCATTCAGCAAGATATTAAAAAGGCATGAGAAAAGGGACCAAAAGGTCCCTTTTTATGGCAAAAATCACGCCTTGATCCCACTATGCCGCAAAAGCGTATCTGCTTGAAGCTCACCGCTACGGCGGGGATAAAGGTTATGCAGCAATCCCGCTATGGCGCAGCAGCGCATCGACCTTTGGCTCCCGGCCGCGGAAGGCACGGAACAGCTCCATCGGCTCCTTCGAGCCCCCTTTCTCCAGAATGTTCTGCAGGAAGGATTGGCCGGTCGCCGGGTTGAAGATCCCCTCCTCCTCAAAGCGGGAGAAGGCATCGGCAGAGAGCACTTCCGCCCACTTGTAGCTGTAGTAGCCCGCCGCATAACCGCCGGCAAAGATGTGGGAGAAGCTGTGCTGGAAGCGGTTGAATGCTGGCGGCGTCATCACGGCTACCTGACTGCGCACCTCGCCCAGCAGCGCCGGGATCTGATCCGGTTTGGCCGAGTCAAACTCCTGATGCAGACGGAAGTCGAACAGAGCGAACTCCAGCTGGCGCAGCATCTGCATCGCCGCCTGGAAGTTACGGGCGGTCAGCATCTTCTCCAGCAGATCGGCAGGCAGCGGCTCGCCAGTCTCGTAATGGCCGGAGATAAAGGCCAGCGCCTCCGACTCCCAGCACCAGTTCTCGAGGAACTGGCTCGGCAGCTCCACCGCATCCCAGGCCACGCCGTTGATACCGGCCACGCCAGCCACATCGATCCGAGTCAGCATATGGTGAATGCCGTGACCAAATTCGTGGAACAGGGTGACCACTTCGTCATGGGTGAAGAGCGCAGGCTTGCCATCTACCGGGCCGTTGAAGTTGCAGGTCAGGTAGGCGACCGGCTTTTGCAGCGACCCATCCTGACGGTAGCGACGACCCAGACACACATCCATCCAGGCTCCGCCCCGCTTGTGCTCGCGAGCGTAGAGGTCGAGATAGAAGCTGCCGCGCAGCTCATCCTCGCTATCGAAGATGTCGTAGAAGCGCACATCCGGATGCCAGGTGTCGATGCCGAGGCGCTCGCGCACCTTCATGCCGAACACCCGCTTGACCACTTCGAACAACCCTTTCACCACCTTGTTGGCAGGGAAGTAGGGGCGCAGCTGCTCGTCGGAGATGGAGAATTTGTGCTGCTTGAGCTTCTCGGCGTAGTAGGCAATATCCCAGGCCGCCAGCTCGCTCTGGCCGTGTTGTTCGGCGGCGAAGGCGCGGATCTCTTCCAGCTCGGCTTTACCTTGCGGCAGGGATTTGGCCGCCAGATCGGTGAGGAAATCCACCACCTGACTGGTCTTGTCAGCCATCTTGGTCGCCAGCGACAGCTCGGCATAGTTGGCAAAGCCCAGCAACCTGGCGAGCTCGCTGCGCAGGGTGAGCAGCTCGGTCATGATGGCGGAGTTGTCCCACTTGCCAGCATTGGGCCCCTGATCGGAAGCGCGAGTGGTGAAGGCTTCATACATCTCGGCCCGCAGTTCGCGGTTGTCGGCATACATCATCACCGGCAGGTAAGAGGGAATATCCAGCGTGAACAGCCACCCCTCCTTGCCCTTGAGTTCGGCCATCTGGCGAGCCGCCGCCAGCACGCTCTCCGGCAGACCGGCCAGCTCGGCTTCATCGGCCACCAGCTTGTGCCAGCCTTGGGTCGCATCCAGCACGTTGTTGCTGAAGCGGGAAGCCAGCTCGGAGAGGCGAGCCTGAATTTCGCCGTAGCGCTGCTGCGCCTCGGCAGGCAGACCGATACCGGAGAGACGGAAATCGCGCAGGGTGTTCTGGATCTCCTTGCGCTGGGCGCCGCCAAGCCGCGGGAAATCATCGCTCTCGGAGAGCGCCAGATAGGCTTGATAGAGCCCTTCATGTTGACCGACATAGGTCTGGAATTCGGAGAGCAGCGGCAGACAGGCATCGTGGGCCGCGCGCAGTGGTTCGCTGTTGAGCACGGAGTTGAGGTGGCTGACCGGTGACCAGATCCGCGCCAGACGGTCGTTGACCTCTTCCAGCGGGGCGATCAGGCTGTCCCAGGTGTGGGGCTCGGTGTGCGCCAGCACATCCTTGATCTTCTGTTTGCAATCGGCGATGGCCTGCGTCACGGCGGGCTGTACATGATCAGGCTGGATCTGGCTGAAAGGGGGCAGCGAATCCATTGACAGCAAAGGGTTATTCATCCCGGTTACCTCTTGTTTGGTCTTGAACAGACCGCTTTAGCAGCTCTTCATGGTTCTCTAACATGTGGCCAAGTCACGCAATAATCAAGCTTCAATCCGCCTGTCAGCACTGTTTTCCCCTCTTTGTGAGCTCAAACACCTCTCTGCCAGATACTGGACGGCAACAGCATGAATAATCGGTACTTTTTTGCTCTTTTTGCGGCTTTTTCAACTCTCGAACCACAAGGAAGCAGAGCAAATCCAATCGACAAAAGAGTAGGTCACAGCAGCGTATCACCGGCCCTTTCCATGCTTGGAAAATAACTAATCAACAAGTTAATAACCAAAACAAATCATGCACATACGTTGATTAATTTGTTTTTAAGTGCATATCATAAGCAGCCTGTTACTCAGGTCACTTGATTCTCCGTGCCACACGGAGAACGGGTGAAAAAGGCAAAGTGACCCGAAAGGGCACGACGCAAAGCCACCGGTCTAAGGGAGATTTCCTATGACAGCGGGGCTGCCCCCGGGAGCGTTCGGCCATAGCTGGACGCTCCGTTTGTACTGTATGGAGATATCAAGATGAACAAATTGAAGTTATCCCTGCTGGGCTGTCTGCTCGGCATGGGCGCCCCCATGGCGCAGGCCGCCTCGGCCGGTCAGGCCATGGTCAATCCCCAATCCGGTGTCGTCGTGGGTTACTGGCACAACTGGTGTGGCGGCGCTGGCTATCAGGGCGGTACCGCTCCCTGCGTCAAGCTCGATCAGGTCAACCCGCAATACAACGTGGTCGATGTCTCTTTCATGAAGGTATATAGCGGCAGCTCGATCCCGACCTTCAAGCTCGACCCGGCTACCGGCATGAGCGAGAGCCAATTTATCGAGCAGATCGCAGAGCTCAACCGCCAGGGCCGCTCCGTGCTGCTGGCGCTGGGCGGTGCCGATGCGCATATCGAGCTGCGTACCGGTCAGGAGCAGGCCTTCGCCGACGAGATCATCCGTCTGGTGGAGACCTATGGCTTCGACGGTCTGGACATCGATCTGGAACAGTCCGCCATCACTGCCGCCAACAACCAGACCGTGATCCCGGCCGCCCTGCGGCTGGTCAAGGATCACTATCGCGCCCAGGGGAAAAACTTCCTCATCACCATGGCGCCCGAGTTCCCCTACCTGACAGCCAGCGGTCTCTATACCCCCTATCTGCGGGCGCTGGAAGGCTACTACGACTGGATCAACCCCCAGTTCTACAACCAGGGTGGCGACGGTATCTGGATCGATGGCATTGGCTGGATTGCCCAGAACAACGATGCCCTGAAAGAAGAGTTCATCTACTACATGGCTGACTCGCTGATCAACGGCACCCGCGGCTACTACAAGATCCCCCACGACAAGCTGGTATTCGGTATCCCGACCAATATCGATGCGGCCGCCACCGGTTACGTCAAGAATCCGCAGGATCTGTTCGATGCTTTCAACAAGCTGAAGAGCCAGGGTCAGCCCCTGCGCGGCGTGATGACCTGGTCCATCAACTGGGACATGGGTCGCAACGCGGCCGGTCAAGCCTACAACGAAGCCTTCATCAAGAGCTACGGCCCCTTCATCCACGACCAGAACATCACCCCGCCGGACGAGAACGGCAAGCCGGTGTTCAGCGGCCTGAGCGATGCCCGCGTCAAGCACGGCACCCGCTTTGACCCGCTGGCCGGTGTCAGCGCCAGTGACAAGGAAGATGGCGATCTGACCGGTCAGATCCAGGTGGAAGGGAGCGTTGATACCCAGCGCATCGGCCTCTATCCCCTCACCTACAAGGTGAGTGACAGCGACAACCAGACCACCGAGCAGGTACGCACCGTCGAGGTCTACAGCATGAAGCCGGTCTTTACCGGTATTGCGGACACCACTATCGAACTCGGCACCCCGTTTGATCCGATGGCCGGCGTCAGCGCCCACGACGACGAGGATGGCGATCTGACCGCCAACATTCAGGTCAGCGGCAAGGTCGACAGCAGCAAGGTCGGCCGCTACACCCTCACCTATCAGGTGAGCGACAGTGCCAACCAGCAGGTGACCCAACAGCGCAACGTGACCGTCAGGGAGCAGGGCGCCATCTGTCAGAACAGCTGGGATGCCAAAAAGACCTACGTCAGCGGCGACATCGTCAGCCATAACGGCAAGAGCTGGCGCGCCGAGTGGTGGACCCAGAACGATGAGCCGGGCACAACCGGCGAGTGGGGAGTCTGGCGTCTGCAGGGTGACAGTGACTGCGATGGTGGCGAGAAGCCGCCGGTGATCGGCAGCAGCGACTTCACTGTCGGCGCCATGGGTTCCGACTACACCATAGTTAACGGTCAGGTCTCCATCCGCTTCAATGTCACCACCGCCAACCCGGTACAGATCTCTGCCACGCTGGAGCAGAACGGCCGCAGCTATGGCAACACAACCAGTCTGGTGAACGGCACCAGCGCGCTGGTTTTACAGGGCAGCAATGTGACCGATGGTAGCTATGAAGTGGTGATCAACGGTCTGGCAGATGGCCAACAGCCGGTGGTACAGCGCTTCCCGGTTGCACTGACCGAGCAGAGCAGCGGCGGTGGTGAGGGTGACTACCCGGCCTACGCCCCCAACACCAGCTATCAGGCCGGTGATCGGGTCAGCAATGCAGGTGGCGACTACGAGTGCAAACCCTGGCCCTACAGCGGCTGGTGTGGCGGCTCGACCAGCCACTATGCACCGGGTACCGGCAGTGCCTGGAGCGATGCCTGGATCAAGCTGTAATTAGCCGGTCATAAAAAAGGGAGCCGATGGCTCCCTCAGCCACTATGCATCAACCGCGACCGGCACTGCCTGGAGCGATGCCTGGATAAAGCTGTAATCAGCTATCAGTAACGAAAGAGGGGAGCCATCGGCTCCCCTCTTTTCTATCCGTTACACGCTCGGACACATCAGCTTAACGGGCATCTTCCTTCAGCCATTGCGCCACGCGCTTGGCGAAGTAGGTAAGGATGCCGTCGGCCCCGGCCCGCTTGAAGCAGAGCAGGGACTCCATGATGCACTCCTTCTCTTTCAGCCAGCCGTTCTGGATCGCCGCCATGTGCATGGCGTACTCACCACTCACCTGATAGGCAAAGGTCGGCACGCCGAACTGATCCTTCACCTGACGGATCACGTCCAGATAGGGCATGCCCGGCTTGACCATCACGCTGTCGGCCCCTTCCTGAATATCCAGCGCCACTTCGTGCAGGGCTTCGTTGCTGTTGGCCGGATCCATCTGGTAGGTGGCCTTGTTGCTCTTGCCGAGGTTGCCGGCAGAACCGACCGCATCGCGGAACGGGCCGTAGTAGCAGGAGGCGTACTTGGCGGAGTAGGCCATGATCTGGGTGTTGATGAAGCCGTTCTCTTCCAGCGCGGCACGGATGGCGCCGATGCGGCCATCCATCATGTCGGACGGCGCCACGATATCGACCCCGGCCTCGGCATGGGAGAGCGCCTGCTTGATCAGGATCTCGGTGGTGATGTCGTTCAGCACATAGCCTTCGTCATCGATGATGCCATCCTGACCGTGGGTGGTGAACGGATCGAGCGCCACATCGGTGATTACCCCCAGCTCCGGGAAGCGGGCCTTGAGGGCACGCACGGTGCGCTGGGCCAGTCCGTTCGGGTTGTAGGCCTCTTCCGCCATCAGGCTCTTGCTCTCCAGCGGGGTCACCGGGAACAGGGCAATGGCAGGCACCCCCAGCTCCACCAGCTCGGCAGCCTCGATCAGCAGCAGATCGATGGAGAGACGTTCCACCCCCGGCATGGAGGGAACGGCTTCCCGACGGTTCTCCCCCTCCAGCACGAACACCGGATAGATGAGATCGTTGACGGTCAGTACGTTCTCGCGCACCAGACGACGGCTGAAATCATGTTTGCGCAGACGGCGCAGGCGGCGGCCCGGAAAGGCGCCCGGAAGAGTTGTAGCCATGAATCACTCCTGGAGAGGAAGTTGGAAGAACGCGGCGGAGGTGGCCCGGGTGTGGGCCAGCAAGGCCTCGGGCGCTTCACCACGACAGGCCGCCACCACCTGGGCGATGTGCGGCAAAAAAGCGGGTTCGTTGCGTTTCGGGCGCGGTTTCAGATCGCGCGGCACCAGATAGGGGGCATCGGTCTCGATCATCAGGCGGCCAGCCGGAATGCGAGCCACCTGCTCGCGCAGCAGTTGGCCGCGGCGTTCGTCGCAGAGCCAGCCGGTCACCCCGATATGCAGCCCCAGCGCCAGACACTCGTCCAGCTCCTCGTCGGAGCCGGTGAAGCAGTGCAGCACGGCTCCCGGTAGTTTCGGCAACCAGGGACGCAAGATCTCGATGAAACGGGCGTGGGCATCGCGGCAGTGGAGAAACACCGGCATCCCGAGCTCGGCGGCCAGCGCCAGCTGGGCGTCGAATACCGCATCCTGCACCGGACGGGGGGAGAAATCGCGGTTGTAGTCGAGGCCGCACTCGCCAATGGCCACCACCTGCGGCAAGGCCGCCAGCTCGCGCAGGGCGGGCAGGGTCGCCTCATCGACACTCTTGGCATCGTGGGGATGGACCCCGGCGGTGGAGAAGCAGTAGCCCGGCCAGCGGGCGGCCAACCCGGCGCTCTCGCGGCTGCCAGCCAGATCGGTACCGGTCAGGATCAGCGCTTCCACTCCGGCGGCACGGGCGCGGGCCACCAGCTCAGCCTGCTCGCCGGCAAACTGGCTGCTGGTCAGGTTTAAACCGATATCAATCATGAGATGAGGAGTTCCAGACAAAAGGAATACATATCAGGTATTTGAAAACCATCTACCGAATGGGGCCTTACCATACGCCTCGAACGGGAGCATGAAAAGAGGAAGGGAGCCTTAGCTCCCCTCTTCAGTCTGCTCCTGCTTCTCTTCGCTCTCTTCTTTCACATAGAAACGGGCGAAGAAGAGACCCAGCTCCCATAAGCCCCACATGGGGATCGCGAGCAGCGTCTGGGAGAATACATCGGGCGGCGTCAGCAACATGCCGACCACAAATACCCCGACGATAACGTAGGGACGCTTCTCCCGCAGGCTCTTGGGACTGGTTACCCCGGTCCAGCAGAGCAGGATGGTGGCCACCGGAATTTCGAACGCCACCCCGAACGCGAAGAACAGGGTCAGTACGAAATCCAGATAGCTGGCGATGTCGGTCGCCACCGTCACCCCGGCGGGGGCGGTACTGGTGAAGAAGCCGAATACCAGCGGGAACACCACGTAGTAGGCAAACGCCATCCCCGCGTAGAACAGCAATGCACTGGAGACCACCAGCGGCATGATCAGGCGCCGCTCATGCTGGTACAGTCCGGGGGCGATAAAGGCCCAGGCCTGATAGAGCAGATAGGGGATCGCAACAAAAAAGGAGACCACCAGCGTCAGCTTGATCGGCGTCAGGAAGGGGGTCGCCACATCCGTCGCTATCATGCTGGTACCTGCCGGCAGCTGGCTCAGCAGCGGCTGCGCCACGAAGTCGTAGATGTTGTTGGAGAAGTAGATCAGTGCCAGAAAGACCAGCAGGATGGCCGTCACCGACCGCAACAGGCGGGTTCTCAGCTCCACCAGATGGCTGATCAGGGGTTGTTCTGCCTGACTCATGGCTTGACCTCCCCTTTGCTGACCGGCTCGTTCACGACTTCATGCTCCTGCGGGCTGTTGACCGGCGGCACCTCGTCATTCACCTGGGCAACCTGAGCCACTGGCTCGACGGGCGCCACAGGTTCTGCGACGGGGGGGCGGATCTCGTTCTCGACCTGATAGGGGCGGTTGACCGACTGGGCCGCCGCCTTGAGCTGTTCGATGGACTCCTGCAGCTCGGGGCTCAGGTTGTTCATCTGCAGCTGTTCGGCCTTCTTCAAGTCGTTGTGCAGCTCTTGCAGCTTGAGCTCCTGCTCCAGCTCGGCCTTGACCGAGTTGGCGGTGGAGCGGATGAGGCGGATCCAGTGCGTCGTCGTGCGGATAGCGCTGGGCAGCCGTTCCGGCCCCAGCACCACCAACGCTACAACGGCGATAACCACCAGCTCCCAAAAACCGATATCGAACATGGCTTAGGCCTGATCTTTGTCTTTCTGCTTGGCGGTCTCGGCGTTCTGGTTAGCCGTTTCGTTCAGCTGCTTCGGCGGAAACTCGGCATCGTTCTGCTGCTTGGTATCGTTTGGTTCATCGGCCAGCGCCTTTTTGAACCCCTTGACCGCCGCACCCAGATCGCCGCCGATCCCGCGCAGTTTCTTGGTACCGAACAGCAGCACGACGATGACTGCGATGATCAACAATTGCCAAATACTGATACCACCCATGACTTTCTCTCCAGAGCAGGCGCCTGATGGCGCGGTTTTTGTTTAATGGGAACGGGTTCGCAGCCAGCCAAGCAGCCAGCAGATCCCGGCACCGGTGAGGCTGATTTGTCCCCACTCGATGTGTTGTTTTTGGGTCAGCAAGAATACACCCGCCAATAGCAGGCTGGCTCCCACCCCTAAGAGGTAGCGTGCCTGCCCCTGGCGACGACTGTGGCGCCGAAACTCGGCAAACATCTGGTCGAAGTGGTGCTGCTGATGGCGGGTCTGACGCAGGGTCTCGTAGACCAGCTCGGGCAGTTCCGGCAGCTTCTCCGCCCAGAATGGCGCCTTCTCCTTGATGGCATTCAATACCGACTTGGGCCCCACCTGCTCGTGCATCCAGTTTTCGAGGAACGGCTTGGCGGTCTGCCACAAATCCAGCTGGGGATAGAGCTGACGGCCCAGTCCCTCGACATAGAGCAGGGTCTTCTGCAGCAGCACCAGCTGCGGCTGCACCGCCATATGGAAGCGGCGCGCGGTGTTGAACAGGTTGAGCAGCACGTGACCGAACGAGATCTCGGAGAGCGGCTTCTCGAAAATGGGCTCCAGCACGGTGCGGATGGCGAACTCGAACTCGTCCACCTTGGTATCTGCCGGCACCCAGCCCGACTCCACATGCAGCTCCGCCACCCGGCGATAGTCACGGTTGAAGAAGGCCAAGAAGTTCTCCGCCAGATAGCGCTTGTCTTCCCGGTTGAGGGTACCGACGATGCCGCAGTCGATACCGATCCAGAGCGGGTTCTCCGGGTGTTCGTAGGAGACGAAGATGTTGCCCGGATGCATGTCGGCGTGGAAGAAGCTGTCGCGGAACACCTGGGTGAAGAAGACCTCCACCCCACGCTCGGCCAGCAGCTTCATGTTGGTGCCGTTGGCCTCCAGCGCAGCGATATCGGAGACCGGTATGCCGTAGATGCGCTCCATCACCAACACCTGCTCGCGGCAGAGATCGGTGATAATTTCAGGCACATAGAGCGCCTCTGAGCCGGTGAAGTTGCGGCGCAGCTGGATGGCGTTGGCTGCCTCCCGCATCAGATTGAGTTCGTCGAGGATGGTCTTGCGATACTCCTCCACCACCTCGATGGGGCGCAGTCGCGCACTCTGGGGCACAAAGCGCGCCACCAGACGGGCCAGAGCCCGCATCAGGCGCAGATCGGCATCGATGACCGGCTCGATGTCGGGACGGATCACCTTGATGACGATCTCGCGGCCACTCTCCTTCAGCCGGGCGGTATGCACCTGGGCGATGGAGGCGGAGGCCAGCGGCGTCTCGTCGAAGTCGTCGAACAGGGTCTCGATAGGGCAACCCAGACTGCGCTCAATCTGCTGACGCGCCGCCTGACCGCAGAAGGGGGGCACCCTGTCCTGCAGCAGTGCCAGCTCCTCGGCGATATCTGGCGGCAACAAGTCACGCCGGGTCGAGAGCATCTGGCCAAACTTGATGAAAATGGGGCCGAGCGCCTCGAAGGCGAGGCGGATACGGGCACCGCGGCTGAGATCGGGTTGCTTGTTCTTGAGCCAGAACAGGGAGCGACGAGCCAGACGGCCCAGCCAGGGTTGATAGCGAGCGGGCACCAACTCATCGATGCCCCGCTCCAGCAGGATGGTGATGATGCGATAGAGGCGTTTGAACTCTTTCGGGGTCATCAGGCCACCTGCTGTTCGAGTCGAGCCAGCCGCATTTCAACGGCCTTGAGCTGCTGGGCCAGCACCTCGACATCATCGTTGAAGCTCGCCACTTCCAGCGGGCCGGGGGCGAGGCGGATCTCTTCGGTCAGATATTCCGCCAGCTGACGCTGGCTGCGGCACAGTTCGCGGCCGACCAGACGACGCGCCTGACGGGCACCACTGAACAGGGTGTGCGCCACGACATCGCCGGTATAGCGGGATAGCTCCTCCTCCCAGTCGATATCCAGCTCACCCAGCAGCACGCTGAACGCCTGCACCAGCTGGGGGTCACCGCTCAGCTCCAGCTTCTCCTCGCGGATATAACGGGTCAGGGCGGAGGGCTCCTTGAGCAGACCGAGAGCGGTCAGGGAGAGGCTCAGCACTGCATCCGCCTCCCCTTCATAGCTGGCCAGCACATCCAGCCGGCGCTCGGAGAAGACAAACCAGAGCGGCTTGAGTTCACGCAGCTCCAGCTTGAGTACCTTGCCCACCAGTTTGCGCAGCCGCTCCGGGCTCTCTTTGTCCAGCCCCAGCAACTGGTTGAGGCTGGTTTCGATCACGGCGGTGACCATGGCATCCATCGGCATAGGCAACCTTAAAACTTGTAACCGCGGTGCAGGGCGACCACACCCTGAGTCAGGTTGAAGTACTCAACCTGTTCGAAACCGACATTCTCCATCATGCCGGCCAGGGTCTGCTGATCCGGGTGCATGCGAATAGATTCAGCCAGATACTGGTAGCTTTCGCCGTCATTCGCGACGATTTCGCCCATTTTCGGCAGCAGTTTGAAGGAGTAGAGATCATACAGCTTGGCGATCACTTCGCTGACCGGCTTGGAGAACTCCAGCACCAGCAGACGACCGCCCGGCTTGAGCACCCGGAACATGGAGGCGAGCGCCTTGTCCTTGTCGGTGACGTTGCGCAGGCCGAAGCCGATGGTGATGATGTCGAAGTGGTTATCCGGGAACGGGAGCGCCTCGGCGTTGGCCTGGACGTAGGAGACGTTGTTGGCCACCCCCAGATTGCGCAGCTTGTCGCGGCCAACCTTGAGCATGGAATCGTTGATATCCGCCAGCACCACCTGACCGGTTTCGCCAACGATGCGGGAGAACTTGGCGGTCAGATCGCCGGTACCACCGGCCAGATCGAGCACCTTCTGTCCCTTGCGCACGCCGGAGCAGTCGATAGTGAAGCGCTTCCACAGGCGGTGGATGCCGAACGACATCAGATCGTTCATCAGATCATACTTGGCTGCCACCGAATGGAAGACGCCTGCCACCAGAGTCTCTTTCTCGGTCGCGGCCACGGTTTTAAAGCCGAAATGCGTTGTCGTAGCTTGTTCTGACATCCCTTAAACACCCATAGAACAAAGAATGGCCGCCAGTTTACCAGAGCCAATGGCGTGCGGACACCTTAAACCCGGCTCGCAACCATCTGCATGCCGAGCATGACCATGGCCAGACAAAGGCACAGATTGAGACCGATATTGAGCTGCGACGTCAGAGAGGCGTCGTGCTGCGCCAGTACCACTGATATCGAGGGAAAAGGAGGAGAAGCTGGTCAAGACGCCGAAGCGCCCCCAATCGCAACATAGAACCAGGCTTGCATGGCATCACTCCCTCAAGGCCGCCATTATGTCGCAATGGCGGCCCTTGTGCCCAGCGAGGGAACTAATCGCCATCCGGCCTGATTGAAAACTCAGCGGCGAAAATCGATGGGCTCAGGCTGACCTAACACGATCTCGGTCTGGGCTGGTCGGGTCTGGGCAATCACCTTGCCGTGGCGGATCGAGTAACGCACCGGCACCTGACGGCGCACCGCATCGAAGCCGCTCTCGGCGGGCAAGACCAACAGGTTGGCCGGTTTGCCCACCTCGATACCATAGCGATCCTGCACATTCAGGGTGCGGGCGCTGTGACTGCTGATCAGCTTCAGCCCATCGTTGATCTGCTCGTAACCCATGATCTGGCAGACATGCAGCCCCATGTGCAGCACCTGCAACATGTTGGCGGTGCCCATGGGATACCAGGGATCGAACACGTCATCGTGACCGAAGCAGACGTTGATGTTCGCCTCCAGCATCTCCTTCACCCGGGTAATGCCGCGGCGTTTGGGATAGGTATCGAACCGCCCCTGCAGGTGAATGTTCACCAGCGGATTGGCCACAAAGTTGATGCCTGCCATCTTGAGCAGACGGAACAGGCGGGAAGCATAAGCGCCGTTGTAGGAGTGCATGGCGGTAGTGTGGCTGGCGGTGACTCTATGGCCGATACCCCGCTCGTAGGCCAGAGTTGCCAGTGTCTCGATGAAACGGGACTGCTCGTCATCGATTTCGTCACAGTGCACATCGACCAGAACCTGATACTTCTCAGCAAGATCGAAGATGTAGTGCAGACTTTCGACCCCATATTCCCGGGTAAACTCGAAATGGGGAATAGCACCGATCACATCGGCCCCCAGCTTGAGCGCCTCCTCCAACAGAGCCTTGCCATTCGGGTAGGAGAGGATCCCCTCCTGCGGGAAGGCGACGATCTGCAGCTCCACCCACTCCTTCATCTCTTCCCGCACTTCCAGCATCGCCTTGAGCGCGACCAGATTGGGATCGGAGACATCGACGTGAGTACGCACAAACTGGATGCCGTTGGCGATCTGCCACTTCAACGTCTGGATGGCACGCTGTTTCACATCCTCATGGGTCAGCAGCGCCTTGCGCTCGGCCCAACGCTCGATCCCCTCGAACAGGGTGCCGGAGAGGTTCCAGCTAGGCTCGCCGGCCGTCTGGGTGGTATCGAGGTGAATATGGGGTTCGATAAAGGGGGCGATCGCCAGACCGCCCTCCCCGTCCAGCACCCGACCGGCGACGGCATGCTCGTCATGGGGTTCGATGGCGGTGATGACCCCATCCTGACAGCGGATCTGCCACAACCCTTCCCGATCTGCCAAACGAATATGTTGAATCAGCATTTGCTAGCTTCCTGTACCAGAACCGGCCGCTGGGTGAGGCGAACCAGAATGAAATAGGTGAAGGCGGCGCCCAATACCGCGTTGAGTGGCACTATACCCGGCAGCCATTTACCGACAGCCACCCCGACTGCCGTGGCGACCAGCGCCTGCCAGCGCACCGTCTCGAACTGCTGATCGGCAAACTGACGGTAACGCTCACGATTGAGCAGGAAATCCATGATGATAATGCCACCAATCGGCGGGATTGCCGTACTCAAAAAGGCCAGCCAGCCGACAAAGTTGTTGTAGAGCCATAGGGCACAGGCGGTACCGACGAGGCCGTTGATCACGCTGAGCGGCTTGCTCTTGAGACCGGTAATGTTGGCAAAACCGAGGCCGGAGGCGTAGAGGGCGTTGTCGTTGGTGGTCCAGATATTGAGGCCCAGCACCAGAATGGCGGGGATCAGCAGCCCCTGCATCAGCATCACCTCCGAGATATCGGCCTGCCCTGTCACAGCCGCGCCGGCTGCACCGAAGACGAACATCAGAGTGTTGCCCAAAAAAAACGCCACCATGGTAATCATGACGGCGCCCCAGGGTTTGCGACCAAATCGAACAAAGTCGGCGGTCAGGGTTCCTGCGCTAATAAAGGAACCGACCACCATGGTCAATGCCGTGGTGAACTCGATGGGATTGCTTGGTTGTACCTGCTGCAGCGCAGCCATGCCTCCGGTCGAGGTCACTGCCAGCCAGACCGAGTAACCACCGAGCAGCGCAATGGCCGGTACCGCCACAAAGCTCAACACCATCAGAGCGGAGATCCCGAAGTAGACGGTTACCGTCATCAGAATGCCCGAAATGGCGATGAGCCAGTTCACATCGATGCCGGTCGCCTTCTGCACCGGCAGCGCAAACATGGCGACACCGACGCCAAACCAGCCGACCTGAGTGCCGCCCAGCAACAGGGATGGCAGCCAGGAACCTTTCACCCCAAACGAGTAACGCGCCAGCAGATGGGTAGAGAGACCGGTTGAAGCACCGATATAGCCGAGGCAGGCGGTGTAGATACCCAGCAGCAAGTTGCCGAGCAGTACCGCCTTGATGAAATCATTGAACACCAAGCCGGTGCCCAGCGCACCACCGGTCCACATGCTGGCAGAGAAGAAGGTCAGGCCGAGCATCACCAGCATCAGCGACAGCACACCTTTGCGCCCTTTGGCGGGAACCGCCCCCAAACAGTATTCGTTATCCTGCGCCATGCTCTTTCTCCACGTAATAGGCAAAACGCGCCGGATTTTACATGTAAAACGTTTTACGTCAATCAATCATGGTTAAATATCTGGATAAAACCATCAATAGCAGTCAAATGAGTAACACCTTGGGACTCAAATTAGCATAAAACAGGGTGGGCCACAAACAGAGGAAAGCATTCAAGTTAAGGAATATGAGGGAATTTTTAAGAAAGTGACAGATGCAAAAAAGCCTCCCTTTTCAGGGAGGCTTTTTCTTTAATGGTGCTGATACCCAGAATCGAACTGGG
>NZ_LFCS01000019.1:0-53628 GCF_001887375.1 Aeromonas sp. SCS5
CCGGTCAGGGTCAGGGTCGGGGCATCCT
Source organism: Aeromonas sp. SCS5 (assembly GCF_001887375.1). Taxonomy (NCBI): domain Bacteria; kingdom Pseudomonadati; phylum Pseudomonadota; class Gammaproteobacteria; order Aeromonadales; family Aeromonadaceae; genus Aeromonas; species Aeromonas sp. SCS5. Next base: position 29 of record NZ_LFCS01000019.1, read on the forward strand.
GATCATCCACCACTGTATTGGTGATGGTGCCAGTGCTAACCACATTCTCGTAATTGCCACCACTGGTCTTGTCGATAGTGACTCTCAGTGACTCTTCACCTTGCTGATAAATGTCATCTCCACGAACCGGTACCGGCTCGCTGTTGGCACTGCTGGCGCCCACCGGAATGGTGATCACCACCCCGTTGGAGAGGGTCACGGTCAGCGGGCTGCCGGTCACCGGGTTACTGACGCTGGCGGTGTAGACAATGCTGCCGCCCTCGGTCATGGTCTGGCCGTTGGTGGCCGAGCTCAGGGTCACGGTGGTGGTGTCCACTGTGTCAGCCACCACAGTGATCACCTTGCTGCTGGTGTCCAGCTGCTCGTAGTTGCCACCGCTGCTGCCGGTAATGCCCACCGTCAGGCTGCTGCCATCTTTGTAAACGTCGTCACTCGGGGCATCGACCGTCACGCTGCCGCTCAACTCGCCCGCCTTGATGGTGATGCTGGCGCCGTTGGACAGGGTCAGCACCAGGTCACTCTGCGGGGCGTTGTTGACGCTGGCACTGTAGGTGATCTGGCCCCCTTCGTTGACCTGCGCCGGAGCACCCAGGGTCACTGTGGTGGTATCGATGGTGTCGTTAATCTGGGTGGTCGTTGAAGGACCGGTAATGATCTGGTTGAAACCACCGCCCTGAGTACCAGTGATCGAAACAGTGATCGTGGACGGGTCGACATAGGGGCTGTCGGCAGGCACAGCCACAGTAACGGAACCGATAGTTTGGCCAGCAGGAATGGTAATGACAGCACCATTTGAGAGAGTAATGACCAGATCGGTGCCAAAAACAGGTACATCAACAGAGGCAGTAAAGGTGATGGAACCGCCTTCATTTACTTGAGGCTGCGCAGAGAGGGTCAGATTGGCGGAGATGAAAGGCTGATCTGCAATGCCTGTCGCATCCAGCGTCGGCGCGGTGCCGTTATTGTAGGTCGTATCAAACCCGGCCTGGGAGATGGTGGCATCACCTACGCGGTCGATGGTGACAAAGCCGCCGTTGCCGCTGGCACCAGCAACACCGCCGACGCCGCCACCGCCAGCGGCAGGTGCGCCACCCGCGGCAGAGGCTTCAAAAGTCTTGGTCGGGTCAGCGCCACCCAAAATGGCTTGTTGCAGTGCATTGATATCGCTCAGAGTGCCGGGTGCACCGTTTTGTGCCAGCTGGGGTGCATCTCCCTCTTCGGCCGACTCGCTCGGCTGACCGGCCGGCTGCACATTGAACGACTGGTTGCCGCCCATAAAGCTGCCACCATCGGGAGAGACAATCACAGCCCCTTTTGGCAGTACATCCCCTTCAACCAACAGCTTCCGGCTGCCGTCTGCGGCAAGCAGGTAAATTTTTCCTTTGAGTTGGGTTACGGTTACGCCCTGTTCCAAGGTAATGGCATTGGTAATCATGTTCTCTCCTGAATCCTGATTTGCATGCAAAAAGCCACAGCCTACTTTGCACACAGGCAGTGGAAATAACCAGTGAGAAAATTCGAAAGAATAGACTGATTTGGGGCTGAACTGTTCAGCCGGCCAGAAGGGTCGGAGCTAACGGAGGGATATAAAATAAAATCAATTTTATCAATACATTACAGAAATATGGCAGGAGCATGACAAACCATGCACCTGCCATTTCAGAGAGTTATGCGCCAGCCCAGAGGATGATGGCCAAGAGCTGCGGCGAGATGATCCGCAGGAACATCACCAGCGGGTAGACAGTGGCATATGAGAGAGCACTGGCGCCGCTGGTCGGATGCATGGCGTTGGCAAAGGCCAGCGCGGGAGGATCGGTCATGGAGCCGGCCAGCAAACCACACAGGGTGAGGTAGTTCATCTTGCCATAGAGGCGAGCCAGTACCCCGACCACCAGCAACGGAATAAGGGTAATGGCGACGCCATAGAGCATCCATGAGGGGCCATCGCCGTGGATCAGGGTATCGACGAAGCCGGCACCGGACTTGAAGCCGACCACCGCCAGAAACAGCACGATCCCGATCTCCCGCAGCGCCAGGTTGGCACTGGGCGGCATGAACCAGTAGAGCTTGCCGATGCTGCCGATCCGCGACAGGATCAGCGCCACCACCAGCGGCCCGCCCGCCAGGCCGAGCTTGAGCGCGGCTGGGAAGCCCGGCAGATAGAAGGGGATGGAGCCAAGCAGCACGCCAAGGCCGATCCCGATAAAGACCGGCAGCATCTGCACCTGCTGCAGTTTCTGCTGCACGTTGCCGACCACATTGGTCACCGCTTCGATGGCATCGAGGCGCCCCACCAGGTTGAGGATGTCACCAAACTGCAGGCTGGTCTGGCTGGTCGGCACCAGTTCGATACCGGCCCGATTGAGGCGGGAGATCACCACGTCATAACGCTGTTTGATGTCAAGATCGCGGATCTTCTTGCCCAATACCTGCTCGTTGGTCACTACCACCCGCTCGACACGCAGGTCGGTGCCACGAGTCGAGAGCGAGGTCTCCACCTCCTCCCCGAGCACCAGCAGCACCTTGTGCAGCGCATGGCGCTCACCCACCAGGTGGAGCAGGTCGCCCAACTCGATGCGCGAATCGGGACGCGGCACCATCAGCTCATCGCCGCGCTTGAGCCGTGAACAGATGACATCGGCTTCGTCGAGACTCGGGATCTCGCTCAGCATCAGGCCATGCATATTGGGGTTGCGCACCGCGATGTTGATGGTCTGCAGGCTCTCCTTGGTCTTGCCGGTCTGCAGCTCGAACTGGGCGGCTTCCTCCTCAACCTTGATGCGAAAGAAGACCCTGATCAGCCACATGGTGAGCAAAATGCCGCAGATACCGAACGGGTAGGCAACCGCATAGCCCATCCCCATCAGACCGGTGGAGCCGGGAGCTGCACCCAGTTCACCCAGGATCTGCTGGCCCGCACCGAGCGAAGGAGTATTGGTGACTGCTCCGGAGAAGACCCCGAGGATCACCGGCAGCGGCACATCGAACAGCTGGTGCAGGGCCGCAGCGACCACGCCACCGAGCAGCACCAGCAGGGCCGCAAAGCCGTTGAGCTTGAGGCCGGAGCTGCGCAGAGAAGAGAAGAAGCCGGGACCAACCTGAATGCCGATGGTGTAGACAAACAGGATCAGACCGAACTCTTGAATGAAGTGCAGGGTTTTTTCATCCAGTGCGAGACCGGAGAGGCCGGCAAAGTGGCCGACTATGATGCCGCCGAACAGCACCCCTCCTATCCCCAACCCGACGCCATAGACTCGCCAGTTCCCCAGCCAGAGCCCCAGCACTGCCACCAGCGACAACATGCTGATGGAAAGCGCGATATCACTCATTGTGTGCATCCTTTGCGAATTGAACTGTCCCTAGCTTGTCAGCAAACGATGCCGCCAACTGTGTGATAACGCACGAATTTATCCTTTGGTGCGGCAAAAATACCAATTAAGGGTTAATTAAACGACATAGCCATAAATGGCCATAAAGTGACAAATGCTGCCCCCCAGCACAAACAGATGCCAGATGGCGTGGTTGTAGGGAATTCGCTTGGCCACGTAGAAGATCACCCCGAGGCTGTAGACCAGCCCGCCCACCGCGAGCAGCAGCAGCCCTTCACCAGCCAGATGGATATAGAGCTGATAGATAACCACCAGCGACAGCCAGCCCAGCATCAGATAGGTAAACAGCGACAACTTCTTGAAGCGGTTGATGAATATCAGCTTGAACACCACCCCGGCCAGCGCCAGCCCCCAGATCACCACCATCAGCCCGCGCGCCAGCGGCGTATCGAGCGCCACCAGCAGGAAGGGAGTATAGGTACCGGCGATCAGCAGATAGATAGCGCAGTGATCAAACACCTTGCACCAACGTCGCGCCTTGCCCTCCGCCATGCTGTGGTAGAGGGTCGAGGCGAGATAGAGCAGCACCAGACTGCCACCATAGAGGCTGTAGCTCACCAGCGCTTGCGTGCCCTGCCCCCACCCCTTGATGAGCAGCAGCACCAACCCGGCAATACCCAGCAACAATCCCGCTCCGTGGCTCAGCCGGTTGGCCAGCTCTTCCCGGGGGGAGTAATCCATCACACCACTCATAACATTCACTCCGTCATCATTGGCGACACTCTACCCAGCGCCATTTCAGAGTACAAGTGTTCGCTTAAAAAATGGGGTGGCTGTCACCCGCCCCCCTTTGGTGTATGCTCTGCCGCCGATGCCCGACAGAAGCGGCATAGACACCTACCCCGGTGACCTGGTCTGGAGAACCTGATGAAGTTGACTGAGCTGTTTGCACAAGCGGATCCCGCCTTTGGCGAGGCGATGAGCACCTTGCTGGAGACCTTCCACCACTCCGACGACAGTCAGGCCCCCTACCAGCGCGACCTGTTCACCCACCAGCTCGACCAGTCCCGCATGCCCGCCAGCGGCTGCTCGACCGAGGCCTATCTCGCCCGGCTGGCTACCCTGGTACCCGGCGCCTCTCACCTCACCTCGCCACGCTACATGGGTCATATGACGGCACCATTGCCGGCCTTCACTGCCGAGCTCTCCCGTCTGGTGGTGATGCTCAACCAGAATCCGATGAAGATGGAGTCCTCCCGTCTGCTCAGCTTTCTGGAGCGGGAGGTGCTGGCCAAGCTGCACCGCCTCATCTACGGCATGGACGATGCCTTCTACGGCGAACAGATGCATGCCAAGGATGCCGCCCTCGGCGTCATGACCAGCGGCGGCACCATCGCCAACGTCACCGCCCTCTGGCTGGCCCGCAACCGCGCCTGCGGCGACAACCTGTTCGCCCTCTACGAGCAGGGCTATCGCGGCGCCGTCATTCTCGGCTCCCGGCTGATGCACTACTCCTTCGACAAGGGGATGGATCTGCTGGGGCTGGGCGCCCGCAGCGTCTGGCGCCTCGAGACCGACGAGCAGAACCGGCTCAGTCTGGCCGCGCTGGAGCAGGCGCTGATCCAGTGCAAAGAGCAGAAATTGAAAGTACTGGCGCTGGTCGGTGTGGCGGGCAGCACCGACTTTGGCTCCATCGATCCCCTGCCGGAGCTGGCCGCCATCGCCAAACGCGAGCAGATCCACTTTCACGTGGATGCCGCCTGGGGTGGCCCGACCCTCTTCTCACCCCGCTATCAAAAGCTGCTGGCCGGGATCGAGCACGCCGATACAGTCACTCTGGATGGCCACAAACAGCTGCTGGTGCCGCTCGGTACCGGCATGCTGCTCTGCCGCCAGCCGGACCTGATGATGGCGGTCAAGCGGGAGGCCCCCTACGCCATCCGAGCCACCTCGTTTGATCAGGGCCGCTTTACCTTGGAGGGCACCCGCCCGGCCAATGCCCTCTATCTGGATGCCGCCTTCCAGCTGTTCGGCCAGCAAGGCTATGCCGACCTCATCGAGGCCAACTACGACCGGGCCCGACGGATGGCCGAGCTCATCACCAGCAATCCGGCCTTCGAGCTGATGTCTACTCCGGTGATGAATCTGCTCTCCTATCGCTGCATCCCGCCCCATCTGCAGGGCAAGGTGCTGGATGAAGCGGCCAACGAGCAGATCAACGCCTTCAACGTAGCGCTGCAAAAAGCCCAGCGCGCCGAGGGACACAGCTTCGTCTCCCGTACCCAGCGCGCCGTGGTGCGCTACGGTACCCAACCTCTCACCCTGCTGCGCGCCGTGCTGCTCAACCCCCTGATTGAAGAGCGCCATATCCGCGACCTGCTGGCCGATCAGCAGCGACTGGGGCTCACCATTGCTCGCCAACTGTTTGGCGACAGCGCGGAACCGGCGTAAAAATGAGCGGTCTAATTCATTTGCCGTTGTCCACCGTGCAGGTAGACTGGGCAAAATTTGCAGGCCATCTTTGAGGACTAGACGTCAGAAATGAAGCAATTTATTGAATTTATTCCACTTATCGTTTTCTTTGCGGTCTACAAGTTCTACGACATCTACATGGCCACTGGCGCCCTGGTGGTGGTCACCGGTCTGCAGCTCGCCTATAGCTGGATCCGCTATCGCAAGGTCGAGAAGATGCAGCTTTTTACCTTCCTGCTGGTCGGCTTCTTTGGCGGTCTCACAGTGTTCTTCCACGATGACACCTTCATCAAGTGGAAAGTGACCGTCATCAACGCCCTGTTTGCGTTGGGTCTGCTCATCAGCCGCTATGGCTTTGGCAAGAACCTGATCAAGCAGATGCTGGCCAAGGAGCTGCAGGCACCCGACGCCATCTGGGATCGGGTCAACCTCGGCTGGGCCGGTTTCTTTGCCGTCTGCGGCCTGCTCAATCTCTATGTGGCCTTCAACCTGCCGCAGGAGATGTGGGTCAACTTCAAGGTGTTCGGCCTGCTCGGCATGACCCTGATCTTCACCCTGCTCAGCGGTGTCTACCTCTACCGCCACATTCCGGCTGATCAAAAAGAACAGCTTAAAAAATAACCCTCATCAGAAAAGGATTGTCTCATGTGGTATCTCATCTACTCCGAAGATGTTCAGGGCAGCCTGCCGCTGCGCAAGCAGGTTCGCCCCGCCCATCTGGCTCGCCTGCAAGCCCTGCAGGATGAAGGTCGGCTGCTGACTGCCGGCCCCAACCCGGCCATCGATGCCGAGGACCCGGCCGATGCCGGCTTTACCGGCAGCACCGTCATCGCCGAGTTTGCCTCGCTGGCTGACGCCAAAGCCTGGGCCGATGCCGATCCCTATGTGGCAGCTGGCGTCTATGCCAAAGTGACCATCAAGCCGTTCAAGAAAGTCTTTTAAAACTGCGTCAAATACAAAGAGGCCGGAGTGGGTATGCAACCCGCTCCGGCCTCTTTTTATTGGGCGATGCTCAGCGTACTGGCAAGGTCACGCCCTGGCGACAAACCAGGGGTTGAGGATGTCGGGCTTGTTATAGCGCAGCGGTGAACCGTCGAGTTGGGTGACACTGCCCCCCGCCCCCTCTAGCACCGCCTGCGCAGCGCCGGTATCCCACTCGCAGGTGGGGGCGAGGCGCGGATAGAGCTCGGCGCCCCCCTCGGCGATGATGCAGAACTTCAGCGAACTGCCCATGGAGATCAGCTCGATTTCACCAAAGGGAGCCAAGAAATCGAGGGTCTCCTGCGACAGGTGGTTGCGACTGCCCACCACTCGCCATGCAGTTCCTTCACGATGAGGCCGGGTCTGGATGGACTCGCGCTTGCCACCAGCGATGCGCCAGGCCCCCGCGCCCTTGCCGCCATACCAGAGCTTGTCCAGCACCGGCGCATAAACAAGTCCCCAGCGCGGCGCCCCCTCTTCAATCAGCGCAATATTGACGGTGAACTCGCCGTTGCGGGAGACAAACTCCTTGGTGCCATCGAGGGGATCCACCAGCCAGTAACGGGACCAGCCGTGGCGCGCCGCCATCACCTCGGGCCCCGACTCCTCGGACAATAGAGGGATGTCGGGAGTCAGCCGTGCCAACGCCTGAACGATCACCTCATGAGCCCCCTTGTCGGCCGCGGTCAGCGGACTCTCGTCGCACTTGTACTCCACCGCGAAGGGCTGGCTGTAGATGGCCATGATGGCCGCCCCCGCAGCGCGGGCGACAGGTTCAAGTTCGGTGATATCGGGGTGGTACAAGGGGTGCTCCATAACAATCTCGTCCAGCTCGCAGGGCCAACCAGTGTAACCCTTTTGACATCAACTGGTTATAGCCGATTGTACTGGGTTATTACAGCGCGGTGGCTGCCAAGCCATTTCGTTTGGGTGAATAGGCCTAGGCATAACAAAGGACGCCGTGGCGTCCCTTAGTGTTTATGGCGACCTGTCTCGGGCCGCGAGACTGCTGGCGGCTCAGATCCCCTGACGGGCTTCCTGCATCAGCAGGCGCATATCGCTGACCGCCTTGGCCAGACCATCAAAGGCGGCGCGGCCGATAATGGCGTGGCCGATGTTGAGCTCATAGAGCTCGGGGATGGCGGCGATGGCCTTGACGTTGTGGTAGTGCAGACCGTGGCCGGCATTGACCTTGAGCCCCTTGCCAGCGGCATAGGAGGCACCGGCGGCGATACGCTTGAACTCGGCATTGCGCTCGGCATCTGTGGTGGCATCGGCGTAACGGCCGGTGTGGATCTCGATAAAGGGGGCGCCACTCTCGGCGGCCGCATCGATCTGGATTGGGTCGGCATCGATAAAGAGGGATACCTGAGCCCCTACCGCGGAGAGACGGGCAACGGCATCAGTCACCTTGGCCAGCTGACCGGCCACCTCCAGACCGCCCTCGGTGGTCACTTCGGTGCGCTTCTCCGGCACCAGACAGACGAAGTGAGGCTTGATGCGGCAGGCGATGCCGATCATCTCTTCGGTCACCGCCATCTCCAAATTCATTCTGGTCTGAATGGTCTGACGCAGGATCTCCACATCGCGGTCGGTGATGTGGCGGCGATCTTCTCGCAGATGCACGGTAATGCCATCGGCCCCGGCCTGCTCGGCCACGAAGGCGGCCTGTACCGGATCCGGATACTGGGTGCCCCGGGCGTTGCGCAGGGTGGCGATATGGTCGATGTTCACACCCAGATAGATTTCACTCATTGAGAACTCCTTGAAAGTCTTCATCTGTTGACTGCGCGGTCAGCGAATCACCCCGCGCCAATATCCGTATGTCTGTAATCTGTGTCAGCCTTGGATGCTGGCTTTGCGTTTTAAAAACAGCTCCCGGCTCTTTAACTGGCGCTTGCCCAGATAGGGTTGCAGCGCCAGCCGGCTGAAACGTTTGGCCGCCTGCAGCAAGGGAGGGGTATCGAAACGTCCCTCGGCAAAGGCGAGCAGGTGGGCACCGAGAAACAGGGTACGGGGATCCGGCGCCCGCTCGCAAGCAACAAAGCCCAATTCACGCTCGAAGCCATAGAGCAGGGTCGGCTCGATGGGCGACTCGTCGTCCGCCGTGTATTCGAAATCGACTGCATAGCCGAGCGCCTGCAGCAGCAGAAACTCGAAGCGGCGCAGCGGCAGCTCAGGCGTCTCGCCGTCAGCCAGCGCCATGATGGCACGGGCATAGGCATCGAACACCTCGGGGAACGGGGTGTGGGCTTCCAGCAGGTAGTAGACCAGCTCGTTGAGATAGAGGCCGTAGAAGAGGCGATCGCCACCGAGTCGCAGGGAGTGGTCGGGACATTCGACCTGGGTAAGGTTCTTGAGATCCCCCTTGCCGCGCCAGGCGATGGTCAGCAGGGTAAAGGGTTGCAGTAGCCCCTTGAGAGGGGAGCGTGGCCCGCGAGAACCGCGAGCCACCAGAGTAAAGCGGCCACTATCCTGGGTGAATACCTCGACCAGCTGGCTGGTCTCACGATAGGGCCGGCTATGGATGACGAAAGCCGGGGTCAGCAATCCGCCATTACCTCTCAAAACCTGTCCACGCACTGTCACGAGAGGCCGTCAGCAAGGTAAAGAGCAGCGCAGGAACCGGAGTGTATGTGAATACATGAGGATTCCGAGCAGCGCATGAGCCTTGATCATGGCCTCGCAGTAAGCGCGTGCACAGGTTCTTAATCATCGCCGTAACCAAGACTACGCAGGGCGCGCTCGTCATCGGCCCAGCCTGACTTGACCTTGACCCACAGCTCGAGGTGCACCTTGTTCTGGAACAGCCGTTCCATATCGAGGCGCGCTTCGGTACCGATGGTCTTGATCTTCTCGCCCTTGTTGCCGATGACCATCTTCTTCTGGCCATCTCGCTCGACCAGAATGAGGCCGTGGATGTGATAGATACCGCTCTCTTCCACCTTGAAGCGCTCGATCTCCACCGTCACCGAGTAGGGCAGCTCCTCGCCGGTGAAGCGCATCAGCTTCTCGCGGATGATCTCGGAGGCCATGAATCGGGAGGAGCGATCGGTCACGTAATCTTCCGGGAAGAAGTGGACGTTTTCCGGCAGCAACGGCTTGGCCCACTCGCGGATCTTCTCCACGTTGGTACCCTTCTGGGCACTGATGGGCAGGATATGGGCGAAGTTCATCTGCTGGCCCAGCCACTCGAGGTGGGGCAGCAGCTCCTCCTTCTCCTTGACGTTGTCGATCTTGTTGACCGCCAGCACCACGGGGCACTTGAGATTGCGCAACTTGCCCAGCACCATCTCGTCATCTTTGGTCCAGTGAGTGCCGTCCACCATGAATACCACCATGGCCACGTCCCCCAGCGAACTGGTGGCGGCGCGGTTCATCAGGCGGTTGATGGCCCGTTTCTCTTCGATGTGCAGACCCGGGGTATCGACATAGATGGTCTGGTAGTTATCCTCGGTGTCGATCCCCAGGATCCGGTGACGGGTGGTCTGGGGTTTTTTCGAGGTGATGCTGACCTTCTGGCCAAGCAGCTTGTTGAGCAGGGTGGACTTGCCCACGTTGGGGCGGCCCACGATGGCGACAAAGCCGCAGTAGGTTGTATCTGTCATGACAGTTTTTCCAATGCTTGCTGCGCCGCGGCCTGTTCGGCCTTGCGGCGGCTGGTGCCGACCCCTTTGATCGGACCATCCAGACCTTCCACGTCACACTGGACGGTGAACTCCTGGTTGTGGGCTTCGCCCTTGACGTTGGTCACTGTATAGGTCGGCAGGGATTTGCGGCTTCCCTGCAGAATTTCTTGCAGACGGGTCTTGGGATCCTTCTGCTCGATGCCCGGCTTGATCTCCTCCAGACGGCTGGTGTACCAGCCCAGCAGCAGAGTCCGTACTGTCTCGAGATCACTGTCCAGATAGACGGCACCAATCACCGCCTCGACTGTATCGGCCAGGATAGATTCACGGCGAAAACCGCCGCTTTTCAGCTCGCCCGGCCCCAGGATCAGGTGATCCCCGAGGTCAAACTCGCGGCCCAGCTCGGCCAGGGTCTTCTCGCGCACCAGAGTGGCACGCATCCGGCTGAGATCCCCTTCCGCCGCTTGCGGGAAGCGGTGGAAGAGATCGTCGGCAATCACCAGACTCAAAATCGAGTCACCCAAAAACTCCAGTCGCTCGTTGTGACGGGAACCGGCGCTGCGGTGAGTCAGCGCCCGGGTCAGCAGTTCCAGATCCTGAAAGACGTGTCCGAGACGGGACTGCAGTCTGTTCATCTTGATATTCATTTACTTGATTCCGCCAATGCGGTTGAAGCGCACCCCTGTCGGTACCCAGCTTGGCAGCAGGGAGCCCTCTTCGCGCTCGAATTCAAAACTTATCCAGATAGCGACCGCCTTGCCAACCAAGTTCTGCTCGGGCACAAAGCCCCAGAAACGGCTGTCGGTACTGTTGTCACGGTTGTCGCCCATCACGAAATATTGCCCTTCCGGTACTACCCACTCATCAGGATAGGTGCCGGGTTGACGATAGTAACGGCCAACCATATCGGGCATCAGCGGGTTGCGCAGGGTCTCGTGGGAGACATCGCCCAGCTGCTCGGTATAGCGGTCAAGGGGGATCCCCATCTGGGTAAATTCGCCTCTTTGTTCAAACTTGACATCGAGCTTCTGGAAGCCCGGGCACGTTTTCCCCTCCTGCTCCTCGCACTTGGGCCGGATCATCAGCTCCTTGTTGCGATAGATGACCCGATCCCCCGGCATGCCGACCACCCGCTTGATGTAGTCCACCCGCGGTTCGAGCGGGTATTTGAACACCACCACATCGCCGCGCTTGGGCTCACCGGTCTCGAGGAACTTGGTGTTGGTCACCGGGTCCCGCAGACCATAGGCAAACTTCTCCACCAGGATGAAATCGCCCACCAGCAGAGTGGGCATCATGGAGCCTGACGGGATCTGGAACGGTTCAAAGATGAACGAACGCAGGATCAGTACAAAGGTGATGACCGGGAAGACCCCGGCGGTCTGTTCAATCCAGACCGGAACGGGGGCAACCTTGGCCAGGGTTTTGTCATCCAGATGAGCGCCGCCATGGGCACGGGCCACGGCAATTTTGGCGGCTCGCTGTTTGGACCAGATCATCTTGTCCAGACACCAGATAACACCGGTGATCGCGCAGACCACCACCAGGATCAGGGAAAACGTGCTTGCCATCTATTAATCCTTTCCGACGTGGAGAATCGCGAGGAAGGCTTCCTGCGGCACGTCGACACGGCCGAGGGACTTCATCCGCTTCTTACCTTCTTTCTGCTTGTTCAGCAGCTTCTTCTTACGACTCACGTCACCACCGTAGCACTTGGCGGTTACGTCCTTGCGCAGTGCCTTGACGGTGCTGCGCGCGATGATCTGGTTGCCGATGGCCGCCTGAATCGCGATATCAAACATCTGGCGCGGGATCAGCTCGCGCATCTTCTCCACCACCTGACGACCGCGATACTGGGCGTTGTCCTTGTGGGTGATGATGGCGAGCGCGTCGACGCGCTCGCCGTTGATCATGATGTCCAGACGCACCATGTCGGAGGTTTCGAAACGCTTGAAGCCGTAGTCCAGCGAGGCGTAGCCGCGGCTGGTTGACTTCAGGCGGTCGAAGAAGTCGAGCACCACTTCCGCCATCGGGATTTCATAGGTCAGCGCCACCTGCTTGCCGTGGTAGACCATGTTGGTCTGCACGCCACGCTTCTCGATACAGAGGGTGATGACGTTGCCCATGTACTCCTGCGGCAGCAGGATGTGACACTCGGCGATCGGCTCGCGCATCTCCTTGATGCTGGTGATGGCGGGCATCTGGGCCGGGCTGTCGATGTGGATGGTGGAGCCGTCAGTCAGCTCTATCTCGTACACTACGGTCGGCGCCGTGGTGATCAGATCCAGATCGTATTCACGCTCCAGACGCTCCTGAATGATCTCCATGTGCAACATACCGAGGAAGCCGCAACGGAAGCCGAAGCCCAGTGCAGTCGAGCTCTCCGGTTCGAAGAACAGGGAGGCATCGTTCAGGGAGAGCTTGTCGAGGGCGTCACGGAACGACTCGTAGTCATCGCTGGAGATGGGGAACAGACCCGCATACACCTGCGGTTTCACCTTCTTGAAACCGGCCAGCGCCTTGTCGGCACCGTTTTTGGCCTGAGTCAGGGTATCGCCCACCGGCGCGCCGTGGATGTCCTTGATACCGCAGACAACCCAACCTACCTCGCCGCAACCCAGCCCGTCGGTGTCCACCTGCTTGGGCGTGAAGATACCGATACGATCGACACCCCACACCTGACCGGTGCTCATCACCTTGATCTTGTCGTTCTTCTTCAGGGAACCGTTCTTGATCCGCACCAGAGAGACAACACCCAGATAGGAGTCGAACCAGGAGTCGATGATCAGCGCCTGCAGCGGCGCGTCCGGATCACCTTCCGGTGCCGGGATCTTGGCCACGATCTCTTCCAGTACCAGATCGACCCCAAGGCCGGTCTTGGCGGAGCAGCGCACCGCATCGACCGCGTCGATACCGACGATGTCTTCGATCTCCTCGGCAACCCGCTCGGGTTCTGCAGCCGGCAGGTCAATCTTGTTCAGTACCGGCACCACTTCCAGATCCATCTCCATGGCTGTGTAGCAGTTGGCCAGAGTCTGTGCCTCAACCCCCTGGCCGGCATCTACCACCAGCAGCGCCCCTTCACAGGCCGCCAAAGAGCGGGAGACCTCGTAGGAGAAATCCACGTGGCCCGGGGTGTCGATAAAGTTCAGCTGGTAGGTGTTACCGTCTTGTGCCTGGTAGTTCAGGGTCACACTCTGCGCCTTGATGGTAATGCCGCGCTCGCGCTCCAGATCCATGGAGTCAAGCACCTGAGCCTGCATCTCGCGGTCGGACAAGCCACCGCAAGTCTGGATCAGACGGTCCGACAGGGTCGATTTACCGTGGTCGATGTGCGCAATAATCGAAAAGTTACGAATGTGTTTCATCGAGCAAGAGTCACTCAAAATTGGTTTAAGGTCGGTTATGGAGGCGCGATTTTACTGGATAACCCGGCTGACGGCCATTCTTTAGTCGCCAACGCCAGTGAAATAGCGCCTGTTCGGTCAGGAGAGGGTACGGACGGGAACTACAACGCCGAGCATGCGGGGGCCATAACGCCCCTCATCGAGCCGGCCGGAAAAGTAACGAACCAGTAAAAAGCCGCCAGCCCCCCCCAGCAGAGAGGCAAGAATGGTGATCCCCTCTCCCCCCGAGAGCAGCGGTGCCAGCCAGAGTTGCCCCAGCAGAGCACTCGCCAGCAGGCAGAACAGCGGCAGCACATAGACCAGCGCGGCCCCGCGTAGCAGGCTCTCTTGCGGGATGCCGAGCCGAATCTGCTGGCCAACGCTCACCTCGGCAGTAAGGCGAACCCGCAATCGTGGGGCTTTCAGGGGAAACGCCTTGGCGACAGTGCCGGTACCGCAACCGGATTGCTGCTGGCAGCCGTTGCAGGCAGAGCGCCGTTCGCACTCCACCCAGGCATGATCTCCTTCGATGGCTACTACGGTCGCCAGCTCTTCACTCATCTCGTTCACGGCAACACCTCGTGCTCATGCAATGGCTGGATCTGAACACGACTCACAGCCAACGGCAAGCAGCGCACCACTGTGAGCCCAGAGCATGGACTCACTGCACGGCCTCGTTGCGAGCCAGCGGCTGCACCGACTCGGCAATCCGTTTGGCGGTTTCGGCAGGCACTTCCCCGACCACGGTGATCTCGACGCCCACCTCGTTGACGAAGCTCACCAGCGAGGTGGCGCCCTGGCGGATCAGCTGCTGGCGCACAGCCTGCTTGGGATCGACCCGGGAGACGTAGACCGAGAGATCCACCAGCCCGTCGGAGAGCATCATGTAATCCACTGGCATACTGGTGGTCACCAGCTGGTGCCTGTCCTGCGACAACACCTTGAAGCCATCGGGCAACCAGGTCACCTGCCAGTTCAGCTGCTGCTGCGGTGCCGGATAGGCATCTTCCAGCGCCAGCGCCGGGGGCAACTTGCTGTTGGCCAGGGTCACCAGCCACGGGGCAGGTTTGTTCTGCAGCTCCAGATCAACCCCAAGCAGCTGCTCGACCAGATTGCCTTCCCGCTCCACCATGTCGACACGCAGCAGCAGATGGCTCTGCTCGTCAACCCAGAGCATGAAGCCGTACTTGTCGGCCTCCTTGGGCACCAGCCTCACCACCTGAGCCACCACACCCGCGACGCGGCTGCGGCCGGCCAGTACGGGATCATAGCTCTGCAATACCCGGGAGAGCGGCATGCTGACCAGGCTCGACCAGATACCTGGGAAGCGGGCATCCTTCAGGGTGTAGGGGTCATGGCTGTTTTCAAAGAAGGTAAACTCGTTTTCGCGCTGCAGATACTCGATCGCCTTGCCGTCGAGGTAGCTGAGATGAGCCACTTCTTTGCCATTGATCACGGCGTGGCTGATGCGGATCGGTTCAAGACGCCCCTGACGGGCCTTGACCATGGACAACTCGAAATTCTGTTGATGCACGGCACTCTGCATCTGCTGCAACAAGGCCTCGGCCGACTTGTCGTCGGCCGAGGCCTTGGCACTGATTAGCAGGAGAGAGGCCAGCAAAATACGGCTGGACTGGCGCACGTTTGTATCCCTGACAACTCGTTATTGTTGGATCTGTCTGTCTTGCAACAGGCGCTGCTGTAACTGGTGATCACGCAGGAAGGCGTTGATGCGTTCGCGCTGCTCCTGCATCTGCTGTTCGGTCATTCCCTGTTGTGGCCGAACGCGGTTGCCCTCTTGCGGATAGTGGACGCTCACTGGCGCAGCACTACCACCGATGGGAATGGTATTGAGCACAGGGTTGTTCGGCACGCCGTCCTGACCCTGATACTGCTGCACCCCGAAGATGACGGCGGCGGCCACAGACGCAGCGATGGCATATTGCCCCAGCTGCTGGCCAACCCGACGAAACAGGGGTACCACATTGGAATCTGTCTTGACCGGTGCAACGACCGGTTGCGCCACCGGAGCGGCCTCGACCGGCTTGGGTGCCAGTATGGTCGGCTCATCCTCCAGCGCAGCCATGATGCTGTCACTGAGATCCAGTTGCAGATTGACCGGCAGGTCACCCCGCATGGCATCGCCAATCAGGTGGTAACGACCCCAGGTATCTTGCAAGCCAGAGTCCATCTCCAGCTCGTTCAGTACCTCTGCGTCACTCAGCTCACCATCCATCAGGGCAGAGATTTGCTCTTTGTTTGCCATAAGTTAACCCGTCTTTCCCCAGTTAATTCTCGATCAGAGGTTGCAGCTTTTTGTCGATTGCTTCCCTCGCCCGGAAGATACGGGATCTGACCGTACCCACTGGGCAATCCATGATTTCGGCAATCTCTTCATAGCTCAGCCCTTCCAGTTCGCGAAGGGTGATCGCTGTCCTCAGGTCTTCCGGCAATGCCTCAATGGCTGAAAACACGGTGCGTTTGATCTCGTCAGTCAGCGCCAGGTTTTCCGGGGTTGAGACCTCTTGCAAGGCTTCACCGCCGCCATAAGACTCCGCTTCGTCAGCCTCCACATCACTGCTCGGGGGCCTGCGCCCCTGGGAGGTCAGATAGTTCTTCGCCGTATTCACGGCAATTCGGTACAACCAGGTGTAAAAAGCACTCTCGCCACGGAATGTCGGCAATGCCCGGTAGGCTTTGATAAACGCCTCTTGCGCCACATCGGGCACGTCGCCGGGGTTGTTGACATACCGGGCAATCAGGTTGACCACCTTATGCTGGTATTTTTTTACCAACAGGTTGAAAGCTGCTTTGTCGCCGCGCTGGACCCGTTCAACCAGCTGTTCGTCCAGTAGATTCTGGTCGCTCATCAGAGCCGTAAAACCCCCATCAGGTTATCGTTCTTCTTTTCCGGCCCTTCCTAAGCGCACAAGTTCAGACAGGGAGAATCAGAGAAAGTTCGAATCTGTTTAAAAAAATGTGATGCAGGCTGCATCCTCGCCCCCGCTTGGGCTACCATGGTGCCAGTTCTTAATCCAGGCCAATGATACTTATGAAAGCAAGTGTTGAATACCTTTGCGACGTACTGATCATTGGCAGCGGTGCCGCTGGTCTGACTCTCGCATTGCGATTGGCAGACCAGGCCAAAGTCCTGGTTCTGAGCAAGGGGCCCATCAGTGAAGGGGCCACTTTCTATGCGCAAGGAGGCATCGCTGCCGTGTTCGACGAGACCGACAGCATCGAATCCCACGTGAGCGACACGCTCAACGCCGGGGCCGGGTTGTGTGACCCGGCCGTGGTCGAGTTCACCGCCCGCCACGCCCGCGAGTCAATCCAGTGGCTCATCCAGCAGGGGGTTCCCTTCGATCAGGAGGAGAACGCCGACGGTGAATCCCAGTACCACCTGACCCGCGAAGGGGGTCACAGCCATCGCCGTATCTTCCACGCGGCGGATGCCACCGGCAAGGCGGTGCAACTCACCCTGATTGATCAGGTTCGCGCTCACCCCAACATCCAGCTGATGGAGCGCTTCAACGCGGTCGACCTCATCACCACCCGCAAACTCGGTCTGCCAGGCAACAAGGTTCTGGGCGCCTATGTCTGGAACCGCAATGCCGAACAGGTCGAGGTGGTTCGCGCCCGCTTCGTGGCGCTGGCCACCGGCGGCGCCTCCAAGGTCTACCAGTACACCTCCAACCCCGATGTGAGCTCTGGCGATGGCATCGCCATGGCATGGCGCGCCGGCTGCCGGGTGGCGAATCTGGAGTTCAACCAGTTCCACCCCACCAGCCTGTTCCACCCGGACGATCCCAACTTCCTGCTGACCGAAGCGCTGCGTGGCGAGGGGGCCTATCTGCGCCGCCCGGACGGCAGCCGCTTTATGCCTGAGTTTGACGAGCGTGCCGAGCTGGCGCCGCGCGATATCGTCGCCCGCGCCATCGACCACGAGATGAAGCGACTCGGGGCGGATTGCATGTATCTGGACATCAGCCACAAACCGGCCGATTTCATCATCAAGCACTTCCCGACCATTTATGAGCGCTGCCTCGCGGTCGGCATCGACATCACCAAGGAGGCGATGCCCATCGTCCCGGCCGCCCACTACACCTGTGGCGGCGTGATGATTGACAACAATGGCCAGACCGACATCCCCGGCCTCTACGCCATCGGCGAAGTGACCTACACCGGTCTGCACGGTGCCAACCGGATGGCCTCCAACTCCCTGCTGGAATGTGTGGTCTACGCCCATCAGGCGGGGGCCGACATTCTGGCCAAGCTGCCGATGAGCTCCGAGCCGCCGCGCCTGCCCGCCTGGGACGAGAGCCAGGTGGAGGATTCTGACGAACTGGTGGTCATTCAGCACAACTGGCACGAGCTGCGGCTGATGATGTGGGACTACGTGGGCATAGTGCGTACCAACAAGCGCCTCGCCCGGGCCAAGCGCCGCATCGATCTGCTCAAGCAGGAGGTGCAGGAGTACTACGCCCACTTCCGGGTCTCCAACAACCTGCTGGAACTGCGCAACCTGTTGCAGGTGGCCGAGCTTATCGTCAACTGCGCCCTGCAGCGCAAGGAGTCGCGCGGCCTGCACTACAACCTCGATTACCCGGAGATGCTGCCGGACTCGAAACCGACCGTACTGACCCCGGAGCGGGATTGATCCCCGCTCCTGCCATACCAATGACCCCGCTTCGGCGGGGTAATTTTTTTAGGGCAATCCGGGACAAACCGTCGAACAGAGAGCCTCCCTCGTTGCTTGTGCAAAGAGGCAAATCGGGAAGTGATGAAAACAATCAGCGCCGGTCGGCGGGAAAGTTGATTGCCCGGGCCAGCAGGCGGTAGTGATCGGGAGCCAACGCATCGGCGAAAAGCCAGAGCGCGCAAGGGCGCCCCTGCTCCGGATGCAGCTCAAGGCGCAGCACGCCGGGCAGAATGCGGCTCTTGTTGCCAAGCCGATAGGATACGTTCTGCCAGCGCAGCCACTGGCCATCCCACTCCAGCTCGAACGGAGTATGGGGCAATGCCCGCCAGCTCAGGGCAAGTGCCAGCAACCAGACGGCAACAAATAGCGCCCACTGCCAGCCGGTTACGAGGGCGCTGACCGGCCAGAGCAGCAACAGAGCGAGGGCCACCAGCCAGTAGCGCTGATGGCGGGAGGGGTGAACAGGGATGATCACCCGCTCCAAGGCATCAGGCCTGACGGTCGTGACGGGCCTGATTGCGCTCCAGGATCATCTTGATCATGGCGCTGAAGGCGGGATCGGCCGGCACAGCGTGCCCCATGGTCCAGCGGAACAGGTCCGGATCATCGCTCTCCAGCAGGCGGATAAAGGTCTGCTGATCGGCTTCGCTCAGGGAGTCGAACTCGTGTTCGAAAAAGGGCATAAAAACAACATCCAGCTCGAGCATGCCACGGCGGCAGGCCCACTTCAGGCGGGATTTTTCAACTGGGCTCAACATGGAACTCTCCTTACAAAGACCCGAGGATGGTACCAGCTGGATTTTCCGGCTGACAAACATTAGTTACGTCTTTACCATGCAGGTCACATACTTTCTCTCTGGAATACCATCGTGAGCCTGCAACCCCCTGTTTTTCCTGCCGAGCCGACCCGCTTCGCCCTGACCAAGATAGCCATCACCCGACTGAGTGGTCAGGATCGCGTCAAATATCTGCAAGGTCAGGTCACCTGCGACGTCAACGCCCTGCAACCGGGGCAGAGCACGCTGGGTGGTCACTGTGATCCCAAGGGCAAGCTGTGGAGCGATTTTCGCCTGCTCTGCCTTGAAGAGAGCCTGCTGCTGCTGACTACCCCTTCGGTACTGGAGCGCCAGCTGCCGGAGCTGAAAAAATTTGCCGTCTTCTCCAAGGTCGAGATTGCCGCCGACGAACGCCACGCCACCGGTCTGGCTGGCAAGGGCACCGATGCGTGGGTCGCCGCGCAGTTTGGTCTGGAGCAGAGCGGTTTGGTCGCTGGCGGCATGGCGGTGAAGATCGAACAGGATCGCTGGCTGCTGGTAAGCAGTGAGCAAGCCGATGCGCTGCCGGCGGGTGACGAATCCCTCTGGTGGGGGCTCGAGATCAAGGCCGGCCTGCCGCACATGGAGGCGGTGCATCAGGGCGAGTTCATCCCGCAGATGCTCAACCTGCAGGCGCTCGATGGCATCTGCTTCAACAAGGGCTGCTACATGGGGCAGGAGACGGTGGCCCGCGCCAAATATCGAGGCGCCAACAACCGCGCCCTGTTCCTGCTGGCGGGCAATGCCACTGAGCCGGTCAATGCGGGCGATACCCTGGAGATCCAGCTCGGTGACAACTGGCGTCGCAGCGGCATGGTCCTCAACGCCTGGCAACATCAGGGTCAGGTGTGGCTCACCGCCGTACTGCCGAAAGATACCGAGGCTGACGCCCGTTTTCGCCTCAAGCAGGAGGAGAGCTCCCAGCTCACCCTGCAACCCCTCCCCTACGAACTGACCGAGTAAGGTCGGCTAGCGAGGCACCCGCGCCAGCAGGGCCTCCTTCAGCCAGCGCCCCGCCTGCCCCAGCGGGCGGGCGCGATGCCACTGCAGCTCCAGCGCCAACGCATGGCTGGCGATAAAGTCGGGCTCCAGCACCACCACCTCGCCCCGCTTCAGCGGCTGATGCAGTAGAAATTCCGGAATCGCGGACCAGCCAAGGCCCCGCTTGACCAGCTCCAGCACCCCCAGATCCCCCTCGACCCACCACACCTGAGCCGAAATGCGAAAACGCTGGCGCTCGCTCCCTTCCCGTCGTCCGGTCACCATCAGCTGGCGTGCCCCCTGCAAGTCGACCTCCCGCAGCGGCTGCTTGCGGGCCAGCGGATGATCCGGTGACACCACCAGCGGCATGGTCACCTCTCCCAGCGAACGGGCGACAATCTCCCGCTGGGGATGCACCTTCTGGTAGCTGATGCCGAGCTGGGCCCGGCCAGTCACCAGCATCTCGGTCACATCCTCCATCAGCGGAAAGAGCAGCTCCAACTCCACGGTCGGGTAGCGGGTGGCGAACTCCTCCAGCAGGGTGCCGAGCCAGGGCAGGTGAGAGTCATCGTCGATGGCCAGAGTGAGGCGTGACTCTACCCCTGCCGCCAGTTCGCCGGCAATGGATTGCAACCGCTCACTCTGGGCCAGCAGGATCCCCGCCTCCTGCACCATGCGCGCCCCCGCCTCCGTCAACTGCGGATAGCGACCGCTGCGGTCAAACAGGGTCAGCCCCAGATCGATCTCCAGATTGGCGATGGCGCTGCTCACCACCGACTGCGCCTTGCCCAGCTTGCGGGCAGCGGCGGAGAAGGAGCCGCTCTCGGCGGCGGCCAGCAAGATTTTCAGTTGTTCCAGCGATGGATTCACCCTTCGGCTCCTCTTTTTAGCCCCCAGCAGGCCAGTTATCTATCTATTTTAGCGATAGATACCAACGTGAAACCATCGCAATTTAGCGATAGATTGCCCCCATGTTTTCAACGTGACTGTTCAAGAGAGTGATTTATGCGTACCCGTAACGACCGCATCCGCCAAGCCATCGGCTTTGAAGTGATTGGCCTGTTCATTGCCGCCCCGCTGGCCAGCTGGGCGACCGGCATTCACCTCAGCCACATGGGGCCACTGGCGCTCTTCTTCTCGGTGATGGCGACCCTCTGGAACTACGTCTACAACATCGGGGTCGACAAACTGCTGCTCAAATATCAGGGCCACACCTACAAGAATGTCTGGCAGCGGGTGGTGCACGCCATCGGCTTCGAAGGGGGTCTCCTGACCGTGGCCCTGCCGGCCATGGCCTGGTGGCTCAACGTCAGCATGCTGGAAGCGCTGGTGCTGGATCTGGGCTTCGTTGCCTTCTATCTGGTCTACGCCTTCGTCTACAACTGGGTTTACGACAAGGTATTCCCGATCCCGGGCGAGTCGATGCCGCACCTGCAGCAGAATGCACTGGGTTGAAGAGAGACCGGCAACAGACGGTAAAAACAGGGCACCATCATGAAACGTAATGATGGTGCCGGAGAGGAGGTCGGGACGCGCTGACCGGGCGGTCAGCGGCAGGGGATCAGGCTTGTGCCTTGGCGGCTTCGCTGCTCTCAGCCTCTTCGCTCTCCTGTTGGGCCTGGGCGGCCTGCAGGGCTTCCAGTTCGTTCTGGTAGTCGCTCAGGATCTGCTGGGCCACGGCCATGTCACCCTTGTGCTTGCGCTCGAACAGATGGTGCTGCACCACGCCGTTGAGATACTCCACCGTGATGGGCTGCTCAAGGGTTCCCATCAACTCCTCTTTCTCCAGCTCGGCATTGATTTCATCGGCGGTCGTGCGCAGCAGCCCGGCCAATTGAACCAACATGCGGCGCTCACCTTCGCGCAGCAGGCTCAACATGCGGTTTCTCTGCTGCTCATTCTGTTGGGTCATACATTTCCTTACGTCGATAGGGAACAATCCCGCTCATTCTGCCCTGTCCCCGAGACAGCGTCTATCTCATGCCCCCCACTAATTTCCGGCGCTCGCTCACAAATGGCGCCAGATGCTATTTGCTCCGGCTCTGGGGTATAGTAGCCGCTGATTTTCGGGATATTTCTGCAGCAAAAGGGTGTCCCGCCAGCTTATTCATCGAGGCGAACTTCTCCGTTATGACCGATGCCATTGTGGTGCTCTGCACCTGCCCCGACCAAACCAGTGCCGACCTCCTCTGCGAACAGCTGCTGAACCGCCAGCTGGCCGCCTGCATCAATCAGCTGCCGGGGGTCACCTCCGTATACCGCTGGCAGGGCAAGGTGGAGCGGGCGACCGAGATCCAGCTCGTCATCAAATCCCGCCAGCCGCTCTTTGCCGAACTGCAGGCGTGCATTCTTGCCCATCACCCCTATGAGGTGCCCGAGCTGCTGGCGCTGCCGGTGAGCGCCGGCCTGCCCGCCTACCTCGCCTGGCTCAAGGATGAGACCCCATGATGCGCAGTCGCCTGTTCACCCTCCTGCTGGTGCTGCTGACACTGGCCACGGCCGGACTCGCGCCGGCCCGGGCCAGCGGCACCGATATTCTCGGCTCCCTCGGCCTTGCGGCGAACGCCAAACCGACGTTCCTCAAGGTGGATGAGGCGTTTCGTCTCGAGAGCGAACAGCGGGGTGATCAGCTGCTGCTGACCCTCAACATCGCTGACGACTACTACCTCTATCGCCACAGCCTGCGCTTCAAGGGAACCAACCTCAGCTTCAGCGACCCGGCGCTGCCGGAGGGGAGCGAGCATGAGGATGACTTCTTCGGCAAGACCCGGGTCTACTACCAACAAGTGACCATAGCCGTGCCGCTGCGAGAGGTGGGCGAGCACGCCACCCTGCGCCTCACCTATCAGGGCTGTACCGATGGTCTCTGCTACCCGCCGACCGACAAGCTGATCGAGGTTGCCCCGCTCGCCGCGTCTGGCACGGATAACCCGCAGGCGGCCAACCCGTCGCTCAGCCAACAGGATCAGCTGGCCGCCGCCCTCGGCAGCCAGGGCTTCTGGCTCAGTGTCGCCGCCTTCTTCGCACTGGGGCTGGGGCTCGCCTTTACCCCTTGCGTCTTCCCCATGTACCCCATTCTGACCGGCATCATCGCCGGTGCTGGCCATCGCCTCTCCACCGGCCGCGCCTTCCTGCTCTCCATGGTCTATGTGCAGGGGATGGCGGTGACCTACACCCTGCTCGGACTGGTGGTTGCCTCGGCAGGGCTGAAGTTCCAGGCTGCACTGCAACACCCCTATGTGCTGATCGGCCTCTCGCTGATGTTCGTGCTGCTCGCCCTCTCCATGTTCGGGCTCTACACCCTGCAGCTGCCGAGCAGCTTGCAAACCCGGCTCTCCGGCCTCTCCAACCGCCAGCAGGGCGGCTCGGTGGCTGGGGTCGCCATCATGGGAATGATCTCCGGGCTGGTCTGCTCCCCCTGCACCACGGCGCCGCTCTCGGGGGCGCTGATCTACGTGGCCCAAAGCGGCGATCTCTGGCTCGGTGCTGCGGCGCTCTATGCCCTCTCGCTCGGGATGGGGCTGCCGCTGCTGCTGCTCGGCACCTCGGGCGGCAAGCTGCTGCCCAAGGCGGGCGCCTGGATGGATGTGATCAAGCAGCTGTTTGGCTTCGCGTTGCTGGCGGTACCGATCCTGCTGCTCTCAAGGCTCTGGAGCGATCAGGTCACCACCCTCGCCTGGCTTGGCTGGGGGCTGCTGCTGTGCGGCTATCTCTATCATCACAACCAGCATCAGCCCCACTCGGTGGCCAAAAGCCTGCGCGGCTTCGTGCTGCTGCTGGCGATGATCAGCGCCGTAGTGGTGGGCAAGGATCTGCTGCAACCGCCCGCTACCGGCGCTGTCACGACGGGCACCAACCAGAGCGCCCCGCAGTTTGTCCGCATCAAGACCCTGGCTGACCTCAAGGTGCAGCTGGCTGCCGCCCGCGGCAAGCCGGTGCTGCTCGACCTCTACGCCGACTGGTGCGTCGCCTGCAAGGAGTTCGAACACAAGACCTTCAGCGACGCCGCAGTGCGCGAGCGTTTCGGCCAGATGGTGCTGCTGCAGGCGGATGTCACCGCCAACGACGATGCCGATGTCGAGCTGCTCAACACCCTCAACGTGCTCGGGCTGCCGACCCTCATCTTCTTCGACCGCGAGGGCAAGGAGCTGACAGGCCAGCGGGTCACCGGCTTTATGGGGCCGGCGGAGTTCCTCGCTCACCTCGACAGGGTCAGCCATGCCAAGTGAGCTGCGCCGACTGCAGGCAAGCGACGCACCTGCCTTGCAGCGGCTGCTGGAACTGGCCCCAGCCTATCAGGCGGCGGTGAGCGATGCGCCTCTCTCCGCGCAAGCCGCAGAAGAGGAGCTGGTAGCCTGCCCACCCGGCCTGCCGCTCTCTGCCAAGCATCTCATCGGCCGCTGGGAGGAGGGAGTGCTGACTGCGGTGGTGGATCTGCTGCGCGGCTATCCCGACCCGACCACCGCCTATCTGGGGTTGTTGCTGGTGGGAGAACCCTGGCAAGGGGCTGGCCGGGGGCTGGCGCTCTATCGCCACGCCTGCTCGCTGGCGCGCTCATGGGGAGCCACCCGGCTTCGCCTGTCGGTCATTGCCAGCAATGAATCCGCACTCTCTTTTTGGCAGCGCAGAGGGTTCACCGAGTGCTATCGTCGCGAGCTGGCCGGCTATCGGGCCGAGGCCATCGTGCTGGAACGCGCACTGGAACCGTGAACCGAGGTTTGCCACCGCCCGTTCGCGTGGCACAATCTGCCCTTCCGTTTTGCTCTTTTTGCACCTGTTCGGAGTTTTGATGAAAAAGTGGTTCATCCCCCTGCTGGCCCTCTGGCTGTTTGGTTGTAGTGCAGGGCCCGGAGAAGATGTTATCCGCCAGCAGGTCACCGCCAAGTTGCTGGCCGAAACGGATGCCAACCTGTTCGATATCAGCGACTTCACCATCCTCGGCAAGGAGGAGCGGATGGAGGGGGTCTATCTGGTCAAGGTGAGCTACCAGCTCCACTTCAAGCAGGGACTGGATCAGCTGCAGGTGCTGCACGATGAAGATCTGATTTATGACCGTGTCGGCCCCTTCCAGCAGGAGATGGGACTGATGGAGCTCGAGCGCAAATATGGCGAGTTCGAAGCGGGTCAGGTGCTGCCGCAAGAGGCAGAGGTGTGGATGATGAAGGGCGAACAGGGGTGGCGACTGGCTGAACCGGCGCAATAAAGGGCTGCCCGCCCCTTACTCTCTGCAAGCTAGGCAACGGCAGCTCTGCCGTGGTTGACCAGCTCAGACCTGGGTATCGACCCGATACCCTTTTCGCTCTGCGGGTTCACCCGGCAGCTTGCTGGCCAACCCCGACAGCACATCCTTGAGGGTGATCCCGCTATCTGCCGCACCGCTGCTCTCCAGCAGCTTGATCAGCTGGCTCTGCAAGGGGTCAATCGCGTCGTTCTGCCCCCCTTGGCTGCTCTCTTTGTCCTTCCCGCCTGGTTGATCCAGCGTCTCCAGCAGACGCGCCAGATCCCGTTTCAGCGGGCTCTCGCTGTTGTCGGCGAACGCAATCTTTCGTTGTTCCTGTTCTTGCCGCTGTTGTTGCTGCAACGCCAGCTGTTGCTCCTGCTGCTGTTGCAGGGCAACCATCATGGTATTGATGAACGCCTCCTGCGAGTCCTTGATTGACATATGGCTGCCGCCACCCCCTTCTCCTTTCGACGACAGTCCGAGACTGTCCAGCACAGAGCCAAGATCGCGCAACATCCGGCTGTCACTGCCAGCTGATGACGACAGCGTCGTCCTCGCCAATGGCTGCGCGGTAGAAGATCCCTGCCGTTGCACCAGCGGGCTGGGCCCGCCTGACGCGACCACATTCATCTCCATCTCGGCCCTCCTTCACATCTTTTTCGGCCAGCTAACCCGCTCTTGTTCACCTGACCCGGCATCACTCTCACACCTAAAAGATAGCGCCAACCGGAAGGGATTGGCGCTAACGCATTTTTTGGTCTATCAGGCTGTGTGCTAGTGCAGTGCCGCTATAAACAAGGGCTGGCGGGGCACAATGCCCCACCAGTGGATCAGAAGATATCCTTGAAACGGTGCCACAGCATCCCCAGCGCCAGCAGCGGAGAGCGCAACGCCGGGCCACCCGGGAAAGTGATGTGAGGCACGCTGGCGAAGAGATCGAAACCCCGGCTCTCGCCGCGGATCGCCTCGGCTACCAGCTTGCCCGCCATATGGGTGGCGTTGAGGCCGTGGCCCGAGTAGGCCTGGGCATAGAGCACGTTGGGGTGAGCCTTCAAGCGGCCAATCTGCGGCAGCCGGTTGGCGCCAATCCCGATCATCCCGCCCCACTGAAACTCGATGGCGGTGCCAGCCAGCTCGGGGAAGACTCGCAGCATCTTGGGCAACATAAAGGCCTTGATGTCGCGGGGATCCCTTCCCGAGTAGTTGCAGGCCCCGCCGAACAGCAGACGACCGTCGGCGGAGAGACGGTAGTAGTCGAGCGCCACGTTCTGATCGCACACCGCCATGTTTTGCGGCAGCAAGCGCTGGCGCAAGCGGCGATCCAGCACTTCGGTGGCGAGAATGTAGGAGCCGGCCGGCAGCACCCGCCCGCCCAGCTCTGGATTGAGGTCATTGAGATAGGCGTTGCAGCCGATCACCAGATAGTCGGCAGTGACCCGGCCGTGGGCGGTGGTCACCTCCACCTGCTTGCCGTAATCGATATGGGTCACTCTGGAGTGTTCAAACAGGGAAACCCCGAGGCTGGCTGCGGCGCGCGCCTCGCCGAGCGCCAGATTGAGGGGATGGAGATGGCCGGAGCCCATGTCGATGAGGCCGCCGATATAGCGATCCGACCCCACCACGCTATGGATATCTTCCCGCGGCACCAGCCTGAGTTCGTGCTCATAGCCCAGGCTCGCCAGATGGTCGAGATCCTCCTCGAAGCCGGCCAGATGGCGCTGACGGGTGGCCAGATCGCAGTAACCCCAGGTGAGGTCACACTCGATATTGAAACGCTCGACCCGCTCGCGTACCAGCTGCACCGCCTCCAGCCCCATCAGGTCGAGCTCGCGTACCCCTTCCTCACCAATCCAGCGGGCGAACTGGCTGGTATCGTGGCCGATACCGCGAATAAGCTGGCCGCCGTTACGCCCGGAGGCACCCCAGCCGATGCGGTTGGCCTCCAACAGCACCACCTTGTAGCCTGCATCAGCCAGGTTGATGGCGGTGTTGAGACCGGTAAAACCGCCGCCGATGATGCAGACATCCGCTTTCAGCTCGGCCTCGAGTTCCGGCCACTGCTGCGGATCGTTGCGGGTCGCGGCGTAGTAGGAGGCCGCGTGCTCCTGATATCCGATGTGCTTTCCTGCCTGCATGTTCAGCATCCTGCCTTGTTGCAAATTGTTTAATAAAATAAGCAAACTTGTTTCGATAATACCCAGCTACGGCACGGCAAACCAGCTACCACGGATCACAGAAATGCAAAAGGCGCCCCGAAGGGCGCCTTTTCATGCAATCAAGGTGCTGTAACGAATTACAGTACGTCGATGGCGTTCAGGTCGGAGAAAGCCTGTTCCAGACGCTTGATCATGGAAGTCTGACCTTCACGCAGCCATACGCGCGGGTCGTAGTACTTCTTGTTCGGCTTGTCGGCACCTTCCGGGTTGCCCAGCTGACCTTGCAGGTAAGCTTCGTTCTTCTTGTAGAAGTGCAGCAGACCTTCCCAGGTAGCCCACTGGGTGTCGGTGTCGATGTTCATCTTCACTACGCCGTAGGAGATGGACTCGCGGATCTCTTCCAGAGTGGAACCTGAACCACCGTGGAATACGAAGTCCAGAGACTTGGCCGGAATACCGAACTTCTCGGAAACGTACTTCTGGGAAGCGTCCAGGATGGACGGGGTCAGCTTGACGTTACCCGGCTTGTATACACCGTGTACGTTGCCGAAGGAGGCAGCGATGGTGAAACGCGGGCTGATCTTGGACAGACGCTCGTAAGCGTAAGCAACATCTTCCGGCTGGGTGTACAGAGCGGACTGATCCATGTGGCTGTTGTCGACGCCGTCTTCTTCGCCACCGGTGCAACCCAGTTCCAGCTCCAGAGTCATGTTCATCTTGGCCATGCGGGTCAGGTACTCGCAGCAGATGTCGATGTTCTCTTCCAGAGACTCTTCGGACAGATCCAGCATGTGGGAGGAGAACAGCGGCTTGCCGGTTTCAGCGAAGTGCTTCTCGCCCGCTTCCAGCAGACCGTCGATCCACGGCAGCAGCTTCTTGGCAGCGTGGTCGGTGTGCAGGATTACCGGCACGCCGTAGGCTTCGGCAACAGCGTGAACGTGCTTGGCACCGGAGATGGCACCCAGGATGGCAGCTTTCTGACCTTCCAGCTTCAGACCCTTACCGGCGGTGAACACGGCACCACCGTTGGAGAACTGAACGATAACCGGCGCTTTAACCTTGGCGGCAGCTTCCAGTACGGCGTTCACGGAGTCGGTACCAACGCAGTTTACGGCCGGCAGAGCGAAGCCGTTCTCTTTAGCGATGGCGAACACTTTCTGAACGTCATCACCAGTGATCACGCCGGGTTTTACGAAGTCGAAAATTTTCTTAGACATGTTTAATCGTCCTGTCTCGTATGCCGTTAATAAAAAATGGGGGGTTCATCATGAACCGGCACAGCGGGCACATGATAAACGAAACGGGAGGCTTTTGCCCCCCGTTCCGGGTCAATTAGGCTTTGGCGCGCTGTTCCAGAATCTCAACGGCCGGCAGAACCTTGCCTTCTACGAACTCCAGGAAGGCGCCGCCGCCAGTGGAGATGTAGGAGACTTTGTCAGCGATGCCGAACTTGTCGATGGCAGCCAGGGTGTCACCACCGCCAGCGATGGAGAAGGCCGGAGAAGCAGCGATGGCTTCAGCGATAACCTTGGTGCCTTCAGCGAACTGGTCGAACTCGAACACACCAACCGGGCCGTTCCACAGGATGGTCTTGGCGTTCATGATGATGTCAGCCAGAGCCTTGGCAGAATCCGGGCCGATGTCGAAGATCATGTCGCCGTCGGTCACATCGTTAACAGACTTGATGGTGGCCGGAGTGGACTCGGAGAACTCGGCACCTACAACCACGTCGGTGGTCACAGGAATGTTGGTCTCGGCAGCCAGTTTCTTGGCTGTGTCGATCAGGTCGTGCTCGCACAGGGACTTGCCGACGTTGTGACCGGCAGCAGCGATGAAGGTGTTGGCGATGCCACCACCGACAACCAGCTGGTCAGCGATTTTGGAGAGGGATTCCAGAACGGTCAGCTTGGTGGAGACCTTGGAGCCGCCAACGATGGCAACCATCGGGCGCTCGGGCTTCAGCATGGCTTTGCCCAGCGCTTCCAGTTCACCAGCCAGCAGCGGGCCGGCACAAGCGACCGGAGCGAACTGAGCCACACCGTAGGTGGAGCCTTCGGCGCGGTGAGCAGTACCGAACGCGTCCATTACAAAGACGTCACACAGGGCGGCGTATTTTTTGGCCAGCTCTTCGGTGTTCTTCTTCTCGCCTTTGTTGAAGCGGCAGTTTTCCAGCACAACCAGCTCACCGGCAGCGACTTCTACGCCATCCAGGTAATCCTTGGCCAGGCGAACCGGGCAGGACAGAGCGTCTTTCAGATAGTTGACAACCGGCAGCAGAGAGAACTCTTCGTTGTACTCGCCTTCGGTCGGACGACCCAGGTGGGAGGTGATCATCAGCTTGGCGCCCTTTTCCAGAGCCAGCTTGATGGTCGGCAGGGTAGCGACGATACGTGCATCGGAGGTGACCTTGCCGTCTTTTACCGGCACGTTCAGGTCAGCACGGATCAGAACGCGTTTGCCCGCCAGATCCAGGTCAGTCATCTTGATAACAGACATATTCAGTCCTCTATATTTTCCAGGTAATGTTAAAAACAGTAACCTTTCGCCCGGGGCAGGCTCAGCCTGCAACCATCATGGCCCGGGTGGTATCCAGCATCCGGTTTGCGAAGCCCCATTCGTTATCGCACCACATCAACATCTTGACGAGGTTGGCATCGCTCACTCGGGTCTGGGTACCATCAATGATGCATGAGTGCGCATCATGATTGAAGTCTACGGAGACCAGCGGTTCTTCCGTGTAATCCAGAATACCGTGTAATGTACCTCTGGATGCCCGTTGCAGGGCTTGATTTACGTCACTAACTGTCACTTTTTTACGAACAGTAATACTCAGATCCATCGCTGTTACATTGATGGTCGGCACCCGCACCGCGATCGCCTCGAACTTGCCGGCGAAGTGGGGCAGGATACGCTCCAGCCCCTTTGCCAGCTTGGTATCCACCGGAATGATGGACTGGCTGGCAGCGCGGGTTCGGCGCAAGTCACTGTGGTAGGCATCGATGACTTGCTGATCGTGCATGGCCGAATGAATTGTCGTAATAGTACCACAATTTATCTCGAATTCTCGATGCAATGTTTCAATCACCGGCACCACGCAGTTGGTGGTACAGGAGGCGTTGGAGACGATCCGCTCGCGCCCTGTCAGCACCTGATGATTGACCCCGTAGACGATGGTGGCGTCCACATCCGCTTCGGCCGGATGGGAGAACAATACCTTGCCCGCCCCCGCTGCCAGATGCAGCTCGGCATCGGCCCGCGAGCCAAATACCCCGGTGCAGTCGAGCACCACATCCACCCCCAGCGCCCGCCACGGCAAGTTCGACGGATCCCGCTCGGCAAACAGGGAGATAAGATCCTCCCCCACCAGCATGCTGTTGCCAGCCAGCTGCACCGGATAGTGAAAACGACCGTGGCTGGTATCGAAGCGGGTCAGGTGCACCATGGCTTCGGGAGCCGCCAGCTCGTTGATGGCGACAATCTTGATGGTCTTGTCGCGCCCGCTCTCGTAGAGGGCTCGCAGTACATTGCGGCCGATCCGTCCGTAACCGTTGATGGCAATCTTGATCATCTGGCAGCCAGTTCCTTACCACAGATTTGCTAGCGCATGGGCTAGAGAAAAGAGCAGCCGACCGGCTGCCTGGGCCCGGCTCACGACAGCAGGGCATCCTTGAATTCACCGCGGGCCAGCAGGGCCGCCCCGAACACCCCGGCACTGTCGCCCAAGGCTGGAGCAATAATGGGGGCACTGAAACGGGGATTAAAGAGGAAGGGCAAAATAGTCTGCCGTCCCACGCTGTAGAGGCTCTGCACGTTGCCCACCCCACCGCCGATGACAATAACATCCGGGTCGAGAATATTGACCACATTGGCCAGCGCCTGACCAAACAGCAGATGCAGACGGTCAATGGTGAGCCTGGCCACATGATCGTGGGCGGTGGCAGCCGCGATTTGCGCCAGCGAGAGGCGACGCTTGGCCTTGGCCTCGTACCAGGCCTCCAGCGCCGGACCGCTGATCAGGGTCTCGACGCAGCCGTGCTTGCCACAGTAGCACTCGGGGCCGTCGGGAGAGAGCACGTTGTGGCCCCACTCACCGGCGATGCCGTGATGACCGTTGAGAATGCGGCCGTTGATGACGATGCCGGAGCCGACCCCGGTGCCCATGATGATGCCGAACACCACTTTCGCATCGGGATGGTGCTGGCGCACCGCACCGAGATGAGTTTCTGCCAGCGCGAAGCAGTTGGCATCGTTGGCAATCAGTACCGGCACGCCGAGCCGGCGCTCCAGATCTTCCTTGAACGGCTTGCCATTGAGCTCGGTGGTGTTGCAGTTCTTCATCAGGCCGGTCTGCGGATCCCGCGCCCCCGGCGTGCCCATGCCGATGACGGCCGGGCGCTGGCCAATCTTCTCGGCGCACTCTGCTACCAGCTTGGCGATCTGGCCGATCATGTGCTCATAACCGCCGGCACGCTCGGTGGGAATGCGATGGCGCAGCAGCACCTCGTCCCCTTCCAGTACCACGCATTCGCACTTGGTACCGCCAAGATCGATACCCCAATCCAGTGACTTGCTGCTCATCTTGCCTCCTGCACGGCCGCCACGCTCTCGTCGTCGCAGCGCCATTTTTTAATGTAAAACGGGGCCTGACGGCCCCGGATATCAAACAAACTCTTCTTCGCTCGCCCCGGCCTTAGCGACCGTGGTACTGGGCAGAGAGCTCGTGTACCGCGTTGACGAACACGCCAGCGTGTTCCGGGTTCACATCCTGATGGATGCCGTGGCCGAGGTTGAAGACGTGGCCATTGCCGTGACCGAAACCGGCCAGAATGGAGGCGACCTCTTCACGGATGCGAGCCGGGGTGGCGTAGAGCATGGAGGGATCCATGTTGCCCTGCAGCGCCACCTTGTCGCCGACCCGACGCTTGGCGTCGGCGATGTCGGTGGTCCAGTCCAGACCCAGCGCATCGCAACCGGTGGCGGCAATCTGCTCCAACCACTGACCACCGTTCTTGGTAAACAGGGTGACCGGCACGCGGCGACCGTCGTGCTCGCGGATCAGGCCATCGACAATCTTGTGCATGTACTGCAGGGAGAAGTCGCGGTAATCGCGCGGTGTGAGCACGCCGCCCCAGGTGTCGAACACCATGACCGCCTGCGCACCCGCCTTGATCTGGGCGTTGAGGTAGGCAATCACGCTGTCGGCCAGCTTGTCGAGCAGCAGGTGCAGGGTTTGCGGCTCTGCGTACATCATCTGCTTGATCTTGGTGAACGCCTTGGAGCTGCCCCCCTCCACCATGTAGGTGGCCAGGGTCCATGGGCTGCCGGAGAAACCGATCAGCGGCACTTCGCCCTTCAGCTCGCGGCGGATGGTGCGCACCGCGTTCATCACGTAGCCCAGCTCATCTTCCGGATCCGGGATCGGCAGCGCCTGCACGTCGGCCATGGAGGTGATCGGGCGCTCGAAGCGCGGGCCTTCACCCTGCTCGAAGTAGAGACCCAGCCCCATGGCATCGGGCACGGTCAGGATGTCGGAGAAGAGGATGGCGGCATCGAGCGGGTAGCGACGCAGCGGCTGCAGGGTGACTTCACAGGCCAGCTCGGCATTGCGGCACAGGGACATGAAATCCCCCGCCTGGGCGCGAGTCGCCTTGTATTCCGGCAGATAGCGCCCTGCCTGGCGCATCATCCATACCGGCGTCATGTCTACATCCTGACGCAGCAAAGCGCGCAGGTATCGATCGTTCTTCAGCTCTTTCATCCCAGTTCCTGAATTCATATCACGCATAAAATGGCGGCCATAATACCACTTTGCCCAGTCAAGCGGACTGCCCAAAACGTGGCAAATGGGTGATCGGTTGCAAAGATGTGAAGGGGCGCAAACCAGAGCGCCCCGTTTTTAAAAAGAAGTGCAAAAAAGTTGGCGAAAAGATAAGCGTCGTTACCCCTCGCCAGCCAGTGACAACTCGATCAGCCGCCGGGCGATGGTGCCGTGAGGCGGCAAACGCGGCAGCCGGTCGGCGACAAAGAAAGCGGCGGCCACCAGTTCGTCATCCTGCACCTTGATCTCGCCGCTCTCGTAGTCGGCGGTAAAGCCCATCATCAGGCTGTGGGGGAAGGGCCAGGGCTGGCTCGCCACATAGCGCACATTGCGCACCCGGACGCCGCTCTCCTCGAACACCTCCCGTGCCACGCACTGCTCAAGATTCTCCCCCGCCTCCACAAAACCGGCCAGCACGGTATACATGGGATCATCCGCCTGATAGTGACGGCGATGGGCCGCCAGCAGGATCTCCGGCCCCTTGCGCACCGCCACTATGATGCAGGGGGAGATGCGCGGATAGACGCTGTGCCCCTGCTGGCACTCCTGTGCCCACTCCCCCGCCTTCGGGGTCATGGGGGCGCCGCACTCGCCGCAGAAACAGTGGGTGCGGCGGAAGGTAACGAGCTGCCAGGCGCGGCCCGCGAGACGAAAGCCCTCCTCGTCCCCCGCCACCATCAGCTGGCGCAGGGGGGCCATCATAGTCGTGTCGGCCTCAGCCCCCAGATCCAGCAGATAGCAGGGCAGCCCCTGCCACTCGTCAAAACGCTCGAAACGGGCACCGGCCAGCGCTTCGGGCAGGCACGCCTTCACGCCGCTCGGCACCTGACCCGCCTCATCGAGCAGGATTTGATGGTCACCCGCCACGACAAACCAGCGGGCTTGTTCAGTTAATGACATCGGATAAACACTCTCGTTAAGTCAGATTAAACAACGCCACGGTCACAGCAAGCTGCAGCAGGGGCAAAATAGCGCGAATGGGCCCCATCTTACGACTGGCAAGCGCCACTGACGACCCCGCCGCCCCAACAAAATCGCCTCCGATCTTCGCCCCGCCGGGGCCAAAACCGGCGAGCAAGAGGAGCACACCAACAAAGAGGCCGCCCGAAGGCGGCCTGCAGTCAATCGTTATCTCGCTGCGCCGATCAGGCATCGCCCATCGCCAGCAGGGAGGCGTTGCCGCCCACCGCCGTGGTGTTGATGGTGCGGGTCTTCTCGGTAACGAAGCGGCTCAGGTAGTGAGGGCCGCCCGCCTTGGGGCCGGTGCCGGAGAGCCCCTGCCCGCCGAACGGCTGCACCCCGACCATGGCGCCGATCTGGTTGCGGTTGATGTAGACGTTGCCCACATTGATGCGGCTCGCCAGCTCCTCGGCGTGGGATTCGTTGCGGCTGTGGATCCCGAGCGTGAGGCCATAACCGGTGCCGTTGATGTCGCTGATCACCTTGTCCAGATCCCGGGTGGCGTAGCGCACCACGTGCAGGATGGGGCCGAACTGCTCCTTGGCCAGCTCGCGGATGGAGCCGATCTCCAGCGCGGTCGGCTGGACAAAGTGCCCTTCCATGGTCGCGGCCGGCATCGGCGCCTGCGCAATCAGGCGAGCGCGCGGCACCATGTAGGCGAGGTGCGCATCGAGACCGGCCTTGGCCTCGGCATCGATGACCGGGCCGACGTCGGTATTGTGCTCGGCCGGGTTGCCCACTTTCAGCTCCTGCATGGCGCCGGCGAGGATCTCCAGCACCCGCTCGGCGATCTCCTCCTGCAGGTAGAGCACCCGCAGGGCCGAACAGCGCTGCCCGGCGCTCTGGAAGGCGGCGCTCACCACGTCGCGCACCACCTGCTCCGGCAGGGCGGTGGAGTCGACGATCATGGCGTTCTGGCCGCCGGTCTCGGCGATGAGCGGCAAAATTGCGCCATCGCGCTGGGCCAGGGTCATGTTGATGAGCTTGGCGGTCTCGGTGGAGCCGGTGAAGCAGACGCCGCCGATGCGCGGATCCGCCGTCAGCTTGGCGCCGACGGTGGCGCCGTCACCGGGCAGCAGTTGCAGCACGTCGCCCGGAATACCGGCCTGATGGGCCAGCGTCACCGCCAGATGGGCGATAAGGCCGGTCTGCTCCGCCGGTTTGGCGATGACGGTGTTGCCGGTGGCCAGCGCAGCTGCGATTTGGCCGAGGAAGATCGCCAGCGGGAAGTTCCACGGGCTGATGCAGACAAACACCCCGCGCCCCTGCAGGAACAGCTCGTTCTGCTCGCCGGTGTAGCCGGGCAGCAGGGTCGCCTGCCCCATCAGGCTGCGCGCCTGTACCGCGTAGTAGCGGCAGAAATCGACCGCTTCACGCACCTCGTCGATGCCATCTTGCAGCAGCTTGCCCGCTTCGCGGGTACAGAGGGAGACAAACTGCTCGCGGTTCGCTTCCAGCAGATCCGCCAGCTTCTCCAGCGCGGCGGCACGCTCGCTCACCGGGGTTTCGCGCCAGCGCGGGAAGGCGGCGTGGGCAGATGCCAAGGCCTGCTCCACCGCCTGCTCGTCGGCCCAGTGGATCTTGCCGACGGTGAGGCTCACATCCTGCGGGCTCAGCACGGTGCGTGCCTCGCTGCGCTTGAGGGTCTCGCCATCGACGATGGGGCCCGCCAGCCACTGCTTGCTCTCCAGCTCTTTCAAGCGGGCGAAGAAGGGGCGCTGGATGGAGAGGATGTTCATGTTGACGCCGCTGGAGTTCTTGCGGTCGGTGAACAGGTTCACCGGCTGCGGAATGCGATCGTTGGCAAAGCCGGAGTAGCGCTTGAGGGTGCGCAGCGGATGCTCGGCCAGCGAGTCCACCG
The DNA here is from genome assembly GCF_001887375.1 of Aeromonas sp. SCS5. Taxonomy (NCBI): domain Bacteria; kingdom Pseudomonadati; phylum Pseudomonadota; class Gammaproteobacteria; order Aeromonadales; family Aeromonadaceae; genus Aeromonas; species Aeromonas sp. SCS5. Next base: position 36,340 of record NZ_LFCS01000019.1, read on the forward strand.
GGGTATTGGGATCCACCAGCTTGTGAACGAAGGAGGTGTTGGCCCCGTTCTCCAGCAGGCGGCGCACCAGATAGGGCAGCAAGTCCTTGTGGGCGCCGACCGGCGCGTAGATGCGGCAGTGCAGGCCGGGATTGTCGCTCAGCACGGCGTTGTGCAGCTCCTCGCCCATGCCGTGCAGACGCTGGAATTCAAACTGGCGATCACCGGCCATCTCCAGAATGCTGACCACGGTATTGGCATTGTGGGTGGCAAACTGGGGAGCGATAAAGCCGCGAGTCGGCTCGCTCAGCAGGTAGCGGGCGCAGGCGAGGTAGGAGATGTCGGTACCCGCCTTGCGGGTAAACAGCGGGTAGCCGGGCAGGCCAGCCTGCTGGGCATATTTCAGTTCGCTGTCCCAGTAGGCGCCTTTTACCAAGCGCACCGGAATGAGGTCACCCTGCTCGCGAGCCAGCGCGGTCAGCCAGCAGAGTACCGGCAGCGCGCGCTTGGAGTAGGCCTGCACCACCATGCCGAGCTTGCCCCAGCCACGGTTGGCGTCGGAGCGGTAGAGCTGTTCGAACAGATCGAGAGAGAGTTCGAGGCGGTCCATCTCCTCGGCATCGATGCTGATGGCCACATCCTTGTCGCGGGCCAGACGCACCAGCCCCACCAGCCGCTCGCACATCTCGCCGAGCACCCGCTCGCGGTTGGCCACGTCATAGCGCGGATGGAGCGCCGACAGCTTGATGGAGATGGAGGGGGCCGGGCCGCCGTCGCTGATCCGCTCGTTGCCCACCGCCTCGATGGCGTTGCGGTAATCGGTCAGATACTTGTCGGCATCCTGCATGGTCAGTGCCGATTCACCCAGCATGTCGTAGGTGTGGGTGTAACCCAGCTCGCGGGATTTGCGGCTCGCCTTGAGCGCCTCTTTCATGTCGCGCCCCAGCACGAACTGCTTGCCCATGATCTTCATGGCGGCGTACATGGCGGATCGCACCACCGGCTCGCCCAGCTTGTTGACCATGCGCCCCAGCAGGTTGGCCGGGTTGCCGTCGAGCTTCTTGTCCAGCTTGATGATCTTGCCGGTCAGCATCAGTCCCCAGGTGGAGGCGTTGACCAGAGTAGAGTCGCTCTTGCGGAAATGGGATGACCAGTTGGCGCCGGAGAGCTTGTCCTTGATCAGGGCGTCGGCGGTCTCGGCATCGGGAATACGCAGCAGCGCCTCGGCCAGACACATCAGGATGATCCCCTCCTGGGTATCCAGGCTGTACTCCTGCAGGAAGGCGTCGATACCGTCACCGGAGCCGCTCTCCTTGCGCACCTTGGTCACCAGAGTACGGGCACGCTGGGTCACCTGCTCCAGCGAGGCGCCATCCCCCGGCAGCATGGCCGACAGTTCGGCCAGATAGGCATTTTCATCCACCACGTAGTTCTGGGTGATGGCTTCGCGCAGGGCGGCCAGATCAGAGGGGATATAGTCAGCGGCAAGCACTTGAGTAGCTTTGAACATATGGGGTCTTCCTGTACGCCCTAAGGCTGATATCGACAAAGGCGGTCGCGCCGCCGAAACGCCGACAATGTATACAATATCCTCCGCTATATGAAATGAATTTGTTGCCACTCTTTAACAAAGATCGCTAATTCACCCCATTCATTCCCTTTTGAAGCCAGCCTGCCAGTAAACATGAGGGTCATCTGACTTCATTTTGTATACGATCTGCCTCCACCCTGTCGCAAAGCAGCCACGCATCCCGCCCAATAGCGGATGCCCCCAATGCGCCCAAAAAAAGAAGGGTCGCCACGGCGACCCTTCTCATCAATTCATTCAGCCAGAGGCTGTCAGTTCATCCAGCGATCGCTACGGCTGCGACGGCGGGGCAGCATGGGCAACAGGATGCCAAGCAGGATACCTGCTCCGACCATGGCACCACCACGGATGAACCAGTCCATCTGCATGTCGTGCTCCTGATTGTCGTAGCTCTGGGTCAGGGCATCGTTCTGCTCTTTGAGATTGTTCATCTCTTCACCCTGGCTGGCCAGCTGGGCCTTGAGGGCAGCGATCTCCTTGCTCTGGGCTGCGATCTGGCCATCCTTCTCGGCGAAGCGTTTCTCGTTGTCGCCGTTGAGGTTTTGCAGGCGGGCCTTGAGCTCGTCACGCTCCTTTTCTACCTGCGGCAGCTGCTCGCGCAGGCTGATCTGGCTCTGCAGTTCGCTGCTTTTGATCCATCCATCACGGCCGCGACCGTCCACCACCTGAGTGAAACCGGCCTCGCCGTTCACCGCCTTCACCTCCAGCGGTTCACCAGCCTTGACGCTACCGAGGATCCGGTACTGGGTACCCGGACCATTGTGGATAAAGGTAAAGATGTTGTCTGAAACATAACGGGTATCGGCCAGTGCCTGTTGGGCACACAAGCAGATAAGAATCCCGAGAAGGGCGCGCATGGTTGATCGATTCTCTTTTTCAGGTTTGGACAAGAGGTTGAATGTTAAGCCGCCAGCAGGTTAAAGGACAAGCAAAGAAAAAGCACCTCCCCCGCTCTGCCACAACCGATAGCTGGGAGCTGGCTCGCAACTTGCGCTCCCGTGCGACAACCCTACTTCTTCTTGAGCTCGCGCACCTCGTCGCGCAACGCCCGCAACTCGCGCAGCAGCTGCTCCTGCTGGTTGTTGTAGTGGTGGCGCCACTTCTCGGTCTCGCTCTCCTTGGCCGGCTGCAAAAAGATGCTGGCCATGAAACCGCTGATGGCACCAAACAGGCCAACCCCGAACAGGATCAACAGGCTGGCGACAAAGCGCCCCTCCTCGGTTTTGGGCACCAGATCGCCATAGCCCACGGTCGACAGGGTCACCAGCGTCCACCAGAACGCATCGTAGGGTGTCTCAATCTGGCTGCCGGGCTGGCCCGACTCAATCCAGTACATGACGCCGGAGCCCACCCCCAGCAGCAGGAAGAAGAGGAACAGAATGCCGGAGAGGGTGGTCTCGTTGCGCTCGCGGCGGAACATGGCCCAGAGATCCGGGTGCTCCTTGAACAGTTGATAGACCCGCCACAGCTGGAGCAGACGGGCCCAGCGCAGCTGTTCCACCATCGGCAAGCTGCCCGGCAGATAGATCCAGTTGGCCTTGAAGAATGCTTTGCGATCGGGCGCCCTGAGCCAGCCATAGGCAAAGTGGGCGATGAAGAAGTAGCAGATCAGGCTGTCGAGGTCATAGAAGAGCTGCAGGGTCTGGGGGGTCAGTGTCTGATGGCCCCACCAGCGGGCTGTTACCAGTAACACCGAGACTATCGACAGAAATGCCATCAGCAAATCCATCGCCCGCAAGTGAGTTAAGTGATGCCGCATACATTTTCCAACTTTAAACACAGTGCAAATTAATAAAAGAGAAGATAATGCCGATAGCCTTGAGGGCAAAGGAAAAAGCGATTTTCAAAGGAGATTTTACGATGCAGTTGAACCTGCTGGAGAAGCGGATGAGCAACATTCGGCTGGTGCCGAAAGTGGTGTTGCTGATGGTGATCAGTACCATTTTGCTACTGACCAAACTCTGGTTTGATGCCAACAATCTGGAGGCCACCCTGCTCACCGAGGGGCTGGATCCGGAGAAGGCCAACGCCATTGCCGACCGCCTGCTCTGGAGCGGCCTGATGGAGACCACCATCATGGGGCTGCTGTTCGTTATCCTGCTGATGACCGGCTCCCGTCTGATGGTCAAGCAGGTACACTATCTGGTGGATCTGCTGGAGCGTTTCGCCAAGCGGGACCTCAGCCACAAGGTACTGCTCCGCTCCCGCGACGAGTTCGGTGACATCGCCAAGGCGGTCTCCCACTCCCAGGAGAACCTCAAAGAGGTGTTTGGCAGCCAGCGCGCCGCCTGCAAGGAGCTCAACGACATCGCCTCCCAGGTGACCCTCTGCATGGAGGAGGCCAACGAGGCGATCAGCGAAGAGTTCGCCCAGATTGAGCAGCTGGCCAGCGCCATGAGCCAGATGGTAGGCGCCATTCGCGAGGTGGCTTCTCACGCCGATCAGGCCTCCCAGGCCACTGCCGAGACCAGCCAGCTGGCCGAAGCGGGGAGCCGCTGCGTGGCCGAAACCGTCAATACCATCGACACCCTCTCCGGCAACATCCAGCGCTCCGCCAACGTGGTCAACGAGGTGGAGCACGGGGTCGAGCGAATCGGCTCGGTAGTCGACACCATTCGCGGCATCTCGGAGCAGACCAACCTGCTGGCGCTCAACGCCGCCATCGAGGCCGCCCGCGCCGGTGAAGCGGGTCGCGGCTTTGCCGTGGTGGCCTCCGAGGTGCGCGAGCTGGCCAACCGGGCTCAAGCTGCCACTGTCGAGATCCAGAAGATGATCGAGCAGTTGCAGGGCAATGCCCGTCAGGCTGGCGAGCTGATGGCCCAGAGCGTGCAACAGGCCGACAAGGGGGTTGCCCAGGTGACCCAGGCGGGCGATCAGCTCGCCACCATAGTGGAGCGGGTACAGGGCGTGGCCGACATGAACCGCCACATCGCCGCCGCTTCCGATCAGCAGAGCTCGGTAGCCGAGGAGATGCGCGGCAATCTGGAGCAGGTCAAGCAGATCGCAGAAGGCTCCGTGGTGGTGCTGCGCGAACTGCAGGAGGCCTCGGTACTGGTGGAGCAGCACAGCCAGGAGCTGGATGGCCAGATCCAGTCCTTCAAGCTCGCCTGACTTTCCCGCTCCAATCCGGTTAGACTGGAAGGCCCCGCGAGGGGCCTTTCTCATTTCTGACCCACGGCAAGGAGCCAACATGCAGCAGAGCACGACGCACTCACCCATCGAGATCAGTGACGACAAGGGGCGGCTCGATCTGCCGCTTATCCACCGCTTCTTGTCTGAAGAAGCCTACTGGTGTCGCGGTATTCCCCACAGCACTGTGGTGCGGGCCATCAACCACTCCCTCTGCGTTGGCGGCTATGTCGATGGTCAGCAGGTTGCCTTCGCCCGGGTCATCACCGACAAGGCTACCTTTGGCTATCTGGCCGATGTCTTCGTGCTGCCTGAGTATCGCGGCCGGGGCTACAGCAAGGCGCTGGTGGCCGCCATTGTCGACCATCCCGAGTTGCAGGGGTTGCGCCGCCTCTCCCTCGCCACCTCTGATGCCCACGGCCTCTACGCCGGTTTCGGCTTTGCTCCACCGGCCAACCCGGGCAGCCTGATGGAGATCTACGATCCCGCCATCTACCAGCGCACCTGAATGACTGGCTGCCGATAATTCCCGCCGGATCATGCTTCTCGCCCCTGCGCTGTGACGCGGGGACCTGACAGTGCTAGATTGGCAGCCAGATTTTTATCCGGCAGTTTCGTTAATCACAAGGACGGCAACCGTGGCCCAGCACTCTCCCTCTTTCTCCGCCTTCTCCCCCCTGCTGCAGGAGCTGGCCCAGCGCCAGTGGCAACGGCTGACTGAACTGGCCCCAGACTATGGCAACCAGCCCGAGCCGGTGCGCCAGACCCTGCTGACCCTGCTCGGCCTCTCCGATTTTGTCGCCGACTCTCTCTTCAAACAGCCGGAGTTGCTGACCGAGCTGCTCGCCTCCGGAGATCTGGAGCGCTCTGAGCGCTGGCCCGCCTACCAGAGTGACCTCACAGCCCTGCTCGCCGAGGTAAGCGATGAAGAGGCGCTCAAGCGCATCCTGCGCCAGTTCCGCCGCAGCCGCATGCTGGTGATCGCCTGGCGCGAGCTGCTGGGCCACGCGACTGTAGAAGAGAGCTTTATCCACCTGACCAAACTGGCTGATGCCCTCATCTGCTCTGCCCGCGACTGGCTCTACGCCAAACAGTGCGGCGAGCTGGGCACCCCGATGGATGGCAATGGCAACCCGCAACCGCTGCTGATCCTCGGCATGGGCAAGCTCGGCGGTGGCGAGCTCAACTTCTCCTCGGATATTGACCTTATCTTCACCTTCCCCGAAAACGGCTACACGGTTGGCGGGCGGCGCGAGCTCGCCAACCAGCAGTTCTTTATCAAGCTGGGTCAGCGCATCATCAACGCCCTCCACCAGCCCACCCAGGATGGTCAGGTGTTCCGGGTCGACATGCGGCTGCGCCCCTTTGGCGATGCGGGGCCGCTCGCCATCTCGTTTGCCGCCATGGAAGATTACTACCAGCACCACGGCCGCAACTGGGAGCGCTACGCCATGGTCAAGGCGCGGGTACTGGGGCCCCAGTGCGAGCACGCAGTGGAACTGGCCGAGATGCTGCGCCCCTTCGTGTTTCGCCGCTATATCGACTTTGGCGTCATCGACGGCCTGCGCCAGATGAAGGCGATGATCGCCGCCGAGGTGCGCCGCAAGGGGCTGGAGGGCAACATCAAGCTGGGGGCTGGCGGCATTCGTGAAGTGGAGTTTATCGCCCAGGCGCTGCAACTTATTCGCGGCGGTCGTGAACCGGCGCTGCGGGTGCGCCACCTGCCCGAAGCGCTGGCCGCCATCGCCCAATGTGGCGCCCTCGAATCCGCCCATTGCGATCGCCTGCTGGCGGCTTATCGCTTTCTGCGTCGGGTCGAGAACATATTGCAGGAGATCGGCGATCAGCAGACTCAGACCCTGCCCACCGAGGAGCGGGATCGCCAGCGGCTGATCGCCGCTCTCGGTTTTGCCGACTGGGGTGCCTTTATGGCTCATCTCGATGAGGAGATGGCCGCCGTCCATCAGGAGTTCGCCGCCGTGGTGGGGGAAGAGAAGGAGGCTCCCGCCCATCTCGAGCAGCTCTGGCTCGATCTCTGGCGCACCGAGCTCGATGCCGCCGAGCTGGAAAAACTGCTGAGCGCGCAGGGAGTGGCCGAGCCCGCCCCGCTCTGCGCCGCTCTGCTGCGTTTCAAGGAGGAGTACAAACGCCGTCAGGTGGGGCCGCAGGGGCGCATCGCGCTGGACTGGCTGATGCCGGAGCTGCTGCGGCTGGTGGTGGCCAGCGAGCAACCCGCCCGCCTGTTCGAGCGGGTATGCGAGTTGCTGACCCGCATCTTCACCCGCAGCGCCTATCTGCAGCTGTTGGCGGAAAATCCGGGCGCCCTGCGCCAGCTGGTACGGCTGTGCGATGCCAGCCATCTGGTGAGCGAACAGCTGGCCCGCTACCCCATCCTTCTTGACGAGCTGCTCGATCCCCAGCACCTCTACCACCCCACCCCGCTCGATCAGTACAAGCCCCAGCTGCGCCAGTTCCTGCTGCGCATCCCCGAAGAGGACGTGGAGCAGCAGATGGAGGCGCTGCGTCAGTTCAAGCAGGTGCAGCTGCTGCGCATCGTGGCGGCCGACATCGCCGGCGCCCTGCCGCTGATGAAGGTGAGCGACCACCTCACCTGGCTGGCGGAGGCGATCACCGAGGAGGTGGTCAATCAGGCCTGGGCCCAGATGAGCGAGCGCTACGGGGTACCGCCCGAGGTGGCGCTGAGCGGTCAGCGTGGCTTTGCGGTAGTGGCCTACGGCAAGCTGGGTGGCATCGAGCTCGGTTACGGCTCGGATCTCGATCTGGTGTTCCTGCACGGCGGCGACCCCAACAGCTACACCGACGGGCGCAAACCCATCGACAGCCGCCAGTTCTACCTGCGCCTCGCCCAGCGGATCCTGCACCTGTTCAGCACCCGCACCCCGTCCGGCATCCTCTACGAGATCGACATGCGGCTGCGCCCCTCCGGCGACTCCGGCCTGCTGGTCTCGTCGCTGTCGGCCTACGAGCAGTATCAGCAAAACGAAGCGTGGACCTGGGAGCATCAGGCGCTGGTGCGGGCCCGCCCCATCTATGGCGATGATGCCATCGTTGCCGAGTTTGCCCGCATCCGCCGCGATGTGCTGGCCAGGGAACGCGACCTGCCGACCCTGGCCCGCGAGGTGCGCGAGATGCGCCACAAGATGCGGGATCACCTGCTCAAGGCCGGCGCCGGCGAGTTCGACCTCAAGCAGTCACCCGGCGGCATGGTGGATATCGAGTTTATCGCCCAGTATCTGGTGCTGGCCCACGCCTGCGGCGAGCCCGATGCCCTCACCCGCTGGTCCGATAACGTGCGCATCTTCGACGAGTGCGTGATGGCGGGGGTGCTGACCCTGGAGCAGGCGGAGGGGCTGAAGCAAGCCTATCTGGAGATCCGCAACCTAGGCCATCGCCTCAACCTCTCGGAGATCTCCCGCAAGGTGAGCGACGATCAGCTGCAGAGTGAGCGCAGCCATGTGCTCGCCGTCTGGCAAACCCTGCTGGGGGAGTAATTCCCGCCAGCGGCAATGAAAAAGGGCCCGCCTGAATTGCTTCAGGCGGGCCCCTCTCTTATCGGAAAATCAGCATTCTTGCGGCTGCTCAGCCTGATCCATCACCGTCTCCACCAGCATGCTGTTGAAACGCTGATAGGCCTCTTCCTCAAGAAGCCCCGGATAGCTCAACACCCGCAGCGCATGACCTTGATAGTCAGGATGATAGGGTGGGTGGAGATGGGCATAATCGTTGAGACAAAAGCCCAGCCCCTGATAGAAGCGCAGACGGCGAATGGCAATCTCGTCCTCTGGCGGATCGATCTCGAGAATGACGGTTTTGCCTGCCCGCTCGCAAAATTCGGCCAGCAGGCGGCTGCCGTAGTTGCGGCCGCGCAGCGCCGGATTGATGGCCAGATGTTCGATATAGATCTGCTCGTCACACGCCCACCAGAAGATGAAACCGAGCAACAGGCCGTCCTGATAAAAGATTTGGCAGTGATAGCGAGGATCCCGCATCTTCTGTGGCTGATGCTGTGACTGGCGCTGCTCGTAGCGGGGAAAACTCTCGCCATAGATCTGCCAGACCAGCGGCCACGCCGGATGGTTTACCTCTCTAATCACTTCACTCTCAATCATCAGAACTGCCTCTCATATATTTTACAGAACGTTCATCTATACATGAAAAGTTCTGCCACATCATCCTCTGATGAAATAAAAGCCAGAACGCCAGATTAGCGGGCGCCATCCGGTTGCGAGACAAACTGCTGCTGGCTGCCATCGGGCAGCAGCGCCAGCACGCTTTGAGCGGCCAGTTTGATCCCTGCCAGCTCGGTGGCCGGGCCGAAGTTGGCAATCAGTCGAGTGCCATCGGCAAACTCGCTCTGCTGCACCACGCCTCTTTTATCGAGCCAGCGAAAACCGGTGAGGGACTGGTTGTAGAGCCGCTCATGCAGCGGGCGGAAGAAGGCATCGAGCCCCTTGAGATAGGGAATGCGCACGCTGGCACTATCCAGACTGAGGTTGAGCAGCGGCGGCACGTTGTAGAGCTGCTGCAATAGTTCGGTCACCTGACGGCTCTCCCTGAATTTGAGGCTGTCCATCGTCCAGTGATGGGTGGTCACTATGCTGTCGTGAAAGACGCTCTGGAACAGCGGCAACCGCAGCGCCGGATCGAAGTAGAGCCCCTGATACTCAGGTTTTAGATGGCTCTGGCGAAAGAAGAACGCGGGCTGATAGTCGGGATACCAGGCTCCCAGATAGTAGGGAGAGCGCTTGTTGCGGCGCATATCGGGATCCTGCCAGCCAAAGCCGCTGGTCTGGGGGCCGTGGGCAAAGGCCGCGGTGCGGTTGGCAACCGCGCCGCCCTCCTCGGAGCCCACCAGCACCCCCTGACTCCTGGCAATCCACGCCATCCCGGCCATCCGGTTTTGCGCATCCTGCGCCTGGCTGGTCGGCTTGGCCGGGTCGAAGTCGTCAAACACCATGCCGGTCGCAGCCACATCGAGGAACCAGCTGTTGTAGTGGCTCGCCTGCTGCAACCAGGGTACGCGCTGTTCCATCACCGGGCGCACACAGGCCTGATTGGTGTAGACGCCGCTATTTTGAAAGCCGCTCTTGCGCCGACCGTTCTCCTGCATGATGCCGCAGCGCAGGTAGATATCCTGCCCCATCTGGGCGGTGAGCCAGCTCTGTTGGCTATTCCCCTCCGGCAGCGCGGTATCGTAAGAGTCGTAAGGGGCGATGAGATAGCCCGCCTGTTTGGCAAGTTCAATCCCCTCTGGCGCAGCAAAACCGGCGGTCCACTGGGGCAGACCCAGCCAGAGTTTGGGTAGTCCAGACTGCTTGAGAGCAGCGATCATCTTGGCTGAGCTGCCATCACCCCAGCTCTGTGGCTCGTTGAGCGCAGCCCCCAGTTGTTTAGTCGCCAGCACTCGCCGGGCAGTGAAATCGGCCGGTTGCTGACCCGGATGGCGCAGCGCCAGCGCCTGCTCAACTCCGGTCAGCACCAGATTTTGCAGATAGCGGTTGCGCTCAAGATCGGGCGCTTGCAGAGCACTCTTACTCTCCCCCTTGAGCCAGTCGGCGGGGATCAGGCGGCGCAGCGCGGGCCAGCTCTTCACATCCTGAGGCACCAGCAGTCGCTCGCCCCAGAGATAGAGGTGAGAGGCACCAATCAGCCGCTTGCCATCCTTTACTGCCGCCAGCTTGCTCTCGAGCGAGACCAGCTCGCCCCGCTCCTGCAGCCAGCTGCGATAGGCCTTGGCCGCCGCCAGCCAGTCGTTGCCCGGTTGCAGCGACACCGCCACCTCATAGGGGGCGGTCAGATTGAGGCGATTGACGCTATGGGTCGCCGTCAGGGCAATACCATCTTGCTTGGGCGCAAAGGTGAGCCGGTTGTTGAAGGGGTTGGCAAAGAGGATCGCCAGCTGCTGATCGCCGTGATCCAGCCCGACCAGCGGCAGGGTGAGATTTTCGGTGGTATTGATCCCCTGATACTCTTGCGCCAGCGCCTTGCGCCACGCGGGATGAGTAGCGGGAATGCGAAAGCCCTCGTGGATCGGCAGCATCAACGCCTGTGCCCCTGCCGGCACCCGCGGCCACACCAGCTCGCCAGCACTTGCACGGTTCAGGGTGAGGATCAGACGGTTGCCCTCGAGACGGGCAGAGGCTCGCACCTCGCCATCGGCACGGGTCAGCCAGCTGGCACGCTCCCCCTCCTGCTGCAGCGTGGTGACCGGTTGGCGCGGACCGGGGGAAGAGATGGCAAGGTGCTGGCCCGAGGGTAGGATAGCCTCGGCCGCCAGAGTGGCGGGATCCAGCTCGATACGCCACTGATCGTTGGCCAGAGTCAGCGCCTCGGCAGGCAGGGAGAGCAGCGGCATCAACAGCAGCAGGTGGAGTCGGCTCGCCAGCACGGGGAAAGAAGTCATGGTCGGTGATTCCTGATAAAAACGGGAGCCGCCATTGCAGCAGATCGGCAGGCTCAGATTGTCAGGGCAATGTCAGGATTAAGCCCAGAGCCAAAACGGAGAGGCTGCTCTGCCATTTCCTGTTTGATAGCCACCGCCATCCCCTGGCCAATTGTTGCAAATAACATCAGCAAAAAGTAACAGTCATTGCACCAGCGAAACAATCTGTGACTGAGGCAGCCCATCCATCGCTGCCTGCAACGACTCAATCCCCCGGCATCACTCCACCGGCCCCGCCTGACTGTGACTCAGCTGCAACACCAGCTGACCGCGCTGGCTGGTCTGCACCAGCGAGAGGGTGCGCCAACTGTCGGGCGTGGTGGCAGGCCAACCCACCTTGCCATAGAGAGGCAGGCGGTTCCACCACAGCAGGGAATATTGCGGGCGGGCCAGCACAGCCTGATCGAGCCAGAGCGGAGTGCACGAAGCGGGATTGGCGGGGGGATTGGCCACCGTCTGCGGCGAGCGGGAGAGCCAATCCAGATCCTGCACCGCAGGCAGCGGCAGCACTACCTGCCACTCCTTGCCAGCCACCGCCAGCCGTAGCTGATAGAGTCCGGCTGGCATAGGCGTAGGCAGATCGGCCCCCACGACCCTGACCCCCTTGCTCCCTTCCGCCTCCCACTGGGCACCTGCCAACCGATTGCGGCCAGCGGGATCGATAAGTTCCGCGGCGGCGATGGCCCCCTCCCCGGTCAACTGCACCCGATAGTCCCGCAGCAGCGGCGCATCGCGCTGGATCAGCTCAAGGCGCAGCTCGCTCACCCCATCAGGCAGAGTGAGCGGGAAATCCTTGCCGCAGTGCTGGGCACTCAGCACAGCCAGCATCCCCTGCCAGTTGCGGCGCTCGGCATCGCTGTTAAGCGCAGGCCACGCCTGCTGCAAAGATTGCCAGGCGTGCCGGTTATCCCCCTGCAACAGCGCCAAGGTAGCCGGTTGCAGCGGGTCGGCGCGTTCGGTTTCCAGGAGGCGATCGGTTGCAATCACACTGCCTGCATTCAGAAGGCCGACGCTTAGAGCCAACAGCAGTCCAGCCCGCGTTGCACGCTTCACGCTGGCACCTCCAGCCGGTAGCCGATGCCGCGCACCGTCTCGATGACCAGCCCGGGCAGCTTCTGGCGCAGTTGCAGAATATGGGTATCGACGGTGCGGGTGGAGGGGAACGCCTGATAGCCCCACACCCGATTGAGGATCTCCTCCCGGCTCAGCACCCGCCCCGCCATCCGCACCAGCAGGGTGAGCAGGGCAAACTCGGTGGGGGTAAAACTCACCTCCGCATCCTGCCAGCTCGCCTGCATCCGGGCGGGATGAAGCTGCAAGCCGCCCACCGCCTGAGTACCATCCCCCAACTGGCGCAGCTGGGCCCGGATCCGCGCCAGCAGCTCGTCATGGGAGAAGGGCTTGGTCAGGTAGTCGCGCGCCCCTGCATCGAGCCCGGCCACCCGGTCGCTCACCTCCACCCGGGCGGTCAACACGATCACCGGCAGTGCCTTGCACGCCAGCCACTGGGGCAGCCAGTCGAGGGCATCCCCCTCCGGCATGGTGCGATCCAGCAGCACCAGATCCGCCGCCAGCCACTGCTGCTCCGCCGCTGCCAGGGTGTCGCACCAGAGGCAGCGATACCCTTCACGGGTCAGATAGCGTTGCAGGTTCTCCGCCAGCAGCGCCTCGTCTTCAACAAGCAGGATGGTTTTCATGATTCGGGGTCGCTCCAGAGTTGGCAGGGCAGCGTCAGGGTGAAGGTGGTGGGCGGGCCGGAAAGGGTGAGGCGCCCGCCAAGACGGCGCAGCAGATGGCGCACGATGGCAAGCCCCAGCCCCAGACCATCGGCACGGGCACCGCGGCGTAGCAGGGTGGCGAGCCGGTAATTTGGCAGCTCGCCGCCATCGCTGACCGCAAGGATCAAACGCCCCGCCTGCCAGCTGGCACAGATCCGAACCGGCGCGCGGCCATGCTGGCTGGCGTTACGCAGCAGGTTGTCGAGGGCGAGATCGAGCCAGTAGAAGGGGAGCGCCAGAGTCATCTCCCGCTCAAGACAGAAGGTGGCACTATGCCGCTCGCAAGCCAGGGTGAGCCACTCGGTGAGACTGACCGCAACCCGCTCATCTTCGAGAGTCTCTGCCGCCAGATAGTGGCGACTAGCCTGCGCCAGCTGATGCAGACGGGCGACACTGCCCAGCAGCTGACCCACGCTCTGCTGGGCGGAAGGGGGCAGCCGGTCGAAATCGTGGCGCAGCTCCTCGCTGATGCCGGAGAGCGCCATGATGGGAGTGCGCAGCTCGTGGGTCAGCATCTGCAATGCGACACGCCGCTCCCGCAGCAGGCGCCAGCGCTGCCAGCTGGCCCACCCCAGCAACAGGATAAAGCCAAACGTGCTGGCCAGCGCCAACCACTGCCAATGCAGCGTGGGGCGCTCGTTGATGCAGATCCCCCCTATCCGCTCCTGACAGGGGCCATCGACCCGGCTATCCAGCGTCATGCCAAGCCGTTCGGCCAGCGGTTGCCACTGCCCGGCGCCATAGCGACGCCACTGCCCATCGGCAAGCAGCCAGAGCTGACCCGATTGCAGCAGCCAGCGCTCGCCCCGCAGCAGGGCGTCTAGGTTGTCATCGCCGAGCTGCCCCAACAGGTCGCGCCGCTCCCGCACATGGAGCAGATGGTTGAGCCCCGCAGTCGGATAACGAGCCAGCCAGCGGGCAGCGCTGCTTCCCCCCAGCGGATAGATGGGGTGAGCGGCAAACCAGCGGGTCGAGGGCGTAGCCCCTTGGCCACAAAGCGCCTGCAGCAGTGGCAGCCACTCGGCGGGCAAGTCTTTCTCTGTCCCGCACTCCTGCTGATAGCGATAGATGGCTTGCAACTGGCGCAGCGGATAACGCTGCCAGGCGGGATAGAGGGAGTCGGGAGCAATCAGGCGCCGGTCGAGCCGCTGCACCTCATCAAGAGGCAGCGCCTGTTCGGGAACCTGCCTGACCAGCTCGCCCGCCAGGCGATCCGCCAATGGCCCGGCCAGCACGGGAGAAGCCATGCCGTAGCAGATCAGGGAGCAGAGCAGCAGGATCAGGCGCATGGGTTCAACTCGAGATGACTCCGGATCAAGGCACAGCAGGTCACTGCGCCATAAAAAATGTCAGCGCCATTTTTCAATGGCGCTGACATCCGGTCAACCGCTAAAGCCCATATGAACCGTCATCTATTTGAACAGCCCCTTGAGCAGCTGGTCGGCCACCCCTTTGACGGCCTCGTTGTCGGCCTTGTCACCCAGCAGCTTCTTGAGGCCCCGTTCGGCCTCCTTGCGCGCCTTATCCTCCAGCAGCTTGTTGTTGCTGAGCAGTGCCTTCACATCGAGCTGATAGCTGGGGGCTTGCCAGTGGCCGCCGATCCGCACCGGAATGGTGATCTCCTTCAGCTCGTCCACATCCTTGCCCCCCTGCCCCTTGCTGCTCTCGACGATGGAGGTGAGGAACAGGAAGTCGAGGCTCTCCGGCACCAGCGCAGTCTGCCCCTCCCCCTTGACCCGCAAGGCTGGGGCAAAGAGCTGGATGTCGTTGCTGCGGGCGACGCCATCGGCAATCTGGAAGCTGGCGGTCAGGGCGCTGAAGTCGGTCTTGCGCTCCTCCTTCACCTGCTCGGCCCCCTTGCCGGTGAGGGTGGCCCGTGCCTCGCGGATCATCTCCGGCAGATTGATGCCGTGCAGGGCACCGTCGCTCAGCTTCAAGGTGACCTTGCCCTGCATCCCGTTGCGCAGTGCCAGCGCGGAGAGACCACGCCCCTGCACCTGCACATCGAGATCGCCCTTGCCCTCCAGCAGATCACTCTGGGCCAGAGTCTGCAACAAGGGACGAATGTTCACCCCGGCCACCTGTTTGTGCACCTTGTAGGTGGCGGGTTGCTGGCGCGCGTCGAGTACCCCGTTCGCGTTTACCTGACCACCTGCCACGGTCGCGCTGAACTGTTTGAGCGTCAGCAGCCCTTTGGCCAGAGCCACCTGAAGATCGACAGCACCGAGATCCAGCCCTTTCAGACGCAGGCTGCCGAGTTGCAGCCGACCATCCAGATCCACCCCTTTGAGCGCGCCCAGATCCGGTTCAACCGCGGAGAGAGCTTCGCTCTTGCCGGTTGCCGCTTTATTGCCATTTGCAGCAGTGTTGGCAACACCGGTCGCCGGTTTGTCCTCTTTCGCCTGCGCAGGTGTGTTAGGTGGCGATTTGGCGAGCCATTTGTCGAGATCCAGCTTCTCCCCGTTGAGATCGAAGCTGATTGCGGGAACAGCGCCAAGCTGCACGGTTCCATCACCACTCAGCAGTGCCTCATCGGCACTCATCACCAGCTTGCTCAGGGTAATCAACTGCTTGTCGAGCTCGGCACGGGCAAACCCGGCCAGTTTCAGCTTCATCTGTGGGCGTGGCAGCGCATCACCTTCCAGCGCTGCCGTCAGCAGCACATCGGAGAGCTCGGCCAGCTTCATCTCTTTATCGAGCCGTCCCTTGAGCGTGCCTTCCAACGAGCCAGCCAGTGAAGCTTGCTGCCCCTCACCCTTGGCTCCTTTCAGCACCAACGTGAGGTTACTCCACTCACCCAGAGCCAGTCGGTCTCCCTTGATAGAGAAACTGTCGAGTCGCAGGGACGGGTCACTCAGGCTGCCGCTGAGGCTCAGATCTTTCAGTTCACTCGCCATCACCTCCTGCGCCAGCTTGATCTGGGTCTGCCCTTTAACATCGAAAGCGAGCTTGTCGGCACTCCCCTTGGCGGCCAGCGTCACGGGTACCCACTGACCGGTGGCCAGCTGCCCCATATCGAGATCGAGTCGATCCAGTCGCAGTGAGGTGCCGCTGCGATCATCCTGTACCAGCGCACTGGCTTGGGAGAGCGCGACACCCTGCAAGCTGATCTGCCAGGGCTTGCTATCAGCGGTTGGCGCAGGGGGGGCGGGGACGACCGGTTCGCTTGCATCAGCAGTGGCATCTTTGATCAGTCCGCTCAGATTGGAGCTGCCATCCGCCTTGGTCTGGATAAAGAGATGGGCGCCACTCAGGATCACCTTGCCAATCTCCAGACGATGTGAGAGCAGCGGCAACAGGGCCACCGAGGCCTCGCCCTGTTCGAAACGAACCAGATCCGGCTCGGCAAAACCGGCCGGATTGCGTAGGGCGACCTTTTCCAGCGAGAGGCCGAGACTCGGCCAGAAACGCCAGTCAATCTCCCCCGCCATCACCAGTTCCCGGCCCATGCTCTTGCGCACCTGTTCAGCCAGTTGGGGTTTGAATTGATTGGGGTCGATAAGGCTTATCAACGTCACTATGGCCAGCAAGGCCGCCACGGCGATGCCGAGCAAGATGAGAACTATCTTCTTCACGATATGCTCCTTGAATCCGGATCCACTGCAGACTATACCACTCACCGTCTGACGAATGGCGTCTGCGGGACAAAAGCGGACAAGGATGAGACAGGGATGGTCGCTGCCAATCCCCATCGTCATCAGCAGGGATCAGGCTTGCAAAGGGGATTGCTGCAACCGCGCCATCGCGGTACGCGTCGACTCGAAAGCAAAGCGGGACAAGGGGATATCGCTAATCTTCAACCACTGACAGGCGGCCACATCGTCAGCCGGCTGGATGACCGGTTTTTCACTCAGCTTGATAGCGAAAAAGGTGTCACAGGTGTGATAGGTGATGCCATCGTAGGGGTAAATATTGGGGAAGGAACCGAGATAGGTAAAAGGTTGAGCGCTGACATCGAGTCCCAGCTCCTCCTGTAACTCGCGCACCAGCGCCCCCTCCAGCGACTCGCCGGGATCGACAAATCCGCCTGGCAGATCCAGCAACCCCTTGCCCGGATTGCCTGCTCTTACCGCAACCAGCACCTCATCCTGCCAGCAAAGCGCCACCATCACAGCCGTCGCCACATTCTGGAAAAAATGAAAACCGCAGCCACAGCAAAACTCTTTGGGGCTGACGCTCTGCAGGGTTTGACCGCCGCATTTTGGACAAAACATGGGCTATCTCCGACGAAATAAAGCGCCATTTTAAGCTGTTGCGATCGTTTTTTATGAGTAAAACCGACGGGGAAGACGAGGAATTCAAAGGGAGAGGAATAAAACGGAGCAATTATCAGGCGATTTGCTGATTTTCAG
>NZ_LFCS01000002.1:0-308272 GCF_001887375.1 Aeromonas sp. SCS5
CGCACTGGAGATGGAGGCCCAGCTTGATCATCAGGGCCCCCTCTATCCCGGTCAGCCGGTGATCTATCGGCTCACGCTCTGGCTCCCCACCACCATGCAGCAGCCCGGGCTCAGTGAACTCAACTCGCCCCATTTCATCATTCGTCGCCTTGGCAGCGATGAGTGGCTTCCCCCAGTGCAGAGCGGGCTACCCGGCAGATTGACCCGCAGCTGGCTAATCCAGGCTAAGGCACCGGGCCTCTGGCTTATCGACTCCCCGCGGCTACAGGGACAATTGCCCCAAAACGGGGGCCAGCTGCAACGCCTTGCCGCCCGAGCAGCCCCACTTCAGGTACGTGTTGACCAAGCTCCCGCAACGCCGGTAGCCAGTCGCTTGCTGCTGACCCAGCGGATAGAGCCCTCGGCAGAGGGGCACGCGGGGGAGCCGTTGATCCGGGTCATTACCATCACGCTCGAAAATGGCGACAGCAGTCAGGTGCAGCTTGCCCCTCTTATGGCACAGCGGCTCCCCGCCGAGCTGCAAACGCACCCCGATGGCGAGCAGCAGCAGGAGCGTTATCGGGCGGGCAAACTGCTGTTTGAGCGGGAGTGGCGCCAAACCCTGCTGGCCCGCGAGGCAGGAGAGTATCAGCTACCGGCAATCACCCTGCCCTGGTTCAACACCGAGACCGGTCGTATAGAACAGGCGAAGCTGCCTGCCACTCGCCTCGTTTTCCAACCGGCCAGCCGGCAAGGTGCGGGCGAGTCACTGCCACTGGCCAACGAGAGCCTCTGGTGGGTATTGCTGGCGCTGCTGCTGCGAGGCATAAGGCGCAACACTCCGCGCTGGCTCGCCTTTTATCGGCTGCAACGGGCCCTTGCCAACCATCAAAGCGAGCAAAGCCGCCTGGCCCTGCGCCATTGGGTCTCGCTTTCCGCCCCATCCGTTTGGGCCAAACCGGCCAATACAAAGCAGTTGCAAAGATGGCAAACCGAGCTGGATCGCGCCTGCTTTGCCCCCCTGGCGCCGATTGTGCCATGGCGCACAATCTCCCGTGAGCTCTGTCATGTTGAAACAGCGGGCATTGCTCAGCTCCTTGCCCTGATTGCTCACCGGTTCCCCTTGCGGGGTTAACCCAGCCTCCACAACAGGAGACACTCCCATTGCTCTTTTTTAGAAAAAAGCGGGGTCAGCCTCATAAAAGTGGAAATGATCCGGCCACTTTGCCGGTCTATGACCCTATGGCTGACAAACAAACCAAATTCGAAGCGCTGGTTCATGCGCTGCACAAGGATATCTATCGCTACGCCTACTGGCTGGTGAGGGATCCCCACGTCGCGGAAGATCTGGTGCAGGAGACCTTCCTGCGAGCCTGGAAGGGTATCGACGCCCTGCAGGACGATCAGGCAGCCAAAGGTTGGTTGATCACTATCTTGCGCCGGGAGAATGCCCGCCGTTTCGAGCGCAAACAGTTTGATCTGGTGGATCTGGACGACCATCCCCAACCCCAGCCCGATGCGCTACACAGCGAAGAGGAGATGGAGAACGAGTGGTTGCATCGTCACATTGCCCGCCTGCCCGAAGAGTATCGGGAGCCCCTGATGCTGCAGGTGCTGGGCGGATTTAGCGGTGAGGACATTGCCGAACTGCTCGGGCTCAACAAAAACACTGTGATGACAAGACTGTTTCGCGCCCGCAACCAGCTAAAAGAGGCGATGGCGCAGAAGAAATTATCAAGAGGAGATGGACATGGATGAACTGGAGTTTCGCCGTCGCGCCATGATCCAGCCCGGCGATCAGCAACCCGACTTCCTCGAGGCTGCCCGTGCCAATCCTGCCAACCTGCGCTATCTCGACGAGATGAAAACTCTCGAGCAACAGATTGCGCGCACCATGAGTATCGAGCCGCCGTCAGGGCTGGCAGAGCGGATCCTGCTCAAACAAGCTCTGCAACAGAGTGAAGAGAAACAGGAGAAAATACGGCATGTTGCCAGCAGCACTGCGCCGAAATCCCATTGGCGAGCCGTGGCTATGGCTGCATCCGTCGCTTTTCTACTTGGAGTGAGTACCCGATGGATAAGTTGGCCTGCCAGCTCTGATCAAACACTCTCCCTCGCTCAGGTGGCGATGGCCCATGTCTATGGTGAGGAGCCGTTTATCGAAGGTATCGATGAGCGGGTCAATTTGCAGAGCATCAACGCCAAGATGGAGAAATATGGCGCAACCCTGAGTGGTATGGATGGTCTCAGGGTGACTTATGTCAACCACTGCGCCTTCTATCAGGGGCCGGCATTGCATATGGTGATCCAGGGCAAGATGGGGCCCGTTACCCTCTTTCTGGTTCCCAAGCATGTTCCTCTCTCTCTGCAGCCCAGTTTTGCAGATGGCACCCTCAAAGGAGAGATCGTCCAGTTTAAAGGAGGAAATATGGTACTGATTGGCCAGATGAAGGAGCCGCTTGCCCCCGTCGCTACGGCCCTGCAATCACGACTTCACTGGAACATTTAACGAGCCGATTCCATCGGTAAAAACAGGCAGCGACACCAGCCAGCTGCCTGTTTCCCCTCTCTTTCCCGACCCATTACCTGCTTTTTGTCGCAAAATTGCGAAAAACAGGAAAATTATTTTTGTGAGCAGGATCAACCGTTTCGCCTAAAAAACACCCTGCCTTACCCCGTAAATGATGAATTAAACATCAGGTTAAAACAAATGATTAACAGAACGATCACTTTTATGTATTCTGCTGTCACTGGTCTGATTTCTTACCTCCTACCAGATACATAGAATCACGCCAGAATTGATTCGGAAGAAGCTGAAATAAAAACGGATTTTGTCGAGGTTTGCATTGAACATGCAGCCAATATCGACAAAAAAATCTGCCTACAAGAGAGACCACCATGACGACAACTATGTTTAAGAAGAGCCTGATTGCCGCCACCATTGCGCTGGCCACCGGTCAAGTCCATGCAGCGGCATTCCAGTTGAACGAGCACTCCGCCTCCGGTCTGGGTCGTGCCTATGCTGGTGAAGCAGCCATTGCCGACAACGCCTCCGTTCTGGCCCGCAACCCGGCAGCCATGACGACCTTCGACAAAATGACCTTCTCCGTCTCCGGTACCTATATCCAACCTGACGTGGATGTAAATGGTGCTGTCAACATGACCGATGGTAAGGGTAATAAACTCGCGAAGATGTCTGACTCCAGCGAATCAGGTATTGCACCTTCAGCATTTGTGCCAGCCACCTACTTTATCCAGCCGATAAACGACAAGCTGGCTTGGGGTATCGGTCTCTTCTCCAACTACGGTCTCTCCACCGAATATCCAAAGAACTTCCCGGCTGGTGCCGCTGCCGGTGACACCGAGTTGGTAACCTTCAATATCAACCCGAACATTGCCTATCGCATCAACGAGCACTTCAGCGTTGGCGCCGGTATCAATGCTGTATATGGTGAAGCTGAGCTGAACCGTTATGCAGGTCTACTTGGGCCTCTCGGTGCATTGGGTCAAAAAGTACCTTCTGATTACCGCATTGCCCACATGAAGGGCGACACCTGGGGCTTTGGCTGGAACGTCGGTACCCTGTACGAAGTGAACGAAAACAACCGTTTTGCTCTGACCTATCGCTCAAAAGTGGATATGAGCTTTGATGGTGATTTCCAGGGAGCAACCTCCGCAAACCGCACTGTTGACGGTAATCTGGAGCTGCCGCTGCCTGCACAAGCAGAGTTCGCCGGTTACCACCGCCTGAACCAGCAGTTTGCCGTTCACTACTCAGTCAACTGGACTGACTGGAGTGCCTTCGAGGAGCTAAAAGCTACCAGCAGCCAGTGCAAAGGTGGTGTTTGCCTGCAAAAAGATGAAAAGTTCAAAGATTCTGTTCGTTACTCTATCGGCGGTACCTGGTACATCAACCCGTCTTGGGAAGCTCGCATGGGCTTTGCCTACGACAACACCCCGATCGAAGCGGAATATCGCAGCCTGAGTATTCCTGACTCTGACCGTATCTGGTATAGCGCTGGTGCAACCTACCATATCAACACCGATATGAGCGTTGACTTCGGTATGGCTTACCTCGACGGTAAGGAAGTTGATGTCAACGAAGGTCTGACTAGCCATTCCGATAAGCTTCGCTGGCAGGGCACTTCCCACGGCAACGCCTTCCTGGCATCTGCCCAGTTCAACATGAAGTTCTGATTGTTGAGCAATTTAAAAGAGCGCCGCAAGGCGCTCTTTTTTTATGCAAGATCCCGTTTTCAGCGCACACATGTAGCACACACATGTTCATTTTTCTTTTTTAATCAATCCATTAGAGCTAGTTTCATCAGCATTTAATCCCGTTTTTCCCTGATTTACTCCATCACCGTTGCCTTGCTGGTCGTACCATATAAAATCCCGCCTTCAATGATATGGCCGACTGAACATTCGGTATTCACGCAAGGATAATTCATGCATTCCACTCTCAAACTATCCGCCCTTTCCCTGCTGGTGATTGCAAGTCATGCCCATGCAGCCGGTTTCCAGCTTGCTGAACAATCAGCAACCGGGCTTGGCAGAGCCTTTGCCGGAGAAGCAGCTATCGCGGACAATGCCAGCGTTCTATCTCGCAACGTGGCAGCCATGACTCGCTTCGACAAGATGGCATTTTCGGGCGGTGCAATTTACGTCAGCCCTGATGTCAATATAGAAGGCAAAACGACGGGGTTGCTGACCCATGCCGATGCGACTGCACGAGATATCGCGGCCGATGCTTGGGTTCCCAACATCAATCTCATCATTCCACTCAATGAGCAGTGGCGTCTTGGATTCTCGGCCACTTCTTATTACGGTCTCGGCGTCAAGATGCCGGATAACTACAGCGCCGGTCACTTTGGCAATGTCTCCGATATCAAGACCATGGATCTGGGTACATCCCTTGCCTATCGCATCAATGAGATGTGGTCAATTGGTGCCGGGATCTCTGCTATTCAGGGCGAGGGCGAAGTCGGTGGCACCTTCCCTTCTCGCAACCTGATAGCAAAACATCTGCAAGGGGATGGCTGGGCATGGGGCTGGAATGTAGGCACTTTACTGGAGTTGTCGGAGCAAACCCGGATTGGCCTATCCTACCGTCATGATGTCACTTTGACCCTCTCGGGTGATGCTATCGTGGGCCGACCCAATGCAGATGGCTCCGTTACCGAGATCAGAGATACCGGCAGTCTGGATCTGCCGTTGCCCGCAACGGCTGAATTGGCGGCATTTCATCAGCTGACAGACAAGCTGGCTCTTCATGGCAGCCTGAACTGGACCAACTGGAGCAAATTCGTTCAGTTGGAAGCTGATCTCAACCATTTGCAGAGCATGCACATTAAGGATGAGCACTGGGAAGATAGCTGGCGCTATGCCATTGGCATGACCTATCAGCTGACCCCCCAATGGCAACTGCGCTCCGGGGTTGCCTATGACGCAAGCCCGGTACCTGCAGATCGCCGTACCATCTCGATACCGGATGCCGATCGTCTCTGGTACAGCCTTGGCATGGGTTATCAGTTCACCCCCAACCTGACTGTGGATCTGGGGCTGACCCTGATCGACGGTAAAAAGGTCGATGTCACCGAGAAGATGGAACTGCAACCGGGTAACCCGCTAACGACGTCAACCTTCCAGGGCACTTCTGAAGGGGATGCCTGGCTGGCTGGCTTACAAATGAGCTATCTCTTCTAAATTCGGCTCTGACAGAAAAACACTATGCCAATTATTGCCTTACTCAATAGGGTCAGGACTGGCATAGTGTTCTGCAACACCATAAAATCAAGCCAGTACCCATATCGGAGCCAGGCATGTATTCCTACGTTGCAAGACAGCCCATTCTCGACAGAGACCTTAATACCTACGCCTATGAGCTGCTCTTTCGCGATAGCCTGAATAATGTCTTCCCGAGCATCTCCTCACGGCAAGCAACGTCGAGTCTTGTCGTGGAACAGTTCCTGCAACAAAACATCGATCAGCTACTTGGCGGCCGCCCCTGCTTCATCAATTTCCCTCACTCCCTGTTGCTGGATGGCTTGGCAGAGTGCCTCCCCCCCGAGAAGGTGGTGATTGAAATTCTGGAGGACGCAGCACCGGACGATGCCCTGCTGGAGAAGGTCAAACAACTCCATAAACTGGGCTATACGCTGGCGCTCGATGACTTCACCATGTCGCCAGACTGGGAGCGTTTCCTCCCCTTTATCAAGATCATCAAGTTCGATCTGCGGGCAACACCGCTATTGCAGATCAAGGTGTTCATCCAGCGCCACCAAAGCATGAATCTCACCTATCTGGCCGAGAAGGTAGAGGACAAGGCGGAATTCGAACGGGTCAAGCAGCTGGGGATCCAGCTCTTTCAGGGCTTTTTCTTCAGTCGCCCCGAAATGGTCAAGCAGGCGACCATGGAGCCAGCCCAGGTCGTCGTGATGCAGCTGCTCAACGTAGTCAATCAGTCCGAACCTGACATCAACCGGATCGAGCAGTTGCTAAGCCAGGATATATCTCTCTCCCTGAAGCTGCTGCGCTACGTCAACCATCTCAAGGGGCACACCAATCCCATCTCCTCGTTTCGCCAGGCAGCCATCTACCTTGGCAACACCCAGCTAAAGCGTTTTGTCTCGCTGGTGGCTGCCACCAGTGCAGGCAAGGGCAAGAGTGCAGAGCTCTATCAGATGTCGCTAATAAGAGCCCGCTTCTGTGAGCTGCTGGCCCATGCTCATGCCCCGACCCAGCAGGCGCCACAGGCTTTTATCACCGGCCTATTTTCCCTGCTGGATGTGTTGATGGAGCAGCCGATGGACAAGCTGCTCGGCACCATTCCGTTGATCGATGCCATCCGGCTGGCACTGCTTGAGCGCAAGGGCAATCTCGGCTTCTATCTCGCATTTTGCGAAGACTACGAAAATGCCAACTGGTCACGGGTCACAGCCAGAACGGCCAAGCTTGGCTTGAGCGAGGAGAAGGTCAGCCACCTCTATCTGGCTGCGACCACCTGGGTCAACGAACAGCTGCAGGCGATGGAAGCAACCGATTAATCGATCTCCACCGCAATCGCTGTCGCCTCTCCCCCTCCGATACACAGAGAGGCAATCCCTCTTTTTCCTCCCCGCTGACGCAGGGCCGAGATCAGGGTGACCAGAATACGGGCTCCACTCGCTCCGAGTGGATGCCCCAGCGCACAGGCCCCACCGTATACATTGACCTTGTCATGGGGAATACCACATCCTGCCATGGCCAACATGGTCACCATGGCAAATGCCTCGTTGATCTCGAAGAGATCCACCTCCTTCACTGACCAGTCAAGCCGCACCAGCAATTTGGATATTGCGCCAATGGGTGCCGAGGTAAACTCGGCTGGCAAGGCTGCATGGCTCTGATAACCGACGATCCTTGCCAATACCGGCACCTGCAGGGCAACTGCCGTAGCGCTATCCATCAATATCAGCGCCGCCGCACCATCAGAGATGGAGCTAGCATTGGCTGCAGTAATGGTTCCCTCTTTACCAAACGCAGGTTTTAGCGTTGGTATCTTTTCCGGCCGTCCTCGGCCAGGTTGCTCATCCTCTGCCAGCAGCAAGCGCCCCTCATGATGGCAAGGCGTCAGCTCCGAAATAAACGAGCCAGCCTGCTGGGCATCAAGGGCTCGCTGGAGCGATGCCAAGGCAAATTCATCCATGGCTCTGCGGGTCAAACCGGCCAGATCAGCGCTGCGCTGGGCATGGATTCCCATCAGCTGGCCATCATAGGCATCCTGCAATCCGTCGAGAAAGAGGTGATCCAGCGCCCGCTGATGCCCCATCCGAAAACCGCTACGGGCGTTATCCAGCAGATAGGGGGCACGGCTCATGCTCTCCATGCCACCAGCAACCACAACCCGGTTGTCGCCAACCCGGATAGAATCTGCTGCCAACATCACCGCCTTCATACCGGAACCACACACCTTGTTGACTGTGGTTGCGGGTATCGATGGCGGCAATCCCGCTTTCAACATCGCCTGCCTGGCGGGAGCCTGCCCCACCCCGGCCGACAGCACGTTGCCCATAAAGACTTCGTCGACCTGCTCCGGATGCAGGCCGCTTTGCTGCAACGCAGCCTCAATGGCACACGCCCCCAACTCAGGTGCCGTTACCTCTGCCAATGCACCCTGAAATGCGCCCATCGGGGTCCGCTTTGCCGCCACAATCGCAATATCCATTTGCCAGCCTCTTTTTGTTACATGGCCATAACATAGGTTTTCTGCGCCACGGGAACAAGAGTTGCAGTGCAGTTTACGTTTAGGTAAGGTGCCAGCAGGATTTAGTTCGCCAAGAAGTCTGTATGAACAAAAACAGGGATGAAGCCCGGCGCTACAGCATCAGTGAGCTGGCTCGGGAATTTGATATTACGACGCGCAGTATCCGCTTTTATGAGGATCAGGGATTACTCAATCCCGCACGAGAGGGCCAGACCCGCATCTACAGCAAGCAGGATCGGGTTCGCCTCAAGTTGACCCTGCGTGGCAAACGTCTTGGTTTCAGCCTCGCCGAGATCCGCGAATTGTTTGATCTCTATGATGCCGACAAGAGCAGCCGTACCCAGCTGCAAACCATGCTGGGACTGGTAACGGATAAACGTGAAACACTGCAGCAACAGATGGAAGATATCAGGATGGTGCTGCTGGAGCTGGATGCCGCCGAACAGCGTTGTCAGCAGGCGCTGAACCAGCTGGGGTAATGAGGCCTGAGGGCAAACATGCCCTCTTTTCACACAGTGAAAACAACCAAACGCCAGATAGCAAAAAGCCACTCCTGAGAGTGGCTTTTCTTCAACCTGACGACTCGCGATTAGACGCGAACGAAGTCCAGGTGAACCAGCTTGTAACGTACCGGGTGACGCTGGATAGCTTTCACTTTTACGTTAACTTCTTCGCCGTTGATGACCAGAGTCAGTACGGACTCATAGAATTCCGGCTTCTCTTGAGCCAGGATCATTTTCTTGTGGTCAACAGCTACGGACAGAGCTTCTTTGCCTGCACCGTAAACGATGGCAGGAACTTGGTCAGCTTGACGCAGGCGGCGGCTCGCACCTTTCCCCAGGTCAGAACGGACTTCAGCTTGGAATACGAAAGACATAGTATGTATCTCTTTTGGATGAATTTATGGTGCTAACTGCGACCGGTCAGCACCTCGCAAAACGAGCGCGAATACTACCATGGGCCAATAGCGGATACAAGGCTAATCCCGTGCCTTAACGCCCCTGCTCAAGGCGAGCAAATTGCTGTTGCCGCTGGGCCGGGCTCAGCGCATCAAACTGCGCCAGCGTCTCGGCGCGGGGACAGTAGAGACCATCCCCGGTTTTGACCCGGATGCTATGGCCAAGTCGCGCCTGATTTTCAGCCACTAACGCCAGCAAATAGCTGTACGTATCGGCCCCCATGGCACTGGAGAGCTGGTTCGCTATGCGCCACAGCGTCTCACCAGCCACCACCTGATGGCACACAGCACGCTCACCTCCTGCCGCTGGGGCCGATAGCGTAAGGGTGACGCTATCGGTGGTGGTGGCAGCAGCCAGCTGGATATCAGCATTGTTTACCGATTCACGCGCAACGCTCCCCAACATCGCCAGCAACGGCTCCGCCTCGTAGCGAGGCCTTACCGCCAGCTGAACCGGCATGGTATGCGCGGCACTGAACTCGGCAATAAAGGGGGCAAGCGGCCCATTTTCATCCAACGGAGAGAGACCCTGCTGCTGCACTGCAGCAACAGCCTGAACGGATGCGACGCCATAAGCCATCTCGTCGATGCGCCGCAACCTTGCCAGATAAGCTTTGGAGAGCTCGGCCTCCCCCTCGAACAGATCAAAAGGAGGTACCAGACGGGCAGGAAAGAGGATCTGCCAGCGACCATTTTTTTGTTTCTGGGCCAGCGGCGGAAACTGGTTGCCGTGCCATGCCACAAACATGGCGGGCGGCGTGCGTGCCAAGGGGTAATACTCCGGGTTCAACTGCACCCAGGTTTGCTCTGCAATAGGCTGGTAACCGCTGATCACCACCTGCGCCACACTCAACCAGATCCCCAGCATCCTTGCCTCCCTGACTTCCGTTTAAAAGAGCCCGCCACCTTGGCAGCCCCTTCCCACACTCTATATCACGCAGTTAAAACAGACAGATAGCAGCTTAGCACTGGGCGATAGCATTCAGCACCCGTTTATCGGAGACCGGATAGGGGGTTCCCAGATTCTGGGCAAAAAACGACACCCGCAGCTCCTCGATCATCCAGCGGATATTGGCCACCTCGGTGGGAATAAGCTGGGATTTGGGGATCTTGGCGAGCAACGCCTTGTACTCCAACTCCACGCTGTGCACCTTGAGCATGTAGACCCGATCCCGGTTGGGATCGATGGCGAGCTTCTCTAGCCGCCGCTCGATGGCCCGCAGGTAGCGCAGCAAGTCAGGCAGCCGCTGCCAGCCGGTCTCGGTGACAAAGCCCTTGTGAATGAGGTTACCCAACTGCTGCTGGATGTCCGACATGGCAAAAGCGGTGTCGAGCTGCATCTTGCCCTTGAGCCGTTTCTTGATCTCATGGGACAGCGTCAGCACGGCTTCGACCTGCTTGGCCACCTCCACCACCGCATCGTTGAGCTCGGCGCGGACATACTCCTTGAGCGCCTCGAAACCGGCCTCGTCCCAGGCCATGCCGCCGTGCTGCTCGATGAGCTTGTCACAGCCGCAGGCAATGCAGTCATCGATAACCTCGGCCACCTTGCCAAACGGGTTGAAATAGAGCCCGAGCTTGGCCTTGTTGGGCAGCTTCTCCTGCAGATACTTGATGGGGGATGGTACGTTGAGCAGCACCAACCGGCGCTGACCGGCCCACATCAGCTGCTGCTGTACCACCGGGCTCTCCACCAGCTGGATGGCGACCGAATCCTTCTGATCCACCAGGGCTGGATAGGCCTTCACCTCGAACCCGCCCCGCTTCTGACTGTACTCTTGCGGCAGCTCGCCAAAGCTCCACAAAGTGAGACCGGACTGCTCGATATCATCGTCCGCCACTTGTGACAGGGTCTCCTGCACCTTGCCGCGCAGCGACTCTTTCAAGGCCTCCAGATCTTTGCCTTCCGCCACCTTCTTGTGTTTGTCGTCCACCACCCGGAAGGTGAGTTTGAGGTGATCGGGCACCGCAGACCAGTCCCAGGATTCACGGGGCACGGTCACGCCAGTCATACGGCGCAGCTGACGCTCCATTTCGTCCAGCAGCGGCCCCTGTTCGGGGTTGATGCTGGCGAGCAGTGCATCGGCATAGTTGGGCGCTGGGACGAAGTTCTTGCGCATCGGCTTTGGCATCGACTTGATGAGGGCCACCAACAGCTCATGACGCAGCCCCGGGATCAACCACTCGAACCCCTTCACCTCTACCTGATTCAGGAGCGGCAGCGGAATATGCAGGGTCACGCCATCGGCGGCCTCCCCCGGCTCGAACTGATAGGTCAGCTTGAGCTTGAGGCGCCCCTGCTGCCAGAAGTTGGGGTAGTCGAGATCGCTGATGTGGGCGGCATCCCCCTTCATCAACATCTCTTTTTCG
Source organism: Aeromonas sp. SCS5 (assembly GCF_001887375.1). Lineage (NCBI taxonomy): Bacteria > Pseudomonadati > Pseudomonadota > Gammaproteobacteria > Aeromonadales > Aeromonadaceae > Aeromonas > Aeromonas sp. SCS5. The sequence goes on from NZ_LFCS01000002.1 coordinate 11,553, forward strand.
AAGTTGAGCAGCTCAGGATCCCGCTTTTGCGCCTCTTTCCACCACTTGTCGAAATGGCGAGCGGAGATCACCTCCTCCGGCAAGCGGGCATCGTAGAAGCGGAACAGATCCTCGTCATCCACCAGAATGTCGCGACGACGGGATTTGTGCTCCAGCGCCTCTACCTCGGCCAGGAGCTTGCGATTGTCGCTGAAGAAACGGTGACGGGTCTCGAAATCCCCTTCCACCAAGGCGCGGCGGATAAACAGCTCGCGGCACAACGCCGGATCGATACGGCTGAAGTTGATGGTGCGCTCATTGACCAGAGTCAGGCCATAGAGGGTCGCCTTCTCCTTGGCCATCACGGCGCCGTTTTTCTTCGACCAGTGGGGGTCGCTGTGGTGCAGCTTGATGAGGTGGCCTGCCAACGGTTCCACCCACTCCGGTTCAATCTTGGCGTTGATACGAGCGTAGAGGCGCGAGGTCTCCACCAGCTCGGCGGCCATCACCCACTTGGGTGGTTTTTTAAACAAGCCCGAAGCCGGGAAGAGGTGGAAACGGCCATTGCGAGCACCGAGGAACTCGGGCTTTTCCAAATCCTTGTTGCCGATATGGCTCAAGAGGCCGGTCAGCAGCGCGCAGTGCACCGTCTTGAAATCCGCCGGTTCATGGTTGGCTTTAAAACCAAGCTCCTTCACCGTCTGGCGCAGCTGGAAATGGATGTCCTGCCACTCGCGCACCCGCAGGTAGGAGAGAAACTCCTTCTGGCACATGCGGCGGAACGGGTTGCTGCCAAGGAGATCCTGCTGCTCTTTCAGGTAGTTCCACAGATTGACGAAGGCGAGGAAGTCGGAATCCTTGTCTTCAAAGCGTCTGTGCTGCTCGTCGGCGGCCTGCTTCTTCTCCATGGGCCGTTCGCGGGGATCCTGAATACTGAGGGCCGCGGTGATCACCATCACCTCGCTCAGGCAGCCAGTCTGCGCCGCGCTGATCACCATCTTCGCCAAACGCGGATCAAGGGGGATGCGCGAGAGCTGGCGACCGGCCTCTGTCAGCTGCAGCTTGGCTTCGCGATCGCCGGTGGCGGGCAGCTCGCGCACCGCCTCCAGCTCTTTCAAGAGAGTCAGACCGTCCTTGATATGGCGCGACTCAGGCGGCTCGACGAACGGGAAGGCCTCCATGTTGCCAAGGCCTAGCGCCAGCATCTGCAGGATGACGGAGGCCAGATTGGTGCGCAGGATCTCGGGGTCGGTAAAGGCGGGACGGCTATTGAAATCCTCCTCCGAGTAGAGGCGGATACAGATACCGTCTGCCACCCGGCCGCAACGCCCTTTACGCTGGTTGGCGCTGGCCTGGGAGATCGGCTCGATGGGCAGGCGCTGCACCTTGGTACGCCAAGAGTAGCGGCTGATACGGGCGGTGCCCGGATCGATGACGTAACGAATGCCCGGCACCGTCAGCGAGGTCTCCGCCACGTTGGTGGCAAGCACGATGCGCCGTCCAGCGTGTTGCTGGAACACCTTGTTCTGCTCGGCGTTGGAGAGGCGGGCGTAGAGCGGCAGCACCTCGGTATCGCGCAGGTTGAGCTTGCGCAGGGCATCGGCGGTATCGCGGATCTCCCGCTCGCCGTTCATGAAGATGAGGATGTCCCCCAGCCCTTCGCGGGCCAGCTCTTCCACCGCATCGAAAATTCCCTGCAGTTCATCGCGCTCTTCCAGCCCTTCACTCTTGTCACTGGTAAGGGGACGGTAGCGCACCTCCACCGGATAGGTGCGACCGGAGACTTCGATCACCGGCGCCTTGTTGAAATGGCGGGAGAAGCGCTGGGGGTCTATGGTGGCCGAGGTGATGATCACCTTGAGATCCGGGCGTTTTGGTAGCAGCTGTTTGAGATAGCCCAGAATGAAGTCGATATTGAGGCTGCGCTCGTGGGCCTCATCGATGATGATGGTGTCGTACTGGGTCAGCATCCGGTCGTTCTGGATCTCCGCCAGCAGGATACCATCGGTCATCAGCTTGATGTGGGTCTGCTCACTCACCTGATCGGTAAAGCGCACCTTGTAGCCCACGTAGTCACCGAGTTCGGACTCCATCTCTTCTGCAATACGGGCCGCCACGGTACGGGCCGCCAGACGGCGTGGCTGGGTGTGGCCGATAAAGCCCTTCACCCCACGCCCGAGCGCCAGACAAATCTTGGGGATCTGGGTGGTTTTGCCCGAGCCGGTTTCCCCGGCGATGATCACCACTTGGTGCTCTTGAATCGCCTTGGCGATCTCCGCCTGCTTCTGGCTGACCGGCAGGTTATCCGGATAGGTGACCTTGGGTACGCCCGCAAGACGGGATTGGTAGCGCGCCTGTGCCGCATCCAGATCGGCGGCGATGGTCTCGAGCACGGCAGCCTGTTTGCCTTCAGGCAACTTTTTGACCCCGTGCAGACGGCTGGAGAGACGGCGGGCGTCGAGGTTCATGCAGGCAGAGAGACGGCGGCGCAGCGCCTCGATAGAGAGAGACAAGGTACGAATTCCTTAAAAGAGTGCCCGGCAAGGGGGCCATATCGATAGCTGGGGCTGATCCTAAAGAGCGAGAAGGAGAGGTGCAAGCCTTAACATGAAGCTCGGGGCATACGAGTAGATCCCTTTACTTCATTGAAAGCATCAGGTCGGCGAACTTGCTGTCTCCCAAAATAACGAAGCAGGCCATTGGCCTGCTCCAACATAGAGACACAACACTCAGCCGTGGCTATGGACAAAACAGGTAGTGAGCTGAGCGTGGATCGCCTGCATCACATTGTGGCGATTGATCACCCCGAGCAGCCTGCCCTCTTCCACCACCGGATAGATCTTGGGCTTCTGTCCCATCATCATCTCAGCCAGAGTCAGGATGCTGGTATCTGGCCCTACGGTCAGCACTTCTTTGCGCATCACATCCCGCACCTGTGCCACCTGTTCACAGTGATACGCCTCCTTGAGCATGACCGCGATGCAATCCTGCTCGGAGATCCAGCCGATCAGATGTCCTTTTTCATCGGTCACCGGGCCCCCCAGTTGGTGGCTATTCAAAAATTTCTCGACTGCCGCTTGTACCATCATGTCCGCTTTAAAGGTGATGGGTCTGCTCTGCATATAATCCCTGGCTTTTAGCGATTCCATATCTGTTCCCCCATGGTGGTCAGTCAAGCCTGCTTATTGCACGTGGATATCGGCACCATGCACGGCTTATTCCAAGCATAGCTGGAAGCCGGAGCAGGTCAGCAGTACGCATGTACCTCCTCTACCGTTGGAATGGCGGCCTGTACCATCTGTGGCAAATTCTCAGCCAGCACGGCAACAACGTCGCCATCCACCCGCCCCTCTCGTACCAACTGCTTCATAAAGGAAAGCGCCTCGCCAGCAGAGAGCCCCTGCCGATAAGGCCTGTCCTGCACCATGGCCTGAAAAATATCGGCCACCCGCAAAATCCTCGCCTCCAATGCCATCGCCGAAGCCGGCAGATGAAACGGATATCCCTCGCCATCCGGTTCTTCATGGTGATAGGAGGCCCAGCACGCAATCTCTTCGAATCCCTCGATGTGGCGCAAAATCTGATAGGTCTCGAAACTGTGGGTATTGATGATGGCCCGCTCCTCGGAGGTTAATCGCCCCGGTTTATCCAGAATTTCATCCGGCACTCGCAGCTTGCCAAGATCGTGCAGCAATCCGGCAATTTCCAGCATGTCACAATGGATGGCACTGACACCCATACGCTCGGCCAGCAGACGCGAGAGACGGGCGACACCGAAGGAGTGAGCCATGGTAAACGCACTTTTGGCATCGACAATACCCGAAAAAATCAGCGCCAATGCTTTCAACTCGCCATTGGTCGTCGTGCAAGGCTCGCGCTCTTGCAGCATTTCAAGCATGTAGTCATTGATGGAACGAGCTTCCAGCTGCAGCCAGAAAGCCTCCGAGCGAGAAGCTTGCAGGAATGCCGCCACCAGCTCGGGGTCAAAAAACTCACCGCTATAACCCTGCAGCCGTTCGCGGATCTCGTTGGTATGCATCAAGAGCGACCCGTCGCTATAGTGAGGGGCCGCCAGCGCGTCACAACGGTCTACCAGAAAGATGAGATTGGCCTGACGGGCAACTTTCTTGTCCACGTCGGGTAAATTGCGCAGCAACTTCCAGTGGGTGTGGTGATAACGGATGGGAAGTGCCAGAGGAGCGAGCAGCCGGAAATCCTTTAATAGCTGATACCCCACTTCACAGTGAAGCTGTGACGACTCCCAGTCAAACTCGCTGACCAGGTGGTGATGGATGACTGTCGAGGAGACGCCGATATCATGCAGGACGCCCAACTCGAAGAGCAGTCGGCGCTCCACATCGTCCATCCCCAGTACCCGACTGCACTCGGCTGCCATGATCCCGACTCGTTTACCATGGGCAACATCGCCAATACCCACCAGATCCAGCGACGCAGACAAGGCATATACCACCTGTCTGATGTCGACCTGCAATGAGAACGAGTTCTTCCCTGTCAGCGTTCTGTCCATGATCACTATCCCATGCCGCCATGTTGTTATCAGAGGAGCCGTTTTACTCTGCCCATATAAATAATTTAGTCAACAGCCCTCCTCTTGGCCTTGGTGGACAGACAAAAAGTGTGATTTGGCAGAGGATTACCGTGAAAAGTACCTATGCGGCCTCCTACCTGCCGGAACATTTGCAAATCAGCGCTTTGTTACTGGTACACAAAGTGTCCCCTTGTCTAATAAAGCGACGAATGAGGGTCCAACCCTTCGTTCTACCTGCGCTATGGTTTACCATGCTGGCCATTGTGGTGCATGGCACCATCCACCCAGGCGCTAGCCGCCGTCATCGGATACCTCATCTCGAGCAACATGAGCAAAACAGCACACGCGGGCAACGAGCCGACCTTCTATTTCCACGACTACGAGACATTCGGCATCAGCCCCGCCAAGGACAGGCCGTCGCAGTTTGCCGGTATTCGTACCGATGCGGATTTCAACATCATTGGCGAGCCGCTAGTCATCTATTGCAAACCGCCAGCGGACTACCTGCCGGATCCGGAGGCGTGCCTTATCACCGGTATCACGCCACAAAAGGCGATGAAGGACGGGCTGTGCGAGGCGGATTTCATTCGCCAGATCCACGAGCAGTTCGCCACTCCGAATACCTGTGTGCTGGGCTACAACAGCATCCGCTTCGATGATGAAGTGACCCGCTACACCCTCTATCGCAACTTCTATGACCCCTATGCCTACAGCTGGCAGAATGGCAACTCCCGCTGGGACATTCTCGACATGCTGCGGGCCTGCTACGCCCTGCGCCCGGAGGGGATCGAGTGGGCCTTTGATGATGAGGGCAAGCCGAGCTTCCGGCTGGAGAAGCTGACTATCGCCAACGGCGTCGCCCATGCCAATGCCCACGATGCACTCTCCGACGTGCTGGCCACCATCGAGATGGCCAAGCTGGTGAAAAAGGCCCAACCCAAGCTGTTCGGGTACCTGTTTGACCTTCGCAACAAGAACAAGGTGAAGGCACTGATCGACGTGGTGACCATGAAGCCACTGGTACACGTCTCCGGCATGTTCTCCCCGTGGCAGGGATGCGCAAGTTGGGTCTCGCCGCTCGCCTGGCACCCCACCAACCAGAACGCGGTGATCATGGTAGATCTGACCCGCGACCCCACCCCGCTTATCGAGCTCACCAGCGACGAGATCCGCGAGCGCCTCTACACCAAGAAAGAGGAGCTGGGGGATCTGGCGGGCATTCCGGTCAAACTGGTGCACATCAACAAGTGTCCGGCACTTGCACCGGCCGCCACCCTGAAGGTAGAGCGCGCCGACCAGCTTGGCATCGACCGGGAGCAGTGCCGCAAGAGCCTGGATCTGCTGCGCGCCCACCCCGAAGTGCGGGAAAAACTGGTGGAAGTGTTCAATCAGGAGTTTGCGGGCAGCAGTGACGGCGATCCTGATACCCAGCTCTACGCCGGCTTCTTCGGTCACGGCGACAAGTCCACCATGGATCTGGTGCGCGCCACCCCGGCAGATCTGCTGGGCGAGCGGGAGTTCGCCTTTACCGATTCACGGCTGCCGGAGATGCTGTTTCGCTATCGCGCCCGCAACTGGCCGCACACTCTGAGCGAAGCGGAGCAGAAACGTTGGCGCCTGCACTGCAGCGACTACTTCAGCAACCGCCTGCCTGACTATGTACCGCGCCTCGAAGCGCTGGCAGAGCAGAATCAGGGTAACGAACGAAACTTTGCGATTCTTAAGAGTCTCTACCACTATCTGGAAGATTTATGAGTTGTGAGTGATTTCACACTAAATCCTCCTCGCCAATCCCCTTCTTCAGGTCATAATGACGAAGGGGATCTTCTCAAAAACCAATGTGTTGCATCCCTCTGTCTTGCCTCTATCGAACGGAAGCCATTTGCTGATGCCTCGTCACCACGCTCTGCTGGGATTACTGGCCCTGCTGCCGCTGGCAGCCAACGCCGCATACCGGTTCGATATGCCGGACTACCTTGCGCTGTTGCCAGAGCAAACCTATCACATCGTTGAGCACAGCTTCAGCACCCTGTACCAGCAGACCGACTTTACGCCTCAGGTCACCAACAGCTACTTCAACAACTCCAACCTCTACAAGTTTGTCGGGGTGCCGCTGGTCATCTCCGCCCAGTCCGGCTTTCAGCTGGAGGTGTTTGGTCAGGCCTATAACCGCGCGTCTCAGGCCTATATGCACCTGAGCGAAGATATGTCGCTTTACCGGGTGATGCGGGTCGATGTGATGGGTAACCCCAACGATCGGCTGGCTATCGGTTTTGGCTTTGGTATGCCAATCACCCCTAATCTCACCCTCAAGGCCATCACCTCGGGCAGCGATATCCCGGGTTATGGTTCAGCCAAATACGCGGCTGGCGTCGAGTGGCGTTACTGACACAGCCCCCTAAATAGCAAACAATTCAGGCTCCCGAAGGAGCCTGAATTGTTTGAGAGACGAGCCTTATCAGACGTAACGGATCACCCGCCCTTCGCCCCCTTGCAGGGTCACTGCCGTACCGACTGCCTGCCCATCCCAAAAATCGGTTCCCCCTTCCGGCAGCAGAAACTCCTGTGGTTGCCCCTCCCAGTTGAAGAGGCAGAGCAGAGTGCCGCCCTCGGGCAGGCTTACTTCGCCGCAGGCAAAGTCCATCGATTCGAAACGGGCAGAGGGTGCCTGGGCGGCGCAGAGCGCCAGCAACTTGCGCAGTTGCGCCGCCTGCTCCTCATCGAAATCTTGCAGCCGATCACCGGCCAACATCATGCCGCCGCTTGCCACCAGCGCTGCCAGATGGAAACTGTATTCCGCCTTGTTTGCCTGCTGGCTTGGCAGATCCCTCAGACAGATGCAGTCAGGATCGAGGGCCCAGAGCTTGTCATTTTGCCAGGCGCGGCAGAAGGCCTCGTGAGCGATCTGGCGATAGCGGTGGCCATTGCGCTCCACGTCATCGCTCACCCGCATGCCGTGCACCAGCCCAAGACTTGGCCAGATGGGCGCGTTGCAACCGAGCAGGAAAGCGCCTTCACCTGCACCACGCAGGATGGCCGCCATACCGCGCCGATAGGCTTCAACCCGGGTGGCTGCCGGATCGTGGAAACGGCCACCGTGGATGGCGCCCCAGAAGTTGGCATCGAGCTTGAAATAGTGGATGCCCCACTGCTCGCGCAGGGTGCGGAACACCTGCTCAAGGTGCGCCTGCACCTCGGGGTGGGTACCATCCAGCACATACCAAGGGGTACAACGCCAACCACCATAGGTGACCCGCTCGGAGGGCAACGGCAGACCGTCATCCCCCTTCACAAACCAGTCGGGATGATCCTGAAACACCTGTGAACCGGGCTCTGCAATAAAGGGTGCGACCCAGAGGGCAGGCTCGCAGCCAGCCTGTTTGATCTCGGCAGCCAGTGAGGCTACACCTTGCTCGAACTTGGCCGATGGAGTGAGCCAGTCGCCCATTTTGGCCTGATAGCCGTCGTCGATCTGCACATAGCGCAGGGCCGGGAAGCGCTCGGCACGCACCTGCAGGTTCTCGCGAATATCGGCAGCGCTCACCTCGGCGTAGTAGTGATACCAGGAGCACCAGCCGCTCGGGCGATCACTCACCTTGCCGATCAGCGAGCCGTGCTCGGCCTCGATCAACCGTGCCAGCTCGGCCAGCAGATCCTCGCGCTCCGCTCCTTCGAGGCAGATCAGCGCCTCGCTCTGCCAGTGCTCACCGGCCGCAAGTTTTCGCCCTTCGCAATTCATCAGGATCTGCAAGCGGCCATCGGGATAGAGGCGAAACTCCCCACCAAAACGGTGGCAGCTGGCAAAGGCGAGCAGCAGCCACCCCTTGCCATGTTCCACCAGCAACAGGTTGTGAATGGTGTGATAGCCATTGTCATCGGTGATGCGATAGACGCTGGCATCAGGGCAACGGCCGACATGTTGCGGTGATTGCCAGCTACCCATGGTCTGGGCCAGCATCTGGAATCCTTCGCCATAGATGGCGCTCTCCACCGGCAGGCCAAGCTTGCCGTCAAACAGCACCCAGCGGTCAACCGGAGTGGCATCAGCGCCGGTGTTGTCGAGTCGCACCCGGCACAGAGGCCCTTCCCACTGACGGGTTTGCAGCAGATGGGGTGGCAACGCGTTATCGTTCGCCAGCTGGCGAACTCGGGACAAGAGGGATGTCATCACTACTCCTTGTAGTTCGAAAAGGGTTCTATCAGGCACTTTTCAAAAAATGCCAATCAAATCAGCTTCAAATGAACTGATTTCAGTTGTTATTGTTTTAATGCCGCGACCCGGCCTCTCTGGTAAACTGCGATTTTTCATCCCAGTCGATGAGGTTCACGTGATCGCGCAACGCGCCTTGCTGTACTTTCGTGACTTTATGGTCATCGTCGCCTGCCTGCTGGCAGGCAAATCCGTGGCAGCCATCCTGCCGTTTGCCTTTCCCGGCAGCATCATCGGCATGCTGCTGCTGTTCGTGCTGCTCTCCCTGCAACTGATCAAGCTGCACTGGGTCGAGCTGGGCGCTGGCCTGCTGCTGCGCCACATGGGCGTTTTGTTCGTTCCGGTCGCGGTCGGACTGGTGGCCTGGCTTGAGCCCCTGCGCCAATCCTTCGGCGTCATCATGCTCTGCATCGTGCTCGGGATCGTGCTGATCCTCGCCACCGTCGGTCGGCTCTACCAGAGGATGAACAAATGATCTTCTGGCTAGCCATTCCCCTGACCCTGGCGCTCTATTTCGCCACCCGCGCCCTCTATCGACGCCTGCCCTGGCCCATCATCAATCCGGTGCTGGTGCCGACCGCGGTGATCATTGGCCTGCTGCTCTGGCTCGATCTGCCCCTTGAGCAGTACGAGCGCGGCAGCAGCCCCATTACCATGCTGCTGGAACCCGCCGTGGTGGCGCTGGCGCTGCCGCTCTATCAACAGGCGCGCCAGATCCAGGCCAAGCTCAAGCCCATCCTAATCTGTACCCTCGCCTCCGTCTTGATCTCGGTGTGTACAACCCTGCTGATCGGTCATTTTATGGGCACAGATCCGGCACTGCTCGCCTCATTGGCGACCAAATCCATCACCACCCCGCTCGCCATGAGCGTCAGCCAGTCCATCGGCGGCATTCCCGCCATCGCGGCCGCCGTGGTGGTGGTGGTGGGGATTGTCGGCGCCCTGATCGGCTACCCGCTGCTCAAACTGCTGAAAGTGACCGACCCGGAAGCGCAAGGGCTCGCCATGGGGGCCTGTGCCCACGCCATCGGCACCGCCACCTCCGCCGAGAAGGGGATCACCCAGGGCGCCTTTGCATCGCTCGCCATGGTGGTGTGCGGGATCCTCACCGCGGCCGTCGCTCCCCTCCTCTTTGCCATCTATCACTGGCTCACCTGACCGATGATTAGCCACCCCGACGGCTCTGCAGCGCTGTCGGGGTGCGACCTGCCGCACAATTTGCACAAGACAAACGTTTCCATTACCATCCCCCTCCGTTTGCCCGTCAGGGCGTGAGCCTGCTCACACATTTACCCGAGCTTGCTCCCTACAATGGCCGCCCAATTGGCCTTTGAGGACACACTATGCATCCCCGTTTTGCCAAGCCATTCGATACCCTATCTGCCCCGCTCAAAGCAGCCGTGCAGCCCATGCTGGATAGTGCCGACTTCAACGCCCGCTTCACGCCGGAGCAAGTCGCCACCCTGAAAGCCGCCACAGGTCTCGATGATCGCGCCCTGCGCCTCGCCCTGTTGCCGCTGGCCGCCGCCTGCTCGGTCGCGCCCATCTCCAAGTTTTATGTCGGTGCCATCGCCTGCGGCCTGAGCGGCAGCTGGTACTTTGGCGCCAACATGGAGTTTGCTGGGCAAGGTCTGTTCCACTCGGTTCACGCCGAGCAGTCCGCTATCTCCAACGCCTGGCTGGGTGGCGAGACCGGGATCAGCGAAATCACCGTCAACTACACCCCTTGCGGTCACTGCCGTCAGTTCATGAACGAGCTGAGCACCGCCAAGATCCTGAAAGTCTCTCTGCCCGATGACCTGAGCGCCCTGCAATCCTTCCTGCCCCACTCGTTTGGCCCGGCGGACCTCGACATCACGGATGCGCTGATGAGCCCGCAGGATCACGCCGAGCTTCAGCTTCAAAGCGAAGACCCGCTGTGGCAAGCCGCGCTGGCCGCCGCCCGTCAAAGCTATGCCCCCTATAGCCAGGGCTATGCCGCGGTGGCGCTGCAGTTTGCCGATGGCCGCATCTTCTCTGGCCGCTACGCCGAGAACGCCGCCTTCAACCCCAGCCTGCCACCGATGCAGATGGCCTGCACCCATGCGGTGCTTAACGGCGAAGATCTCGCCACCATCCGCCGCGCCGTGCTGCTGGAGAACAAAAACGGCCAGATCAGCCAGCGTGATTCCGCCCAGTCCACCCTCAAGGCGCTGGGCTCCGTCGAGCTGGAGTATCAGGCGGTCTGACCCCGGCCTTGCTTCGATAAACGAAAGCCCCCGCACCTTGGTGCGGGGGCTTTTTACTTGGCCGTTTAATCGGGGGCAGCCCTCGATCTCACTGCTTGGCGCGGTTGATCACCACATCTAACCGGTTGCTGATCAGACCGGTTTTAGCCGCGCAGTGAAGTGGCGCAGCAGCGGCGGCTCGTAGTCGAAGGTGAGCCCGCGAATGTCGCAGGCCCGCGCTTTCACCGCGATCAGGCAGTCGGCCACATAGTCCATGTGATCCCGGGTGTAGACCCGGCGCGGAATGGTCAGACGCAACAACTCGAAGTCCGCCGCCTCCTGCTTGCCGGTGGCGGGATCGCGCCCGAGCAACAGGGAGCCAATCTCCACCCCGCGCACACCCCCTTCCAGATAGAGCTCGCAGGCGAGCGCATGGGCGGGGAACTGCTCGGCCGGAATATGGGGCAGCAGCTTTTTGGCATCCACAAACACCGCATGGCCGCCAGTGGGGGTCTGGATCGGGATGCCCGCCTCGGCCAGCCGCTCGCCGAGATAGGCCACCTGACTGATGCGGTAGGTGAGATACTCCTCATCCATCCCCTCGCGCAGACCGATGGCAAGCGCCGCCATATCCCGCCCGGCGAGGCCGCCATAGGTGACAAACCCCTCCATCGCCACGCAGCGCACCTGTACCGCGCGGAACAGGTCGAGATCCTCTTTAAAACAGCAAAGCCCGCCGATATTGACCAGTCCGTCCTTCTTGGCCGACATGGTGAAGATGTCCCCCAGCGCAAACATCTGGCGCACTATCTCCTTGATGCTGCACTTGGCATAGGCCGGGTCCCGCTCCTTGATAAACCAGGCGTTCTCGGCAAAGCGGGCGGCGTCGATCACCACCGGAATCTGGTGGCGACGAGCCAGCTCGGAGACCGCCTCCATATTGGCCATGGAGACCGGCTGACCACCGGCGCTGTTGCAGGTCACCGTTATGATGATGCCGGCCACGTTGTCGGCCCCCAGGGTTTCGATGGTGTCGCTCAGGCGAGGAAGATCAAAATCCCCCTTCCAGGCGTAGGGGGCGGTGGTGTCGAGGGCTTTCGGGGTGAGCAGGTTGATGGCCCGTGCGCCAGCCAACTCCACGTGGGCCTTGGTGGTGTCGAAGTGGTGGTTGGAGATAAAGACCGGTGCCTTGCCCTTGCAGCGCTTGACCAGCTCGGGGAAGAGGATCTGCTCGGCCCCGCGCCCCTGGTGGGTGGGCATCACATGCTGGTAACCAAAAATCTCGCGCACCGTGCGCTCCAACTCGACGAAGTTGCGGCTGCCCGCATAGGCCTCATCTCCCATCATGATGCCGGCCCACTGACGATCGGACATGGCACCAGTGCCGCTGTCGGTCAGCAGATCGATATAGACATCTTCGGCCAGCAGCAGGAAGGGGTTCCAGCCAGCGGCCTCGAGGGCGGCGCGGCGCTCGGCGCCAGTGGTCTGTTTGATGGGCTCGACCATCTTGATACGAAACGGCTCGGGTATACGACGCATATAAGACTCCTCACCGGCGCAAGGCCAGTGTGTTTGAAATTGGAATTGGCAAAGAGACCGGGGCGATCAGGGTCGTCCGGCTGACAAATTCAAACGGCGGGTGACGCCAATCAGCGGTGAGGAAAGTCGAAGGTGAGAATGGGATCCCGGGTATACCAGTGGGCGAGCAGGCAAGCTGCCCGGGGCGTAGCTGTCATGATTGGCATCACTCCCCTCCATATCGGTTGTAGACAGTCGATGGCCAATAAGATCCGTTGATGGATGCTGCCAACGGGCAGCCTCGCCACGTTAACGGCTGGTTAATTTGCAAACAAGGAGTGCACCGACGGGCTGTGCGCCCGCTCACAAAGTGCACATCTGCGCGGCAAACTGGCAGTGAGGTTGATCCGTCCACGTCCCCGGTTCGTTATTCTCCCTACCCACACGCTACATCCCCCCATCAGCCAAGGCCGGAAGCCATCATGCATCGCAAACCCTATCTGCCCGAGAAGATCTGCCCCGTCTGCAAGCGCCCCTTCAGCTGGCGGCGCAAGTGGGCGCGCAGCTGGGAGGAGGTTCGCTACTGCAGCGAGCGCTGTCGCCACGCTCGTCACAGCAGCCAGCAACCTGAGGAGGATCGAGTGTGATGGAGCTGCGTCTTGTTCTTGGCGATCAGCTGAACGCCGCTCACAGCTGGTTTCGCACCCCGGATCCGGCAATCTGCTATCTGATGGCGGAGCTGCGCCAGGAGACCGACTACTGCCGCCACCATCGTCAGAAGGTGCTGGCCTTCTTTGCCGCCATGCGCGCCTTCGCGGCAGCCCTCACCCAAGCGGGCCACCGCGTCTGTTACCTGACCCTCGATGAGAGCGCCCGCTGGCCCGACTTGCCCAGCCTGCTGGCAGCCCAAATCGCGGCGCATCAGGCCGACAGCTTTGCCTGGCAGAGCCCGGACGAGTGGCGCCTCGCCAACCAGTTGAAAAGCTGGGCGGCTGGCCTTGCCATCCCTGCCACCGAGGTGGGGAGCGAACATTTTCTCACCCCCCGTGATGGCTGGCAGCGCTACCCCCACAGCCGGATGGAGTTCTTCTACCGTGCCCTGCGCAAGCAATATCAAGTGCTGCTCGATGAGCGCGGCCAACCCCTTGGCGGGCGCTGGAATTTTGATGACGAGAACCGCGCCAAACTGCCGGCGAGCCAGCCCATCCCGGCGCCCCTCACCTTTGCCAACGAGGTGAGCGAGATTGACGCCATGCTGACCCGCCACGGGGTCTGCACCATCGGCAAGGCGGATGCCCGCAAGCTGCCGTGGCCCATCACCCGGCGCCAGAGTCGCGAGCTGCTGGCCCATTTTCTGGCCCACTGCCTGCCCCACTTTGGTCGCTATCAGGATGCCCTGAGCGAGCGGGGCTGGAGCCTGTTTCACAGCCGACTGTCGTTTTCCCTCAACAGCAAGATGCTTCATCCGCTTGAGGTGATCCGCGCCGCCGAAGCCCACTGGCAGGCCAATCAGGCCACCATCACGTTGGCGCAGGTGGAGGGGTTTATTCGCCAGATCCTCGGCTGGCGCGAGTTTGTCCGTGCCCTCTACTGGGAAAAGATGCCCGACTATCAGCGCACCAATTTTCTCGGTGCCAACCGGCCGCTGCCCGGTTTCTTCTGGAATGGAGAAACCAGGATGGCCTGCGTGCGCCACGCCATCAACCAATCCCTTGAGCAGGGTTACGCCCACCATATTCAGCGGCTGATGGTGACCGGCAACTTTGCCCTGCTGGCGGGGATTGACCCCGATGAGGTGGATCAGTGGTATCTCGGTATCTATGTGGATGCCATCGAGTGGGTGGAGCTGCCCAACACCCGCGGCATGAGCCAGTTTGCCGATGGCGGCCTGATGGGCAGCAAGCCCTACGCCAGTAGCGGCGCCTATCTCGAGCGGATGGGCCACTACTGCAAGGGGTGCCACTATCAGGTCAAAGCCCGCCACGGCGACGGGAGTTGCCCCTTTAACAGCCTCTACTGGCACTTTCTTTGGCGCAACCGGGACAAACTGGGCGGCAATCCCCGCCTCGCCCTCCCCTATGCCAACTGGGATGGCCAAGCCGCCGAACAGCAGCAGGCCATTCTGGCGACGGCGGAGCAGTACCTGATCCAGCTGGAGCAGCTGTAAGCGGGCCATGCCCCCTGACACACACCCCTGACAACAGCGCAGCGATTTACGCTGGCAATCAGGCGCGTCATCGCACCAAACACCACCCCGTGACTGGCAGGCAGACGGAGATCCCAATCCTGCGCAGAGCGGTTGAATATCCTGTGGCGGCTGATTATGGTGGTGGCCACATCAAGGTTTCCATCAACCAAACATCAGAAAAACGAGTCTAAGGAAAGACGATATGGAGATAGTGGTTCTCGGTGGCGGCGTGATCGGGGTAACCAGCGCCTGGTATCTGGCCAAAGCGGGTCACAAGGTGACCTTGCTGGAGCGACAAGGGGGCGTTGCCCTTGAAACCAGCCATGCCAACGCCGGCCAGATATCCCCGGGCTATGCAGCCCCTTGGGCAGCTCCCGGCATCCCGCTCAAGGCGGCCAAATGGATGCTGCAAAAGCATGCCCCCTTCACCGTGCGCCCCACTGCTGATCCCTTCCAGCTGCGCTGGATGCTGAAGATGCTCGCCAACTGCACCCCGACCGCCTATGCCACCAACAAGGGGCGCATGGTGCGTCTGGCCGAATACAGCCGCGACTGCATGAAGCTGCTGCGCGACGAGCTGAGCATCGATTACGAAGGGCGCCAGCTCGGCACCCTGCAGCTGTTTCGCAGCCAGTCCCAGCTCGATGCCAGTCAGCGCGATATCGAGGTGCTGGAGGAGTACGGTGTCCCCTACCAGTCGCTGGATGCCAGCGGCTGCGAAGCGGCAGAGCCTGCGCTGGCACGGGTACGCGGCAAAATCGTCGGCGGCCTGCGCCTGCCCGGCGACGAGACCGGCGACTGCTTCCGCTTCACCAAGGCCCTTGCCCTTGAAGCCGAGAAGCTCGGGGTCAAGTTTGTCTTCAACTGCGACATCGACGAGATTGAGCAAGCCCGCGGCCGCGCCGTGGCGGTGCGGGCGGGCGAGCAGCGCTATCGCGCCGATGCCATCGTCTGTGCGCTGGGCAGTTATGCCACCGGTTTTCTGCGGCCGCTGCTGCGCCCGCTCGGGCTGGAGCTGCCGGTCTATCCGGTCAAGGGCTACTCCCTCACCCTGCCGATGATCAACGCCGAGGCCGCGCCGCGCAGTACCGTGCTCGACGAGACCTACAAGGTGGCCATCACCCGTTTTGACGAGCGGATCCGTGTCGGCGGCATGGCGGAGCTGTCGGGCTACAACCTCGCCCTCAACCCGAGGCGCCACGACACCCTAGCGATGGTGGTGGGCGATCTCTTCCCCGAAGGGGGCGATATCAGCAAGGCCGAGTTCTGGACCGGCCTGCGCCCCATGACGCCGGATGGCACCCCGCTGGTGGGGCCGAGCCCCATTCCCGGTCTCTGGCTCAATACCGGCCACGGTACCCTGGGCTGGACCATGGCGGCCGGTTCGGGTCAGCTGTTGTGCGATCTTATCAGCGGCAGCGAGCCCGCCATCAGCGATGAGGGGTTGACCCTGGCGCGCTACGCCTGAGCACCCACGCGGTCAGGCTGTTTCACCCACTTTATTGACAGGCCACCGCCATAAGCGGTGGCCTTTTCATCGTTACTGCGCCCCGTTTTATCCCTCGCTCCGCCGTTGCCGGTTATTGCAGCGAACAGCACAGAATATTGCGCAATTCGACTTGCACCCGCCGTCATAATCCGTAATGTGGATAGACGCATTTTTCGCAGCGCATATTTTTTTAATCGCTTGTAAAGACCTTGTGAATGGCCTTCGCCAGCAGGGACGCAGGCGTGCAATACCCCTTTCATTAGCAGCAATCCAGGGTAGGACATTATGAAAAAAGTAGGTTTGGTCGGTTGGCGTGGCATGGTGGGATCGGTTCTGATGAGCCGGATGCAGGAAGAGCAGGATTTCGCCCATATTCAACCCACCTTCTTCACCACCTCCCAGGCCGGTGAGGCCGCCCCCAACTTCGGCGTCGATGCCGGTACTCTGCAGGATGCCTTCGATATCGAGGCGCTGGCCAAGCAGGATATCATCATCACCGCGCAAGGCGGCGACTACACCAAGGATGTCTATCCGCGCCTGAAAGCCGCCGGCTGGCAGGGCTACTGGATTGACGCCGCCTCCGCCCTGCGGATGGAGAAGGATGCCGTCATCATTCTGGATCCGGTCAACGGCGACGTCATCGAGCATGCCCTGAACAACGGCATCAAGACCTTCGTGGGCGGCAACTGCACCGTCAGTCTGATGCTGCTGGCCCTCGGTGGCCTGTTCAAGGCCGATCTGGTGGAGTGGGTGAGCGTAGCCACCTATCAGGCCGCCTCCGGTGGCGGTGCCCGCCATATGCGCGAGCTGGTCACCCAGATGGGGATGCTGCGTGACGAAGTGGCGGTCGAGCTGGCGGATCCCGCCTCCGCCATTCTCGATATCGAGCGCAAGATCACCGAGAAGACCCGCTCCGGCACCCTGCCGGTGGACAACTTCGGCGTACCGCTGGCCGGTGGCCTTATCCCCTGGATTGACACCAAGCTCGACAACGGCCAGAGCCGTGAAGAGTGGAAGGGTCAGGCCGAGACCAACAAGATTTTGGGTATCGAAAACGCCGTCATTCCGGTGGATGGTCTCTGTGTGCGGATCGGCGCCCTGCGCTGCCACAGCCAGGCGTTCACCATCAAGCTGAAAAAGGATGTGCCGCTGGCGGAGATCGAAGCGCTGCTGGCCGCCCACAACGACTGGGTGAAAGTGATCCCCAACGATCGCGACATCACCGCCCGCGAGCTGACCCCGGCTGCCGTCACCGGCACCCTCAGCATTCCGGTGGGCCGTCTGCGCAAACTCAATATGGGCCCTGAGTATCTGGCCGCCTTTACCGTGGGTGACCAGCTGCTGTGGGGCGCCGCCGAGCCGCTGCGCCGCATGCTGCGTATCCTGCTGGCGCGCTAATCCGCTACAGAAGCAGATACAACAAGGGCGGGGAGTCACACTCCCCGCCCTTTTTATTGGCTGTTTTTATAAGCCCTTTAGCAGGCTCTCACTTTTGCTGTTACTTAAGCAGAATACGCTGACAGCCGCTGTAGATCTCGGCCCGCCCGGGGCGGCAAAAACCCACCAGGGTGAGCCCGGTCTGCTCGGCCCGCTCGACTGCAAGCTCGGTAGCGGCCGAGATGGCGAGCAAGATCTCCACGCCGGCGCTGGCGCACTTTTGCACCATCTCGAAGCTGGCGCGGCTGGTCACCAGAATGGCTCCGTCACGGCGACCCGTGCGGCACAAGTGCCCCACCAGCTTGTCCAGCGCAATATGGCGTCCCACATCTTCACGGATGGCGAGAATGTTGCCCTCACCGTCCAGATGCACTGCCGCATGGGTAGCGCCGGTACGCTGACCCAGCAGCTGGAGCGGGCGCAGAGCGCTCAGCACCTTGTCGATATGGCCCACCGCCAGACGCTGACTGTCGGGCAAGCTTGGTTGGGTGCGGATCACCTGCTCCAGACTCTCGCTGCCGCAGATGCCGCAACCGGTGCGCCCCGCCATGGTGCGCCGCTTCTCTTTGAGGCGATGGACGCAGCGATTGGCCAGGGTGATATGCAGCTCAATCCCCTGACAGCCGTCGATCTGCTCGATGTCGTGGATATCGAGCAGGCTGTCGATGATCCCCTCGGAGAGCGAAAAACCGATGGCGAAATCCTCCAGATCGGAGGCCGAGCACATCATCACGCTGTGGGCGATGCCGTTGTAGACCAGTGCCACCGGCGTCTCGGAGGGGAGCTCCATCTCGCTGTCGCAGGTCAAGGTATCGGCGCGGTAGTGCACCACCTCGCGGTGGATGGCGCAGCGTGCCAGCTCGCTCTGCTCGCTCTGTTCTCTCTGCTCGCTCCGCGCCTCAAGCTCTATGGCCTCTCTCATGGTGCGACCCCGTCAATGATCTCGGGATCTCTGGCCGAAATGCCGAGCCGCTTCATCTTGGAGAGCAGCGTGGTGCGCTTCATACCGAGGCGATTGGCCGCCCCCCGCTCGCCAGCGACTATGCCATTGCAGTCACGCAGGGCGGCGATGATCGCCTCGCGCTCATCCTCCGGCCCCTCGGCAAAGAGCGGAGTGGCGGGCTCGTCATAAACCAGGGTCTCAATCTTGTGGTAGCCCTTGAGGGGCATCAGCTCCTCCGGCGAGAGGTTGAGCACGTGACCGCGGGTCATCACCACGGCGCGCTCGATGACGTTCTCCAGCTCGCGGATATTGCCGTACCACGGCAGCGACACCAGCATCTTCATGGCATCGGCGGGGATGGCGGTGATGGTGCGGCGCATCCGCTTGGCAATCTTTCTGACGAAGAAGTTGACCAAGAGCGGAATATCCTCGCGCCGCTCGCGCAGGGGCGGCAGCTCGATGGGAAAGACGTTGAGCCGGTAGTAGAGGTCACTGCGAAAGCGCTTGTTCTTGACCATGGAGAGCAGATCACAGTTGGTGGCGGCCACCAGCCGCACATCCACCGCGATAGGGTTGCTGTTGCCGACCCGCTCCAGCTCGTGCTCCTGCAATACCCGCAACAGTTTGGGCTGCAAATCCAGCGGCATATCCCCCACTTCGTCGAGGAACAGGGTGCCCTTGTGGGCCCGCTCGAAGCGGCCGATGCGCTGGGTCAGGGCACCGGTAAAGGCCCCCTTCTCGTGGCCAAACAGATCGCTCTCGATAAGGCCGGTCGGGATGGCGGCGCAGTTCACCTTCACCATCTCGTGATCGTGGCGGGCACTCAGGGCGTGAATGGCCTGAGCGATCAGCTCCTTACCGGTGCCGGTCTCGCCAAGGATCAGTACGGTACTGTCGCTCTCAGCCACCAGCCGCACCTTCTCCAGCACGTTCGCCATCACAGCGCTCTGGTAGATGATGTGGGGGAACTCCCCCTGCATCTGCGGCTCGTTGATGCGAATGGTCTTCTCTTTGGCACCGTTGGTGTTGGAGATCTCCTGCTGCGCCTGCACGTTGTTCATGGCAATGGCCGTGCGCGCCGCCACCTGCTCCAGCAGGGAGATATCGATATCGGCGAAGAAGTTGGCCTCTGGGTGAGAGAGGATCAGCACCCCCAGCAGATTGCCCTGATAGCGCAGCGGCAAAATGCAGGAGCTGTCGGCATCGGGGGGCAGGATCTGGGAGGTAAAGCGGCAGCTCGACTGGCAGCCGTGGCCCTGCTCGCGGTAAACGAAGAAGGGCTCGCTGTGGCGCAGCGCACCCTGCAGGCAGTTCTTCTCAAAACACGAATGATCGATGATCCCCGGCTGCTCGCTCTGCTGCTGGTTGACCAGATAGCTCTTGAAGCTGTCGGAAGTGGCGTTGTACTCGGCCAGACAGAGGCTGCTGATACCAAAGTGGTGGTGCAGGATGGCAAACAGGCTCTTGGGCAGCTCGGCGATACGCACTAATTTAATCACCGCATTGGTCACATCCACCAGAATTTTGCAGCTGTCGCGCTCAAGGCGCAGGGAGTTGGCCTGCTCCAGAGTGCGCTCCTTGTCCTGCACGTTCTCCAGCGCAATGGCGATGATGGCGGCCAACTGGGTCAGCTTGGCCAGGGTCTCCATGGTGAAGCTGTCGAGGCGGGTGTTGATGAACTCGACCCCGCCCAGATGGCTGCGGGCGGTGGTGATGGGGAGCTGGCAGTAGGAGCGCAGTCCCTCGTAAATCCCTTCGGAATCGAGGGGGGCACAGCGGTTGGCAAAACGGGCGGCAGGCAGGATGATCGCCTGCTCGGTGCCATCAGTGGGAGCGTGCAGGTCTGCCTTGCGGCAGACAAGGTGCTTTGGGCCGCTCTCTCCCATATAACAGAAAGTGGCCTCCTCGCCGGAGCCCCGGTTGAGGATCAGGTTGACCCGGGTTACGCCGCCAAAGCCGGCATCTATCTTGTTGAGTTTGTGGATAAAGTCATCGAGCGTCACGGCCGACAGGAGGGATTTGGAGAGCAGGAGGAAACCGTCGTCCCAGATGGGAGAGATCTCGTCCAGGGGGATGGCACTCACAGTAAGCATTGCGGCCTCACGTTATATCAATTTCAGTCACCAGTCAGGCTGTCCATGCCATCGCATCGCGACACAAGCGTTTCACCAGAATTAATAGCCGCAGCGCACTATCCACGCTGCCAAAAGGAAGGCGGTGACGACACTTGTCGCATGTTGCAATTCCACCGTTGTTATTAACGAACGATAACAAAAAATAACATTGTCATCGGGTGATTATTATTGGAATGGCGACTCATCATAGATGAGCTCAAATTTCATTACAATCCGATTTAATATATCTGGTTGCCATATTCAGGCAATAATTACATCGCGGATTGAATAATGGATTGGTGGCCGCACAAGGGGCCATTGTCAACTGTCAGATCTCGCTGTTGCCTCCCCTTTGCTGTGCAGTAAAGGCATCATTCGAAACACGATTCGGTGGCCACTCACGAAGTGACAAGGCGGGTGTGGCAGCACTTCAAACCGCCCAAAATAAAGAGCGCGGAGAAGCCCTGAAAGGCGAGCAGCAGCCAGCTGGCGTTGTCGGCAAGCTCAACCGATACGCACTGGTGAGTGAGGTAGACCAGCAGGGTGATCACCCCCAGCAGCAGGCAGTTGATCAAGGTGGTGGAGATAAACCCGATCAGCCAGGCACTGGAAATACTCAAGGCGGAAAATACACTGCCCATGGCGAGCCTTGCTGCCATAAAACAGCCGAAAAAACCGAAGCCGAGCAGAAATATCATCTCGTCGCGCCAAATATAGCAACCTATTCCCAGCAATATCGCCGCCAGATAGGTGCCAATATAGAAAATTCCGAATAAGCGACCAATTTCATGTTGCATCATTTATCCCCTGTTTTTGGCTAATAAAAGGGTGCCCGACTCGATAAATCCGAGTCGGGTTCCCTTATTTGTGCAGAACGTCCTTTTTTAGGGCGGGTCAGCCTTTGGCTGCGCTGCGCAATTTCGCCTTGAGCGCGCTGTATTCAGTCTGGACGTACACTTCCGCCTCAGGCTGATTATCGATGCGCTCGATCTTCACCGCGCAGTACTTGTACTCCGGCGTGTGGGAGACGGGATCGACGTGCTCGATGGTGAGCTCGTTGCAGGCCCCGATCCACCACTGGTAGGTCATGTAGACCACCCCGGCGTTGACCCGGTCGTTGTAGTTGGCCCGGGTGATCACCTTGCCACGGCGCGACGAGATCCAGACCAGCGCCTGATCCTTCACCCCAAGCTTTTTGGCATCGCTCGGGTGGATCTGCACATAGCCCGGCTCATCGGCCAGGGTTTGCAGCGCCGAGCAGTTGCCGGTCATGGAGCGGCAGGAGTAGTGACCCACCTCGCGCACGGTGGAGAGCACCAGCGGGTACTCGGCACAGGGCTGCTCCAGCGGCGGCCGCCACTCGGAGGCAATCAGCTGACCCTTGCCGCTCGGGGTAGTGAACACGTTCCCCTCGAACAGGGTGCTGGTGCCCGGGTGATCCTCGGTCGGGCAGGGCCACTGCACGCTCTTGAGATCGGCCATCTTGTCGTAGCTGACCCCGGCGTAGAGCGGGCAGAGCGCACGCATCTCGTCCCAGATCTCTTCGGTGTTGTGGTACTCCATGGGATAACCCATGGCGGTCGCCATCAACGAGAAGATGGCCCAGTCCGGTTTCACGTTCTCAGGGGGCGTCACCGCCTTGTAGAAGCGCTGGAAGCCGCGATCTGCCGAGCTGTAGACCCCTTCATGCTCGCCCCAGCTGGTGGCGGGCAGAATAACGTCGGCCATCTCGGCGGTCTGGGTCATGAAGATATCCTGCACGATCACCAGCTCCATCCCCGCCAGAGTGCGGCGGAACTGACCCAAGTCTGCCTCGGTCTGGGCCGGATCTTCACCGAAGATGTAGAAGGCCTTGCACTTGCCCTCCTCCACCTTGTGGCCAAGCTCGGTCAGGCGATAGCCTGGTTTCTGGGACAGCGACTCCACGCCCCACGCCTTGGCGAACTTGGCGCTGATGGCGGGATCGGCCACCGACTGATAACCCGGGAACTGGTGCGGCAGCATCCCCATGTCACAGGTGCCCTGCACGTTGTTCTGACCACGTACCGGCCCGCAACCGGTGCCGCGGCGACCGAAGTTGCCGGTCAGCAGCGCCAGACCCGCCAGCCCCTTGACCACGTCCACTGCCTGACCGTACTGGGTCACCCCCATGCCCCACAGGATCATGGAAGCAGGCGACTCGGCGTAGGTGCGAATGGCGGCGCGGATATCGGCGGCTTTGAGGCCAGTGATCCCCTCCACATATTCCGGGGTGTACTTGGCTACCGTCGCCTTGAAGGTCTCGAACCCTTCGGTGTAGTTGGCGACAAAGGCCTTGTTGTAGAGCCCTTCATTGATCAACACGTTGGCGAAGGCGTTAACCAGCGCCATGTTGGAACCGTTTTTGAGCGGCAACCACTGATCGGCGATACGGGCGGTCTCCACCATGCGGGGATCACACACAATCACCTTGGCCCCGTTTGCCTTCGCCTTGAGGATATGGCGGGCGACGATGGGGTGAGAGTCAGCTGCGTTGTAACCAAACACCAGCAGGCACTTGGTCTCTTGAATTTCGGGAATGGCGTTGCTCATGGCGCCGTTGCCTACAGTTGTCTCCAGACCGGAGACTGAGGGTGCGTGTCACACCCTCGCGCAGTGGTCGACGTTGTTCGTCCCAATCACCGCACGGGCAAATTTCTGCATCACATAGTTGGCTTCATTGCCGGGGCCACGGGCAGAGCCGGTGGTCATGATGGCGTCCGGGCCATATTTCGCCTTGATGGCGGAGAGACGGCTGCTGGCGAACTCGATCGCTTCGTCCCAGGAGACCGCCTCGAACTTGCCACCGCGCTCGCGGCGGATCATCGGGCTCTTGAGACGGGGGGTCAGCAGGTTGGTGTCGTTCAAAAAATCCCAACCGTAATAGCCCTTGAGGCAGAGCTGCCCCTCGTTGGTCCGGCCGTTGGCGCCTTCGGCCCCCACCACCTTGTCGTTTTCAACCAGCAGGTTGATTTTGCAACCGGTGCCGCAATAGGGGCACACGGTAATGACTTTTTTCATGACTCACACTCTTGTTTGTTAACGAAAAACGGCTCGGCAAGCCCGCTCACACCCGCGCCGGCATCGCCAGCAGTGCCTCGGCACTGGCCAGCTGCTTCTGCCGGTTCAGGTTTTCAAGATGCTCCGGCGTGACCAGCCGCAGCGCCTGGGTCGGACACACCTCGACACAGGCCGGGCCCGCCTCGCGGTGACGGCAGAGATCGCACTTGAGCGCCTGCGCCTTGGTCTGCGGACGCTTGAAGAGCGAATCGGCAGCGGGTGCCACCTCTTTGAGCACCACCGCCATGGCGCCGTAAGGACAGGCCACCACGCAGGACTTGCAGCCGATGCAGCGCTCCTGCAACACCTTGACGCAACCATCCTCGCTGACGATGGCATTGTTCGGGCAGGCCATGGCGCACGGCTTGTCTTCACACTGGCGGCAGAGCACCGGCGTGGTCACCTTGCTGCCCACGATCACCTTCAGGCGCGGCTGAAAGTAGCTGTCCTTGGAGACCAGATGTCCATCCTCGATGGCAAGATGCAGGCCGCCCTCCCGCTCAAGGGTCCCGCTGCAAGACCCTGACTGGTGTGAAACGGCGCAGGCCACCTCACAGGTACGACACCCAATACAGAGACTGGGATCTGCAATCACGAAGCTGTTCATAGAGAGGGATCCTAAATGGTTCGTTACACCGGGCCGCCCGCCGACAGGCAAAGAGGCGGCCAGCCCCCCACAAAGCATTTATCAGACCAAAACGAGCCAAGGGTGCGATAAAAATTCACAACCATCTGAAAATAAAGGAGTAATCAGCAAGAGTAGCTTGCTGTTTACCGCTACTGACGAGGGTGACGACGGGGTGGGAAGTGTGATCGACACGACAAAAGTGACGAGCTCGACACCGGCTGATCAGCCCTTGCCCCAGCCGCATAAGGAGCAGTTCGAAAGAATTTGCAGCCAGGATCGGCCGCCCCAAACCGGGCAAGCGGAGGAACGATATCCCGGGAGAAAAGCCATACCAAGGGCCAAAAATGGGCTGTGCAGCACGCCAAAGCCGCTTGGGGCGATGGCAAGTTGTTTGGTTTTGCTATCCAGCTGGCAAGCCATCATCAAGTCAAACCGAACAAAAATGGGCCACTTATTGACTGATTTATTGAGCCAGAGCCGGTTTTAGGCCCCTGCCCCTTCAGTTTTCTATCCCTCCGGTTAATATGTGCCACTTGGCAACCAATTAAAATTTTCATGAAAATATATAAATAGAGGAAATATGGGTAATCAAAATCAAATAAAATTAAAGTTACTTGAATTGGAAGGCGGTACATTTCAACGGCTTTGTGATGATTGGTTACACCGTAAAGGATTTGAAAACATCAATCCTATAGGGATGATGCAAGTGACAGATCGGGTAGTAAAAGGCACACCTGATAGCTTACATATGCAAGATGATGGGTCATTTATCTTTTCTGAATATACAGTTCAACAAGAACGTTTAGTCCAAAAACTTGAAGATGATATAAATAAGTGTTTTGATGAAACTAAAACTGGCATAACCATTGAAAACATAGCTGGAATCATAATTTGCTATTTAGGTAAATTAACAACAGAAGAAATAAACAAACTTAGAAACCTCTGTTACAACAAAGGAGTCATGTTAACACTTTACGGTCTCGACTCTATTTCATTGAGCATTAAAAATTCCTATCCAGTTCTTTCTGAAACATATCTAGATTTGCCTTTAGACACAGGACAACTATTAAGTGTCAATGATTTTATAACTAGATATGGTAAAAGTAACTTCACAACATCCATAGACCATAAGTTACTCTTCAGAGAAGAATTTATAGAAAATGCGACTCAAGTCCTAGAGCGTTGTAATTTTTTGCTAATTTCTGGTGCCGCTGGTTTAGGTAAAACTTTGCTTTCTGTAAATCTAGCAAATAGATTAAAACACGAGAAACCAGAATTAAAGGTAATCTGTTTATTTGACAAAGGAGCCGATTTAATTAGAGATATAACTGCATATTTTAGTGAACCAGGTGAGTATCTAATTTTTGTCGATGATGCGAATCGACTAGATAATAGACTTGATTATATCTTGCACTATCTTAATGACCATAGTGAAAAAAGAAACTTTAAAATTATTGCAACTGTTAGAGATTATGCTCGTAACTCTGTTATCGATAAAGTAAAAAAGTATACGACTCCTAATGAATTGATTATTACTCCCTTAACAGATGAACAAATTAAAACATTATCAGAAACCCTCTTCGGTATAAAAAATAGAGATTATCAAGAGAGAATACAAGAAGTATCCTGTGGCAATCCTCGCTTGGCTATAATGGCTTCTAAGGTGGCAATAGAAACCAACCAAATTGAATCTATACAAAATGTAACTTCTTTATATAAAGACTATTTTGGTGAAAATGAGAATGTAAAAATTGTCATGGATGACAAAAGGTTGGCACTTACAGCGTGTGCTATTTGTTTTTTTCAAAAAATAGATAAGCTAAATGAAAAGCAAATGAAGCTCATTGAAAGTTCATTTGGCATTCAATCAGAGGATTTTTGGGAATTAGTAGATGTTTTACATAAAAATGAATTGGTTGATTTATATGAAAATGAAGTTGTCAAAATAACCGACCAAGTATTATCAACATACTTATTTTACACTACAGTTTTTGAGAGGAAAATTTTTTCCTTTTCTTCTATTGTTAATGATTTCTATCCGAATTATAAAAGCATCATAGTTGACTCATTGAATCCCGTCATACGCGCCTTTGATCAGAAGGCGATTCTAGCTGACATCAGAAGTGAAATACAGGATATATTCTCAAACTTCTCAACCAAGAATAATACTGACGCATCTATTGAGTTTTTAAACACCTTCTGGTTTGCACTTCCAACAGAGACTCTTCTATTTGCAGAAAGCATAATTGAAGAAATGCCAGAGGTTGAGATTAATTGGGGTGATGTTGATTTTGTTGAGTCAAAAAAAAGCACACAAAATCCATCATTGGTTGACCTACTATCACATTTTAGATTCTATGGAGAATTAGAGCTAAAGTTGTCATTTGAGTTATTGGCTAAATATACAGCTAAAAATCAATCTTCAATTGGAGTTGTTATACGAGCTTTATTGGAAACCTATAATATCAAACATGGTGACTGGAGACATGGATATTTTGTTCAAGCTAACATTATTGACACCTTAATCATTCTCATGAGCGGAAAGGATGGATACTTATTTAGCAGATTATTCATTTTGTATTCTAAATCATTATTAAAAATTGAACATCGTGAGCACAAGTGGTCTCGCGGAAACACTATCAACATAATTACCTTTAGAGTATCACCAGATAACTATTTGACGCCTATCAGAGAAAAAATCATCTTTAATATGGGCCATCTAATCGAAAAACCTGAAATGAAGCACCTTGTTATAGATCTATTTAAAGACTACGTTAATAAAATTCAAGGTGATTGTAAGGATATGGCTGCATTAGACTTGCCATTTTTTGAACAATATTTAGTTACTAAAATGGATAGAAATGATATATCCCAATGTATAGTCATGCAGAACTATTGTGATCACTTAGAATCTCTTGAGCTTAGTTTTCCAAAAAATTGGAGAGACGTCTTTTCCAATAAAATACTAGATATATCCGACTTACTGCTTGAAGACCGACAGACTCGCCGAACCTTGAATATGGGTTATGAAGAATATAACCAATATCGACATCAATCTTTAGTGTCTCACTTTGCTAATTTTTCGAGTTCTGACTTTAGTCAGTTCCTTGAGCAATGCAAAATCTTGCATAATAGTCTATGCGGTAGAGATAGAAATTACTTATTAAAGCATGGTTTAGAAATGAGCCTTATCGCTCTCGCTGAGTCGTCACATGAAATTTATCCGGAGCTAATTTCAATATATCTTGAACATGATGATTACTTTCAGATAGATCCTAACGCCATTGTCATTTTACTATTTAATAAAATATCAAGCGATGAGGTCTATTCTCTATTAACAAAAAAAGTATATAGAAGTAAAAATCGGTGGTTGTCTGCTTTTTTTGCACAGTTACCTGA
Organism: Aeromonas sp. SCS5; assembly: GCF_001887375.1. NCBI lineage: Bacteria > Pseudomonadati > Pseudomonadota > Gammaproteobacteria > Aeromonadales > Aeromonadaceae > Aeromonas > Aeromonas sp. SCS5. The sequence continues at coordinate 39,292 of NZ_LFCS01000002.1, forward strand.
AATATCTGTCAGCAGACGTGAAGCCGAGCTGTTCTTAGGGCATATTAACAATGTACAAAGTCATGAATTGCATGGATGGTTAGACTTCCTAGACAAGTATAAAAGTTCAGACTCATCAATTTATAGTAAAGTTGTTCGAATATTAGTAGATAAATCTAAGAGTGACATTACATATGGAGCTCCTCTAGGTCATCTTTTTAGCACCAACTCAAGCATGTTTGGACGATGGTTTACAGAATTCCATCCAGACCGAGAACTTGTTTTCGAAGCCTATCTTACTGCATCTAACTTAGACTGGTACTGGGATTATTCAGGCGAAGCCCTAAATATATTACTAAATGAGCGATTTGATTTTATATATAAGGTCATTGATCAAATATACATAAAAGAAAAATGGCCTAATTCACATACCAATATGCCCGAGCTTCACTTTTTATGGGAGAGGCAAAACTATATCGAAGATATAGAAAATTATGCCAAATACCTTTATCACAAGGATGTGCATGCTTATAGATACGGAGATAGTGTATTTAGCAAATTATTTATAAATAGTGAAAACTCAGATGAGCATATTCACAGAAAAAAAGAGTTCTGTCGAAATACAATCAAAAAAAATGCGTCCGACATCCCATTCGCTTGTTTTGTGTTTAATGTCCTACAACATTTAGATATTGATTTCAGACGAGAACTGATAGCTGTTTTTTTACATGAAAACAATAGTTTTGAAGACTTTCAAGGGTTAGATTATGAGTTAACCACTCGTTCTTGGTCAGGAAGTAGGGTACCAATTCTAAATCGTGAGAAGAATTTTCTAGAAAGTTTGCTACCCCTTTTTAATTCAATTAAGTTTCTTAAGCATAAACTATATGTTGAAAAGCAGATTGAAAATAAAGAAAAATCAATTGAATATGAGAAAAAGAGAGATTACCTAGAAAGTAGGTAGTGTTATCATTTGGTATATGGCTGCCATTGTGGCGGCCACTTCCCTCTCCCAAATAAAGACTCCATTGCTACCCAACACCCTCCGCCTTTGTCATCCTGCCAGCAATTAATTAGTCACTATTTTATCGTCTGTTTATCACTCAGCTCGGTAAAAAATAGTGGCCAAACCACTTCCCCAGATAAAACAAACGGTTGCCCGCAGAGCGCATGAATATTTCAATCAACGGCCAATTAATAACCTTACTCAAAAGGGCGTTTTGATTATTTATACCTGAGCATGAACCCGCAGAGTGTGTGTCATTATAAGCTTAACGACAGATGAACAGATTGTGTCCCATGAAACGCATCTTTATATCCGATTAGCTCCCTTCCCATCGCAATCCTTTGATTTCCCCCCGATGTTGTATCCACACATACCTGATGTGTTCGGGGCGATCTGCTGTGGCAAACGTGTAAACATCAAACTGACAAGATGAACTCATGAACTGTGATAAACAACAAGCCATGTCCGGCGTCATGCTGGCGGCGATTGGCGTAGTCTATGGCGATATCGGCACCAGCCCGCTCTATACCTTGCGCGAGTGCCTGTCAGGTCAATTCGGGTTCGGCGTCGAGCCGGCCTCCATTCTCGGCTTTCTCTCGCTGATCTTCTGGCTGCTGATCCTGGTGGTGTCGGTCAAGTACCTCTCCTTTGTGATGCGGGCCGACAACGCCGGCGAGGGTGGCATTCTCACCCTGATGTCGCTGGCGACCCGCAACGCCTCCACCCGCTGGACGCCGCTGCTGATCATCCTCGGCCTGATTGGTGGCAGCTTCTTCTATGGCGAGGTGGTGATCACCCCGGCGATGTCGGTGATGTCGGCCATCGAAGGTCTGAGCATTCTCACCCCCGCCCTCGACCCCTATATCGTCACTCTCTCGGTGCTGGTGCTGACCCTGCTGTTTGCCATCCAGAAACATGGCACCGCCATGGTGGGCAAGCTGTTTGCCCCCATCATGCTGATCTGGTTTATGACGCTGGCGGTGCTGGGGCTGCGCGGTATCATCCACAACCCCGAGGTGCTGGGTGCGCTCAACCCTATCTGGGCGCTGCGCTTCTTTATCCAGTACCAGACCACCTCCTTCTTTGCCCTCGGCGCCGTGGTGCTGGCCATCACCGGGGTGGAGGCGCTCTACGCGGATATGGGCCACTTTGGCAAAAATCCAATTCGCCTCGCCTGGTTTATCGTGGTGCTGCCCTCCCTGGTGCTCAACTACTTCGGTCAGGGTGCGCTGCTGCTAAGCAATCCGGCTGCCATTGCCAACCCCTTCTTCCTGCTCGCGCCGAAATGGGCGCTGGTGCCGCTGCTGCTCTTGGCAACCATGGCGACGGTGATCGCCTCGCAGGCGGTGATCTCCGGGGTCTTTTCGCTGACCCGGCAGGCGGTGCGGCTCGGTTATCTCTCCCCCATTCGCATCGTTCACACCTCCGAGCAGGAGTCCGGCCAGATCTATATTCCGGTCATCAACTGGATGCTCTATATCTCGGTGGTGATCGTCATCATGAGCTTCGAGCACTCCAGCAATCTGGCGGCGGCCTACGGCATCGCGGTGACCGGCACCATGGTGCTCACCTCCATCCTCTCCTGCTCGGTGGCCAAGAACAGCTGGCACTGGAACAAATATCTGGTGGCTATCCTGTTTGCCGCGCTGCTCTGTATCGACGTGCCGCTCTTTGCCGCCAACCTCGCCAAGATCTTCTCCGGCGGCTGGCTGCCGCTCACTCTGGGCGCGGTGATGTTCACCGTGATGACCAGCTGGAAGAGCGAGCGTTTCCAGCTTATTCGTCGCCTGAACGAGCACGGCAACTCCCTTGAGCCGATGATCGCCTCGCTGGAGAAATCCCCGCCGACCCGGGTGGCCGGCACTGCCGTCTATATGTCGCGGGTGGTCAACGTGATCCCTCATGCGCTGCTCCATAACCTCAAGCACAACAAGGTGCTGCACGAGCGGATCATCCTGCTCACCCTGCGGGTGGAGGATGTCCCCTACGTCCACAACGTGCGCCGGGTCTGCATCGAGCAGCTCTCCCCCACCTTCTGGCGGGTAGTGGCAAGCTACGGCTGGCGCGAGACCCCGAACGTGGAGGAGATCTTCCACCGCTGCAACGCCGAGGGGCTGAGCTGCCGGATGATGGAGACCTCGTTCTTTATGGCGCACGAGTCGCTCATCATGAAAGACCGCCCCTGGTATCTCTATCTGCGCGGCAAGCTCTTTATGCTGCTGCAGCGCAACGCCCTGCGGGCCCCGGATCAGTTCGAGATCCCGCCCAACCGGGTCATCGAGCTGGGATCCCAGGTGGATATCTGATGGCGGGTTGATGGCCTCTTCATGGCATAAAAAACGTCAGCAAATAGAGAGGGAGGCATTGGCCTCCCTCTTCTTTTCCGTTAACCCCAATGACTGGCCCCCTCATCCCCAACCCTTCTCCCGCAAGGGGAGAAGGGAGCAAACCACGGCGACCATATGCTGCAAACGGTGCTATTCACGTCGTTCATTGCCCCTGTTCCCGGCATGCTGCCGATATATTTGCGTTATCGTGCGTCCGATTACGCTTCGCTAATCGAACCTACGGTTTCAAAACAGGCGGCCTCTATCCGAACAGACCACCGCCGTAGGGTGCAACAAGCGCAGCGCCGTGCACCGCGAACATATGTTGGAGAGCGGTGCAATTCACTTCGTTCTTTGCACCCTGCTTATGCTGTGTTTTCCAAGGTGACGAACCCTCCCGGCGGCTTCGTCACAAGTGACGAACGTCACAGTTCGACAGCACATCAGCGCGTTCATCTAACCACACGAATATTTTTATTCATTTAAAAACAGTCACTTAAAAGCAATTTCGCAGTAAAAACCATTCTGGCCCGTATCTTGCCAACCTGCCCCTACTTTCTCCGTTCGCGACACGACAAGGTAGGCTATGAACCGCTTCGTTATCGCTGACCCCAAGCTTTGTATCGGCTGTGGCACCTGTATGGCGGCCTGCAGCGAGGTACACAAGGCGCAAGGTTTGCAGCAAGCCCCCCGTTTAACCGTTATGCGACACGAGCAGGCGACCATGCCGGTTCAGTGCCGTCACTGTGACGATGCCCCCTGCATCAAGGTGTGCCCGGTCGAGGCAATTCGCCAGACCGGCGATTGCGTGCAACTCAACGAGTCGCTCTGCATCGGCTGCAATCTCTGCGCCGTGGCCTGCCCCTTTGGCGCCATCCAGAGCGGCGGCAGCCGTCCGGTGGCCGTGGCCACCAGTTACGACACCTATATCCCCTGCTCCATCCGATCCAGCAACCCCTCCACCTCTGCCGGCCTGCGCTGCTTTGGCGAGGATCTGCTGAGCTGGGAGCCGGGAGTGCGCAGCATCGCGGTCAAGTGCGACCTGTGCGAGTTTCGCACCGACGGCCCGGCCTGTGTCGGTGCCTGCCCCTCCCAGGCGCTGAAGCTGGTCAATGACGGCGACACCGAACGCGCCGCCCGTATCCGTCGCCAGCAAGCGGCCGACACCAACCCGCAAGGGGTCTCTGCCTTCTCGGCGCCTGCCACGGCGATCCCTGCATCCGATTTATCTACCACAGAGGGAGTTCGCTGATGTTGTCCCCCCTTGTAATGGCCACGCTCCTGCTCTTTTTGCTGGGCGCTGCCGCCGGTTTGCTGCTGCAAAAACTGCCCGCACTGGCCAACCGCCTCAACAGCGGCTTTGCCCTGCTGGGCTCGCTCGCGGGTCTGGTCGCCGCCATCCAGATCTTTGCCCAAGGCGCCCCCGTCGACGGCCAGCTCTGGCTGCTGGGCTCGGTTCATCTCGACATGCTGGCCGCGCTGATGCTGCTGGTGATTAGCACCGTCGGCGTCGCCGTCGCCCTCTACTCCTTTGCCTATATCCGCGAATATCAGGGCAAGGGGGATGTGGCCATCGGCGCGCTGATGAACCTCTTCCTCTTTGCCATGGTGGGCATGGTGCTGGCCGACAACGCGCTCGGTTTCTTGCTCTGCTACGAGCTGGTGACCCTCACCACCTACTGGCTGGTCAAGACCAACCCGGAAGCCGCCAAACAGAGCCGCCTCTATCTGGTGATGAACCATATCGGCATGGCACTGGTGCTGATCGCCTTCTGGCTGCTCTGCCGCGAAAGCGGCTCGCTGGAGTTCGCTGCGCTGCGCGAGCACCATCTGGCGGGCGCATTGGCCTCGCTGGTGTTCCTGCTCAGCTTCTGCGGCTTTGGCCTGCGCGCCGGTTTCGTGCCGCTGCACGGCTGGCTGCCGGTGGCCGAGCCCGTTGCCCCCTCCCATATCTCGGCGCTGATGTCCGGCGTGATGGTGAAGCTGGGTCTCTTTGGCATTTTGCGGGTCAGTATCGATTTTCTCGGCGCCAGCCAACTCTGGTGGGGCTATGTGGTGCTGATCTTCGGTGCCTGCTCGGCTGTGCTCGGGGTGCTGTTTGCGCTGGCCGAGCACGATCTCAAGCGGCTGCTCGCCTACCACACGGTAGAGAACATAGGCATCATCCTGATGGGGATGGGCATCGGCATGATCGGCATCGCCAACCAGCAACCGGCACTGGTGGTGCTGGGGCTGCTCGGCGCCCTCTATCACCTGCTCAACCACGCCATCTTCAAGAGCCTGCTCTTTATGGGCACCGGCTCTGTGATGTTCCGCCTGCACACCCGGGATATGGACAAGATGGGGGGGCTGGCCAAGCTGATGCCCTGGACTGCGCTGGCGTTCCTGATCGGTGCCATGGCCATCTCGGCGCTGCCGCCGCTCAACGGCTTTGTCAGCGAGTGGTTTATCTACCAGTCGCTGCTCTCCATGACCAAACTCGGCACCTCTGTCGTCGCGCCGCTCGCGGTAGTAATGCTAGCGGTGACCGGCGCCATGGCGGTGATGTGTTTCGTCAAGGTGTACGGCATCTGCTTCTGCGGCGCACCGCGCAGCGAACACGCGAGCCACGCCCGCGAAGTGCCGGGCACCATGGTGGCAGGCACCCTGCTGCTGGCCGCGGTCTGTCTGGTGCTGGGTCTGGGCGCCCCCTGGATTGCCCCCCATATCGCCAGCTATGGCCAAGCCTTGGTTGCCAGCCAAATGAGTGTCGCCACCGGCGCCACCCTGCTGCCACTCGATAGCAGCCAGGCGATCCTCTCCCCGCCCGTTATCGCCATCACCTTGCTGGGTCTGTTCCTCATCCCATTGCTGGTACTGGCCATCTTCAAGGGGCCCAAGCTGGGTCGTCGTCACGCTGGCACCCCGTGGGCCTGTGGTTACGCCTATGAGGAGCGCATGAGCCTTACCTCCGGCGGTGTCACCCACACCTTGCGCCAACTCTGCGCGCCGCTCTATCGCAAGCAGCCGCAGCTCGATCTGGCCAGCGCCCTGCACGGGGTGAGCGATACCAGCGGGACGACCGGCTGGCTGCTGCACGGCATTGTGCTGGCGCTCTTTATCCTGATGGCTGTAGGAGTCTGATATGCCTGTTCTTGAAATGCCGAGCTGGGGCATGGTTGCCCTCGCCCTGACCCAGGCCATCGCCATGCTGGCGCTGGCGCCGCTCGCCACCGGTTTCAACCGGGTGCTGCGGGCCAAGATGCACTCCCGCCAAGGGCCGGGCCTGCTGCAGGATTACCGGGATATCGCCAAGCTCCTGCGCCGTCAGGAGGTAACTCCCGAGCCTGCCGGCATCATCTTCAACCTGATGCCTGCGCTGCTCATTGCCGCCCTCTTGCTGGTAGGGATGGCGCTGCCAACCCTGACTCACGAGTCTCCCTTCCCCATCGCCGGGGATCTCATCACCGATATCTATCTGTTCGCCATCTTCCGCTTCTTCTTCTCCCTCTCGGGGCTCGACAGCGGCAGCATGTTTGCAGGTATTGGTGCCCGCCGCGAGCTGACCCTCGGCATTCTGGTGGAGCCCATTCTGGTGCTCGCCTGCTTCATCATGGCGATGATGGTGGGCAGCTCGGATCTGGGCAATATCAGCAGCTATGTAGCGACCCAGCCACTGGCCGCGCCCATCGCTACCCTCTTGGCGGGTGCCGCCTGCGCCTTCGCGGTGTTTGTCGAGATGGGCAAGCTGCCCTTTGACTGCGCCGAAGCCGAGCAGGAGCTGCAGGAGGGGCCGCTCACCGAGTATTCCGGTGCGGGGCTGGCCCTGCTCAAGCTCTCCATCGGCCTCAAGCAGCTGGTAGTGGTGCAGCTCTTTCTGGTGATTTTCCTGCCCTTCGGCAAGGCGGCCAACTGGAGTCTGCCTGCGCTCATCGGCGCGGCGCTGATCCTCGCCTGCAAGCTGTTGGTGGCCTTTTTGCTGGCTGGCATCATCGAAAACGCCATGGCCCGTACCCAGTTCGTGCGCACCCACAAGCTCACCCGCTACGGCTTGGGGCTAGCCCTGCTGGCGCTGCTCGCCTATCTGGTCGGGATCTGAGCCATGCCCGCCAGCACAGCGACTTTTTCCGATTTCACCTTTACCGAATGCTCATTCCCGAATATTAAAGTGAGAACTGCATGACCATCGCCATTTCGGATCGCATCGGCTGCGACTACATCCAGCAGGTGCGAGCACAACTGCCCCACGCCATCATCGACGAGGAGTGGCAAACCGCCGATCAGGCCACCATTACCGTCAAGCCCACCAGTCTGGTCGAGACGGCCAGCCTGATCTTCCATCAGCTGGGGGGCTGGCTTCCGCTCTCCTTTGCCAATGACGAGCGCAGCCTCAACGGCCACTTCGCCGTCTACCACGTCTTCTCCATGGAGGGCGACACCAAGTGCTGGATCACCGTCAAGGTGCTGGTGGATGCAGATACCCAGGAGTACCCCTCCATCACCCCGACCATTCCGGCGGCGGTGTGGGGCGAGCGGGAGATCCGCGACATGTACGGCCTGCGCGCCATCGGTCTGCCGGACGAACGCCGTCTGGTGTTGCCGGACGACTGGCCGGAGGATATCCACCCCCTGCGCAAGGACGCCATGGATTATCGCCAGCGCCCGATGCCCACCACCGACACCGAGACCTACCCCTTCGTCAACGAACTGGGCAGTGATGCCAACCGCATCGTGCCGGTCGGCCCGCTGCACATCACCTCGGACGAGCCGGGGCACTTTCGTCTGTTCGTCGATGGTGAAGACATCATCGATGCCGACTACCGCCTCTTCTATGTCCATCGCGGCATGGAGAAGCTGGCGGAAACCCGGATGGGCTACAACGAAGTGGCGTTTCTGACCGATCGGGTCTGCGGCATCTGCGGCTTTACCCACAGCGTCGCCTACACCACCTCGGTGGAGAACGCCATGGGTATTCCGGTGCCGGAGCGGGCCAAGATGATCCGCGCCGTGCTGCTGGAGGTGGAGCGCCTGCACAGCCATATCCTCAACATCGGCCTGTCGAGCCACTTCACCGGTTTTGACACCGGCTTCATGCAGTTCTTCCGGGTGCGGGAAAAATCCATGACCCTGGCCGAGCTGCTGACCGGCGCCCGCAAGACCTATGGCCTCAACCTGATTGGCGGGGTGCGCCGCGACATCTTCAAGGAAGATCGCATCAAGGGTGCCCAGCTGGTGCGGGAGCTCCGTGATGAGCTCAAACCCTTGGTGGCCATGCTGCTGGATACCGCCAACATCTCCTCCCGCCTCATCGGTATCGGCAAGCTCGATCCGCAGATTGCCCGCGATTTCAGCTGCGTCGGCCCCATGGTGCGGGCGAGCGGCTTCAAGCGCGACGTGCGCCGGGTTCACGACTTTGCCGGTTACCGCGAGCTGCCGATGGAGATCCAGACCAAGGCGGGTTGCGACGTGCAATCCCGGGTGCTGGTGCGGATCCACGAGCTCTACGACTCCCTCGACATGATTGAGTTCGGCCTTGAGCACCTGCCGGAGGGGCCGCTTTTGACCGAAGGCTTCACCTACCAGCCGGGCAAGTTTGCGCTGGGCTTTACCGAAGCGCCCCGCGGCGAGAACGTCCACTGGAGCATGACCGGGGACAACCAGAAGCTGTTCCGCTGGCGCTGCCGCGCCGCCACCTACGCCAACTGGCCTGCCCTGCGTTACATGCTGCGCGGCAATACCGTGGCGGATGCGCCGCTCATCATCGGCAGTCTGGATCCCTGCTACTCCTGTACCGACCGGGTCACCCTGGTCGACCCCAAGAAGGGCAAATCCACCGTGGTCTCCTACAAGGAGATCGAGCGCTACGGCATCGATCGCAAAAACTCTCCGCTGAAATAAGGGGTCATCATGATCAAGCTGTTCAAGACCATCCTCAAGGCTGGCACCCCGACCGCCAAGTACCCCTTCGCCCCTTACGAGGTGAACCGGGATTTTCGCGGCAAACCCAAATATCAGGCGGATCAGTGCATCGCCTGCGCCGCCTGCACCAAGGCCTGCCCGGCCAATGCGCTGGTGATGGAAGTGGACATGGAGACCGGCGAACGGCGCTGGGAGATCTCCATGGCGCGCTGCATCTTCTGCGGCCGCTGCGAGGAAGTCTGCCCAACCCGCGCCATCGCGCTCTCCCCCGAGTTCGAGCTGGCGGTGACCAACAAGGCCGATCTCTATGAAGAGGCCCGCTTCGCGCTGGCCCCCTGCACCCTGTGCGGCACCTACTTTGCCCCGAGCAAGCTGGTGGCGCTGGTGGAGGACACCCTCAAGCAAGCTGGCACGCCGCTGGCCACCCCGGAGCGACTGCACCACTGCCCCGACTGCAAACGAAAACAGAGCATGCTGAGCCAGCCTGACTCGGCCCTGATCACACCGATAGCCACACCGATGGCCGCACAAAAGGAGTGGATGTGATGAGCAAGATCAAAGGCATAGAACCAGTTGTCGGCCATGCCCATACCCGCGCCGTGCCGCTGGTACAGGATCCCGAGATCACCAAACTCAAGAAGACCCTGCTCAAGGACATTCGCCGCTCGGCCTATGTCTACCGGGTCGATTGCGGCGGCTGCAACGCCTGCGAAATCGAGATCTTCGCCACCATCACCCCGCTGTTCGATGCCGAGCGTTTCGGCATCAAGGTGGTCGCCTCCCCCCGCCACGCCGACATCCTGCTCTTTACCGGCGCGGTGACGCGGGCGATGCGGGTACCGGCCCTGCGTGCCTACGAGGCGGCGCCCGATCCCAAGATCTGCATCGCCTACGGCGCCTGCGGCTGTGACGGTGGCATCTTCCACGACCTCTACTGCGTCTGGGGCGGCACCGACAAGATCGTGCCGGTGGATGTCTATATCCCGGGCTGCCCTCCGACACCGGCGGCTACCATCTACGGCTTTGCGGTAGCGCTCGGTCTGCTGGAACAAAAACTCAACGCCACCAGCCACGAGGTGCAACCGGGTGAGCGGGTCGAACTGCGCCACACCGGCATCCCCAATGAAATCCGGGTGATGATAGAGCGCGAAGCGCGCCGCATGGCCGGTTATCGTCAGGGGCGGATCATCGCCGACGAGTTTATGGCCCTGCTCGAAGGGGCGACCCAGCAGGATGTGGATCTGCGCATCCAGAGCTACCTCGATCAGCACGACGATCCGCGCCTGGCGGAGATCGTCAACAACCTCGCAAACGCCTGCCTCAACCGGGCGGCCGGCAAGGGAGAGGCGGTGCATGGCTGACGAGGTTTTTTTCTACCGCCTCTCGCGCAAGTTCGTCGACGAGCAGTTCGACGTGCCGGAAGAGGCCAGGGAGGTGATGTACTACAGCCTCGCCATCGGCCACCACCTCGGCATCGTCGATTGCCTGCGAGCAGACCTGGTCTGCTCGTTGATCGGTTATCGCGACTGGGTGGCCAAGCTGCCAGAGGGAAGTGAAGCGCGCCGCAAGATGGAGGGATTTCTCACCTTTGGCGAGATCACCATCTATCGCGAGCACTGCCATATGCTGGCCTGCGCCTTCGACCGACTGCGCAAAGCCGACAATCTGCTCGATGAGCAGGAGCTGGGCTGGACCAATACCTTTATGGATCAGCTCACCGCCCTCTTTAACGACCCCCATATGTACCTGATGGTAAGGAGCCGCTGATGGGCTGCAATCTCGTGTTGACCGTGGGCAATGCCATGATGGGGGACGACGGTGCCGGCCCCTATCTTGCCGACAAACTGCAAGCCGCCCCCCTGCCCGGCTGGATCCATATCGACGGCGGCATCGCGCCGGAAAATGTGGTCTACAAGGTGCGGGAGCTGCAACCGGAGCGGGTGGTGCTGGTGGATGCCGCCGAGATCGGCGAGAAGGCGGGAACCCTGCAGGTGATCCCCCCCGAGACCATCGCCGAGATGTTTATCTTCTCGACCCACAATATGCCGCTCAATTTCCTGATCGACGAGCTCAAGACCTTTGTCCCCGAGGTGATCTTTGTCGGGGTACAACCGGCCATCGTGGCGTTCTCCTTCCCGATGACCGAGATGGTGAGCGAGGCGATGGATTATCTTTATCAGCATCTTGATGCCGCCAGTGATACTGGTCTGTTAATAGATAAACTGGATCAGTGGAATATTGCCAACGCCAACCGGTGATTATTTAGCGAGTTGTTAACGACCGTTATTGACCGACGGTTCAGGCAATGTGATCGAGGCCCGATGTTAAATTAAAAACATCGGGCTAATTGTGCTGAACTTGATATAAAACAAGGTTCTTTGATTTTTTCAAAAAATCGCTAACTCTCGATTTTTTATGACAAAAAAAGCGTTGCCAGTCACAGAAATTTGCCACAAAATGGCGACCGTTACGGAAGTTGATGGGGTCTGGTGGCCTCCTCGGTCTTCAAAACCGATGTGAGCCGAGAAGGCTTTGGCAGGTTCGATTCCTGCCTCTTCCGCCAAATTCATCTATTGAACAAATACTCTCTCGCTGAATTCTTCGGCCTGGATGTTATTTCCATTGTTTGTTCAATATGTTTGAAGTAATACCTTAAAAAAGGTGCTTGCCGCTTGCCAATATAATCCGAACCCAGGTTATCTCGCTGGCCAAAAATTAATTTATCAGCATCGATGCAGCATTAATTTATACCCGCTCATTTATGCATCCAGTTTGCACTCATCCGCAAATCGCCAGCAGTGCCATAACCCGTCAGCTCGGCCTCTCTATCGGCAAACCGGTACGCATCCCGAACCCACGCACTGCACTGGTAATCCCATGCCGAACTCGTCTCACGCGCCAGCCATCCCCCATCGCCAGCCCGCATCAGGTACGGCTGCCGACGATTCACAGCCAGATTCTCAGCAACAGCCCAGCCAGCAACCAACGCGCCGTCTGCCGCAAGTGGAACAGCTGCTGCAGCAACCCTTTCTCACCGGTTTTATCGAAGCGCTGAGCCGCCCGCTGGTGACTCAGGCGGTGCGCGACACCCTGAGCGAGCTGCGCCAGAGCGAAGATTTTCGCCAGCATGGCGTTGCCCCCGAGCAGATCGAGGCACTGATTGCCAAGCGCTGCCGGCAGCAGTTGCGCCAGCGTCAGACCCGGGTGATCAACGCCACCGGCACCCTGGTGCATACCAATCTGGGGCGTTCGCCGCTCTGTAGCGAACTGTGGGACGAGGTGCGTGACATCAACACCGGCTACAACAATCTGGAGCTGGATCTCGCCACCGGCAAGCGCGGCGGGCGCAAGGGGCTGATCGCCCCCCTGCTCCGTTGCCTCACCCAGGCCGAGGATTCGCTGGTGGTCAACAACAACGCCGCTTCGCTCTTTTTGCTGCTGCAGGAGGTGGCCAAGGGGCGCGAGGTGCTCGTCTCGCGTGGCGAGCAGATCCAGATTGGCGGCGGCTTTCGCATTCCCGATATTCTGGCCCTCTCCGGTGCCAAACTGGTGGAGGTGGGCACCACCAATATCACTACCGCCAAAGATTACCTCGATGCCATCACCGATCAGACCGCGCTGGTGCTGATGGTGCACAGATCCAATTTCGCCATTCGCGGCTTTACGGAATCCCCCGATATCGGCGAGGTGGCCCGCGCCCTCCCCGAACATGTAGTGCTGGCGGTGGATCAGGGGTCGGGCTTGACCACCGAAGAGTTTGCACCGGATGAAACCTCGGTGCGCCAGTACATCAAGGCGGGGGCAGACCTGGTCTGCTACTCAGGCGACAAGCTCTTGGGCGGCCCGCAATCGGGCATCATCAGTGGCCGCAGCGATCTTATCAAGCGGCTGGAAAAACACCCCATGATGCGTACCTTCCGCCCGAGCCGCATCGTCTACTCCCTGCTCGAACGGCTGCTCATCCACAAGCTCAACAAATCCCCCATCGGTGAGGGTATTGCCCAGCGCACGTTGAGCAACCCGGCCGCCATGCAGGCGAGAGCCTCCCAGCTGATGGCCGCCCTGCCCGGCTGCTTTGTGCCGGTCCCCGCCCAGCTGGTGGTAGGTGGCGGCACCTTGCCGGACGAGTTCTACCCGGCCCCTGCGCTCGAATGTACCGACCCGCGCCCGGCCCAGCAGCTGCTCGATGCTCTGCGCGAACTCCCCGTCCCGGTCATCGCCACCGTGCGCCAGCAGAAGGTGCTGCTCAATATGGCCACCCTGCTGCCGACCGAGATGGAATTGCTGATCGCCCAACTCAAGGAATTGCTGCTGCCTGCCCCGTTCAATACAACAAATGCGAGCGAGGAGCTTTGATCCCATGACCCCCTATCGCGCCGTTATCGGCCTTGCCGGCCACGTGGATCACGGCAAAACCCTGCTGATCAAGACCCTCACCGGCATCACCACCGCCCGCGCCCACGAGCAGGCTATCGGCATGACCCAGGATCTCGGTTTTGCCCACTTTGACGACGGTCAGGGCAACACCATAGGCGTCATCGACGTGCCCGGCCACGAGCGCTATATCCGCAATATGGTGGCAGGGCTCTGGAGTCTGGATCTGGTGCTGCTGGTGATTGCCGCCGACGAGGGGTGGATGCCGATGACCGGCGATCACCTGCGCCTGCTCAAGGCGATGGGGGTGCCACGCCTCTTGGTCTGCATCAACAAGTGCGATCTGGTCTCCCCCGACGAGCTTTTGCTGTTGGAAGAGAGCCTGCTGGAGCGGGTGATGGACGAGAGCGGCATGGTGCCCGACATCGTCAGCGTCAGCGCCAAAACCGGCGCCAATATGGCTGCCCTGCACACCGCCATCGTGCGCCAGCTGGGGGATATGGCTGAGCATCATGCTTCCCTCGAACAGGCCGCCCCGCGACTGTATGTAGACAGGGTCTTTACCGCCAACGGCACCGGTACCGTGCTTACCGGCACCTTGCAACAGGGCAGCCTCAAGGTGGGAGACAAGCTGCGCCTCTACCCCGCCGATCGGGAGGTGCAGGTGCGCTCCCTGCAGGCCTATCACCAGAGCGTTGATGAAATTGGTGCCGTCTGTCGGGTGGCGGTGGGCCTTAAAAAAGTGCCCCACAAGGAGGTGGCCCGCGGTCACTGCCTCACCAACGCCGCTGGCCAGTGCGAGGCGGCAACCCACCTTATCGTGCGACTCAACGCCGAGAGCCTGAGCGGCAAGGCGCTACGCACGCAGGAAGTGGAAGTGGCCCTCGGCAGCTGGCATGGCCGGGCCCGTTTCGTGCCCATCAAGGATACCCGGCTGGCGCGGCTGATCTTTACCAACCCCATCCCCTGCTTCTTTGGCCAGCCGCTCGCCATCATTCGCCACGGCAGCAGCGAACTGCTGCACGGCGCCCGCATCGTCTGGTGCGGCGACATCCACCCCGCCAGACGCAAGGCGCTGCACACCCTGCTCGGTGAGCTGCCTGATGAGCTCGAGCACTACAACCCGGCCACCCTGCAGCTTGGCCTCAATGGCTATGTGCTGGCCAGCCGCTTTGACCAGCGGCCAGAGCAGGTCACCCCCCTCGGTGAGTGGCTGCTGGATAACTGCTGGCTGGCCCAAAGCCGCGACCAGCTGCTCGCCACGCTGGCCAGCGAACCGCTGAGTGCCGCCGAGCTGGCAACCCGCTTTGGCATCGCCCTGCCGGTCACTCAGGCCCTGCTCCAGCAGCTCAAAAGCGAGCAGCTCATTCGTCTGCACCATGACAAGTGGCAACCGGGCAGCGGCGAGTCGGAAGATGATCTGGGGGAAGAGGCGCAGCTGGTGCTCAAGGTGGTGCGAGATCAAGGCAAGGAGGGTTACGAGCCCGGTAAACTGGGCCCCGGCGGCGTGGAGCTGGATCCCTTTATCACCCGCCAGCTGCCCGCGGCCCTGCAGCAGGGCTTGCTACAAAAAGGCGCGTTGCAAAAGCAGCTGCGCAATCTGGCGCGACTCAAGTATCTGGTGCAGCTCGATGGCCCCATCTACTACGACGCCGAGCTTTACAACCAGATGGTCGCCGCCGTGCTGGCGGGCCAGCAGGTGGGAGATCTGATCGACATGGCATCCCTCAAGGAGATCACCGGCTTGTCGCGCAAATACGCCATTCCGTTCTGCCTGCGCATGGAGATGGATGGCTGGGTGCGGCGCGAGGAGAACGAGCGCCGGGTGCTGCGTTTACCGCAGACTCAAGATGAGATGGAGCCGGCATGAGCGCCACCATCTCCCCCTCTGGCTCTGCCAATCCTGTGGCCAACCGGCTACGCCGCGAATTTCATATCGACGGCATCGTACAGGGGGTCGGCTTTCGCCCCTTCGTCTATGGGCTGGCGCTGCGCCACGACCTTGCCGGTTATGTGCTGAACGATGCCAATGGCGTCACCATAGGTGCCGAGGGTTCCCCCGAGCAGCTGGCCAGCTTTGCCCGCGAACTGCGGGAACTGGCACCACCGCTGAGCCGTATCGATCATTTCAGCGAGCGGGAACTGCCCCTCGCTCATGATCCCGACTTCGATGGCCAATTTCATGGCCAGTTTCGAATTAAAGCCAGCCAGCAGCAAAGCGCCGCCACGGTCGCCATCTCGCCGGATCAGGGGATGTGCGAGGCGTGCGCCAACGATGTGGCCAACCCTGCGGATCGCCACCACCACTACCCCTTTACCAACTGCACCCACTGCGGTCCGCGCTACACCATTATCCGCCGCCTCCCCTACGACAGACCCCATACCGCCATGGCGGGCTTTGCCATGTGCCCGCGCTGCGCTGCGGCCTATGAAAACCCGCTGGACAGACGCTACCACGCCCAGCCGGTGAGCTGCCCCGAGTGCGGGCCCCATCTCAGCTGGCTCAGCGGCAATGGAAATGCGCTGGCCGAACGCGAAGAGGCCCTGCAGGCCGCTGCCCGCGCCCTGCAAGCGGGAGCACTGATCGCAGTCAAGGGGATGGGGGGGTATCACCTGATATGCGATGCCCGCAATGAACAGAGTGTCGCCAGATTGCGAACGCTCAAACGGCGCGCGCGCAAGCCGCTGGCGGTGATGATGGGCTCCCTTGCCGAGGCCAAACTGCATGTCACCGGCTGCGAGGCAGAGTGGAATCTGCTCACCTCTCAGGCCAGACCCATCACCTTGCTGCGCAAGCGCATTAACGATGATCGGCACTCAGAATCCCTACTGACAACCGCGCCGCTGGCCGAGGGGATCGCCCCCGGCATCCCCTACCTTGGCATCATGCTCCCCTATACCCCGCTCCATCAGCTGCTGCTGGATGCCTGCGCCATGCCGCTGATAGCCACCAGCGCCAATGGTCGCGGCAGCCCAATCCTTATCGAGTGCGAGGCGGTGGTCAGGGAGCTCGGCAGCGAGATTGACGGCATCCTGGATCACAACCGCCCCATCCTGCACCCGTGCGACGACAGTCTGGTGCAGTGGGCGGGCGGGCGACGCCAGACGTTGCGCCTCGCCCGGGGCTATGCCCCCTGCACCCCCAGCTTGCAAGAGGCGGTCAAGGCGCCGCTCTTGGCTGTCGGGGCGCAACAGAAGAACCAGCTGGCGCTCGCCTTCGGCCGCCAGCGCATCTACAGCCCCTATATCGGCGATCTGCACAGCCTGCCGATGCAGGAGCACTTCGAGCAGACCCTGGCGACCTTTCGCGATCTTTACGATCTCAAGCCCGAAGTTCTGGTCTCGGATCGCCACCCGGGCTATCTCAGCCACCAGTGGGCCAAGGACTATTGCCAGGATCAGGGTGCAACCCATCTCGAGGTGCAGCACCATCACGCACACCTGCTGGGGGTGATGGCCGAGCACAACATCACGGGCCCGGTGCTGGGTGTTGCCTTCGATGGCACCGGCCTTGGCGATGACGGCTCCCTCTGGGGCGGAGAGCTGCTGATCGCAGACGTTCAGGGATTTGAGCGGGTTGCCCACCTTGCCCCCTTCAAGCTGATCGGCGGCGAAGCGGCCATCCGCGAGCCGGTACGTCAGCTGCTGGGGCTGCTGTTTGAATCGCACAGCCCTGAGCAGATCAGCGCCCTCGATATTCCTTTGATCAAGCAACTGCCCCTTAAGCGGATCAGCAATCTGCACCAGCTCTGGCAGCTGGGTCGCAACACCCCCTACACCAGCTCCATCGGTCGGCTGTTCGATGCGGTGGCGGCGCTCTTGGGAGTGATCGATACCCCGGATTACGAGGGCGAAGCGGGACTCCTGCTGGAGGCAGCCGCCTTGCAGTTGGCCCCCGATGAAGCGCCCTTCCCCCTTGCCTTTGATCTCAGCCAATCAGCGGAAGGGCCGCTGCAGATCGAGTGGGCCGAGCTCATCAATACCCTTGTCAACGAGCGGCGCCAAGGCACCGCCACCGCCAGCCTGGCCGCCGGTTTTATCCGCGCCATCAGCAATCTGGTGGTTGCCCTGGCCGAGCGCTTCCCCGGCTATCCGGTGGCGCTGGGGGGGGGCGTCTTTCAAAACCGGGTGCTGATGGATCAGCTTGTTCCCACTCTCGAAGCCGCTGGCAGGCAGGTATTGACCAGCGAAACCCTGCCGCTCAATGACGGTGGCATCGCCGCCGGTCAGCTCTGGTTTGCCATCCACCATCTTGCCACGCATCAGCCTGTCACAACCGGTTGTGCCACCTTGTCGGAGTCCTGAAATCCATGTGTCTATCCATCCCCTCTCAGGTGGTGCAGCTGCACCCCGAAGATAACTGCGTCACCGTCGATACCCTGGGGGTGCAGCGGCGCGTCAGCTGCATGCTGCTCGAGGAGCCCCTCCAGGTGGGCGACTATGTGCTGCTCCACATCGGCTTTGTGATGAGCAAGATTGACGAAGAGGAGGCGCAGGCCAGCCTCGAGAGCTTCCGCCAGATGGTGGCCCTGATGCCCAAACAGGATATCTTGCCATGCTGACCTTAAATGACCTGTTTCAGGGCTTTCGCCAGCCCGAGGTGATCCGTGCCCTCGCCGCCCAAATTACAGAACTGGCCAAGGATCTGCCCGAGCCGCTGCGGGTGATGGAGGTGTGTGGCGGCCATACCCACACCATCATGAAGTACGGCCTGCACCAGCTGCTGCCCGCCTGCATCGAGTTTGTCCACGGCCCCGGCTGCCCGGTCTGCATCATGCCAAAAGAGCGCATCGATCAGGCCATCGAGCTGGCTAGCCAGCCCAGCGTCATTCTGGTCACCCTGGGGGACATGATCCGGGTGCCGGGCTCCAAAGGCACGTTGGCCCAGCAGCGGGCCAAGGGGAGCGATATCCGCCCGGTCTATGACCCCCTCGATGCCCTGCGTATCGCCAAAGAGAATCCGGAGAAAACCGTGGTCTTCTTCGCCATCGGTTTCGAGACCTCTACCCCCATGACCGCCGCCTTGCTGGCTGCGGCTGAAGCTGAGGGGATTGAGAACCTGCTGTTTCATATCAACCATGTGCTGGTGCCCCCCGCCATTCATGCGGTGATGGCCGACGGGGTCGCCAAGGTGAACGCCTTTATCGGCCCCTCCCACGTCAGCGTCATCACCGGCGCCGATATCTACCTGCCCATCGTCGATCGCTATCAGGTGCCGGTGGTGGTGAGCGGTTTCGAGCCGGTGGATGTGATGGAGGCGCTCTTGATGATGGTGCGCCAGAAGGTGGAGGGTCGTTACGCGCTGGAGGTGCAATACAGCCGCGCCGTCACCGCCAGTGGCAATAAAGCCGCCCAGCAGCTGGTCGAGCGCTTTTTCGAGACCCGCGAGCACTTTCGCTGGCGAGGTCTGGGGGATATCAACGCCTCCGCCCTGCGCCTGCGCGATGCCTTTGCCAAGCGCGATGCGGAGCGTCACTTCCAGCTTGATCAGACTCCCATCGATGACCACAAGGCGTGCCAGTGCGCCGATATCCTGCGCGGCCTGGCCAAACCGAACCAGTGCAAAGTCTTTGGCCGGGGCTGCACCCCGACCCAGCCCATGGGCAGCTGCATGGTCAGCTCCGAAGGGGCCTGCAATGCCTACTACCGATATATGGGGATCCAATGAGAGAAATTCAGTTAAGCCACGGCGGCGGCGGTGTAGAAATGAACCAGCTGATCAACCAGCTCTTCTTTCGCCACTTTGGCAACGAGATCCTGCTGCGCGGTGAAGATGCCGCCCTGCTGCCGGTAAGCGGCCCCGTCGCCTTCACCACCGACAGCTTTACCGTCTCGCCGCTCTTCTTCGAGGGGGGCGATATCGGCAAGCTGGCCATCGCCGGTACGGTCAACGATCTCGCCATGATGGGGGCCAAACCCGAGTATCTGAGCTGCAGCTTTATCATCGAGGAGGGCTTCCCCTACGCCGATCTGGCCCGCATCGTCGAGTCGATGGCGGCCGAGCTTGCCAACAGCGGCGCCCGCATCGTCTGCGGCGACACCAAGGTGGTGCCCAAGGGGGCCGCCGACAAGATCTTTATCAACACCAGCGGGGTCGGCACCTTCCCTCTGCCTGAACAGAGCCGGGGCATTTCGGTGCGGAGCCTCAAGGCCGGTGACGCCATCCTGGTGTCGCGGGATATCGGCAGCCACGGCGCCTGCATCCTGATGGCCCGTGACGCCCTGCAACTGGGATCTGATCTCAAGAGCGACTGCACCACCCTGTGGCCGCATGTAGAAGCGCTGCTAAAAGCGGGCATTACCCCTCACGCCCTGCGCGACGCTACCCGCGGTGGCCTTGCCGCCGTGCTCAACGAGTGGAGCAGTGCCTCCGGCGTTGCCATCGAGCTGGAGGAGTCCGCCATTCCGGTGTGCGATCCGGTGCGCGGCCTGTGCGAGCTCTACGGTTTCGAGCCCCATGATCTCGCCAACGAGGGGACCATGGTGCTGGCCCTGCCTGCCGAACAGGCGCAGGACGCACTGGGCATCTTGCGGCAATTCAACTCCGCCGCCAGCCAGATCGGCGTGGTTCAGGCGAGCGATCGCCACAAGGTGATCCTCAACAACCCCTGGGGTAGCCGCCGTTATCTGGAGCTGCCGCAAGGGGAGCTGCTGCCGCGGATCTGTTGAGCAGCCATGCCGTTTCGTCAATTACAGGGAGGAGTCACTGCTCCTCCCCATATCGGTTAAGGAGTCACCATGCACGAAATGTCTCTGGCCATGGCCGCCATCGATCTGGCGGCCGAACAGGCCACCCAGCGGGGCTTTACCAAGGTGACCGCCCTCTGGCTCGAGGTCGGCAGCTTCTCCTGCGTCGACCCGGACACCATTGCCTTCTGTTTCGAGGCGGCCGCCAAGGGCACCGCCGTCGAAGGGGCCAAGCTGCACTTTCAACGCCAGGCGGCAGAGGCCTGGTGTTATGACTGCAACCAGACGGTCACCCTCACCGAGCGCGGGCAGGCCTGCCCCGGGTGTGGCGGATACAAATTACGAGTCGCGCAGGGTGATAACCTGCGCATCACCGACATCGAGGTAAGTTGATATGTGTAGCGTATGCGGATGCGGCCAGGCGCGGATCGCCGGCCATGAGCATGATCATGAGCATCATCACGAACATGAACATCACCATGAACATGGTCATGACGCCAATCACCACCATGACCACGAGCAGAGCGCGCCGCGCACCCTGATCATTCACCACCACTATCACCATCAGGGGGATGTCCATCACCACTACCACGGGGTGCGGGCTCCCATAAGCCATGAGGGGCATGATCACCCCCATGAGCACCACCATGATCACCCCCACGACCATCATCATGATCATGTCCACTCTCATGACCACGGCCATTCCCACGCGCATCCCCATGACCATGACCATGACCATGACCATGACCATGACCATGACCATGACCATGACCATGACCATCAGCAGGGTGATCTGCACTACGGCAAAGGGGAAGCGGGATTATCGGTCCCCGGCATGGGACAGCGCCAGCTGATCGCCATCGAGATGGATGTGCTGGCAAAGAACAATGCGCTGGCGGCCCACAACCGCGAACACTTCACAACCGCCGACCAGCTGGTGCTCAATCTGGTATCGAGCCCGGGTTCAGGCAAAACCACCTTGCTGTGCGAAACCCTGCGCCAGCTGGCCGACAAACGCCCCTGCGCTGTGATCGAAGGGGATCAGCAGACCAGCGCCGATGCGGATCGCATCCGTGCCACCGGCGTCCCTGCCGTGCAGATCAACACCGGCAAGGGCTGCCATCTGGACGCCAAAATGGTTCACGACGCCTGCCACCAGCTGCCCGCCAATGAAGGGGGCATTCTCTTTATCGAGAACGTGGGCAATCTGGTCTGCCCCGCCAGCTTCGATCTCGGCGAGAAGTACAAGGTGGCAATCCTCTCCGTCACCGAGGGGGAAGAGAAGCCGCTGAAATACCCGGACATGTTCGCCGCCGCCCAGCTGATGGTGATCAACAAGATCGATCTGCTCCCCTACGTCAGCTTTGACGTGGCCCGCTGCATCGAGAACGCCAAACGGGTCAACCCCTATATTCAGGTGATCCAGGTCAGCGCCACTACCGGTGAAGGGATGGATGCCTGGCTCAACTGGCTGGCCAGTGCCTGAACCGGTTAAACGCCGCTGATAACGGTAGAAAACAAAAGAGGGAGGCTGATGCCTCCCTCTCTTTTATCTGCGCGCTTTGCCAACGATTCTCTCTGTACAGAATGGTCAGCGTTTCATACTCGCGCGCCCTCACCCTGGCCCTCTCCCCAGGGAGAGGGAACCGGTTTGTGGATGCCGCGGCTATACAACGCCCTCAAGCCCCTCAGGGGGCTTCGAGCATAACAACCAGCCATATTTTCACACCTCGAGGTTCTCCAAACCCTAAACCCCGAGCCTGGCGAAATGGCACCTTATGCTCCCTTCTCCCCTTGCGGGAGAAGGGCTGGGGATGAGGGGGAACTAACCCTCAGGCCGCATTTTCAGCCAATACACCAGTCACGGGCTGCATCTCACCAAAGCGCAGCACCCGATGACAGATCTGACGCAACAGCGCCTGCTGGTGACTGAATATAACCATGCCAAGCCCGCGCTGCTCGCACTCAACCATCAACTCCCGCCAGAGTTGGCGCTGGATTTGCGGATCCAGCTGGGCGGTCACCTCATCGGCAATCAGCAACCGGGTGCGGGGAGCGAGGGCGCGCAGCAACGCGATGCGGGCCAGCTCACCGCCGGAGAGCTGGCCGGGTTTACGACTGAGCCACTCAGGCTTGACCATAAAGCGGGCAAGCATGGCGTCATCGGGGCGCCATACATCCCAGAGCGCCTGCCCGGTGGTGCGATAGGGATTGAAGGTGAGCTCCGGGTGCTGGGGCACCAGCTGGATGGGGTTATAGCCTTTTACCTGTTCAGGCACCGGCTGCCCATCCAGCAGGATCTGCCCGCCTGCCCGAACAGGCTGCCAACTCGCCAATACCCGCCCCAGCGTGGTCTTGCCATAACCGCTCGGGGCGGAGATGCCGAGCCGTTCGCCCGCTTTCACCGTCAGCGATAACCCCTGCCAGAGGGGTCGCTCCCCCTGGGCGATGGTGAGATTTCGTACTTCCAACATCAGGAGACCTCCGGCACAGAGAAGAGCGCATTGAACTCGGGCAGCGCCTGCCAGTGGGCGCGGAGCATCTCGCTCCCCTGCCCCTGGCGCAGATGATGGCAACTCAAGGTATCGCTCACCTGCCCCTGATGCAGCGCCACGATGCGATCGGCAAAGCGGGCCGCCAGCGCCAGATCGTGGGTCACCCAGAGGATACCGCTGCCCTGATTGGCCAATTCACGCAACTGGCCGAGCAGCAGACAGGCCAGCCCCTCGTCGAGCCAGGCGGTGATCTCGTCTGCCAGAATGTAGCGGGCACCACCGAGCGCCGCAGTGCAGGCCAGAATGCGCTTGGCCATGCCGCCGGAGAGCTGGCGCGGGAATCTGTCCAGGGTGGTCGCGGGCAGCTGATAGCGCAGCAACTGCTCGCCGAGCCGCTCGCGAGAACAATTCTGGCCGCAGAGACGTGCCGCACGCCCCAGCTGACGCTCCACCGTCAACAATGGATTGAGGGCGCTTACCCCCTGTGGCACATAGCAGAGGGTGTGACCGCGCAGACGGGCGCGGCTGGCATCGCACAGAGGCGTGCCATCAAGGGAGATGGTGCCGCGCATCCGCAGGTTGTCCGGTAGCAGAGTCAGAGCGCTTTGCAACAGCAGGCTCTTGCCCTCGCCGCTCCCCCCCACCAGCGCCACTATCTCCCCTGGCGCCAGTTGCAGGCTGATATCGGTCAGCAAAGGCTGCCAGCTGCGCCGCCCCAGCCAGGAGTAGTGGGCCGCCTCTATGGTCACCTGATCAAAACTCAGCATGGTTCACTCCTGTGCCACAGCAGCTGTTGCAAGGCGCGGGTAGCCTGATCAAACAGCAATACCAGCAGCAGCAACATCAGCCCCGGGAAGAGGGCCAGCCACCAGCCGCCACCGGCCAGATAACGCAACGCATCGGCCAGCAGCAGGCCCAGCGAGGCCTCGTGGGCCGCCAGACCGAAACCGAGAAAGCTCAAGGCCGCGCTGTGCAGCACCGCATGGGGAAACATCAGCAGGGTGCCGATAAACCACTGGGGCAACAGCCCCGGCAGCAGGTGGATGCGCCAGCGACGCAGCGCCCCCATCCCCTGACAGCGGGCCAGCACCACATAGTCGCTGCAGGCGATCCGCCGCGCTTCTGCGCAAAGAATGAGCGCCAGCTTGGGCCAGTGGGTGAGCGCCACCGCCAGGGTCACCCCGCGCATACCGCCCCCCACGGTAAAGCAGATGAGGATCAGCAGCAGCATATGGGGCAGCGCCAGCATGGCGTCGATCACCATTCGCACCGCCGCATCACATCTGGGGTGAACGAGCGATACGCTTGCCGCCACCATGGCCAACAGGCCACTGCAGAGAGCCGTGCTGATGCCAAGCTCCAGACTGGTGAGGGTGCCCTGAAAGGCGCGCAACCAGAGATCCCGCCCCATCTGATCGGTGCCGAACCAGTGGGTCAGCGAGGGAGGCTGCTGGCGCGCCAGCAGATCCATCGGCACATCCTGATGAGAGAGGTTCCAGCCGTAAGTGGCCAGCAGCGCCAATCCGAGCAGGGCAAAACCCAGCCGCAGTATGGAGGGAAGCGGATTAAACAGCATGCTCACCCTCCCAGCCCCGATTGATGCGGGCCAGCAGCAAACTGGCCACCGTGTTGCCAATAAAGACCAGCAGGGTGCAGAAGAGCACTATGCCCATCAGCAAGGGGATATCGCCCCGCAGCCCCGCATCCACAGTGGCCTGGCCGAGCCCCGGGTAGGAGAAGACCTTTTCGGCCAAGAGCGATCCGCCAATCAGCTCACCAAGGGAGGCAAACTGCAGGCAGAGCGCCGGGGTCAGGGCGTGGCGCAGCACGTGAAAACGCAGCATGGGCCAGCCGCCATCCCCCTGAGCGCGGGCGTAGCGGATAAAGTCGCTCTCCAGCACCTCGGCCACCCGCCCCCGGGTATGCAGGGCAATGTTGCCCACCCCGAGCAGCGCCAGGGTAGTCACCGGCAGCAGCAGATGGCGCAATCGCATCAACCAGTCCGCTTCATCGGCAGCAAGCCCCGGCGTCCAGGCGCAGCAGACTGGCAGTAGCGGCCAGTGCACCGCAAACAGGGCGAGCAGCAACAGGCCGACCCAGAAGGTGGGCAGGGAGGCGAGCAGATAGGCAAACCGGCAAATCAGGCGATCGGGCCAGCGATTGAGATAGCGACCGGCGCAGAGGCCAAGCAGAATGCCGAAAAAGCCGGAGAGCAGCCAGGCACCCGCCAGCAGCAGGAAGGAGGCAGCAAAGCGCTGGCCTATGACTTCACCTACAGGCGCGTTGTAGAGCATGGAGTAACCGAGATCCCCCTGCAGCACCTGGGTAAACCAGTGCCAGTAGCGCAGCCAGAGCGGCTGATCCAGCCCCCAGCGGGCGGCTATGCGGGCGTACTGCTCCGGCGGCACATGGAGCAGATCGTTGCCAATATAGGCTTTGATGGGGTCAATCGGGGAGTAGCTCAGCAGCACAAAGGTGGCGACCGAGACCAGACATAACAACCCTGCCAGACGCAGCAGGGCTTTTAGCAACAGATAACCAGAGTGACTCAAGGGCAAACTTAACGGCACGTCCACCGCCAATCCTGCAGGTTGTTGAGGAGTGACCAGCTACCGTGAATTTCCGGCGCCCCCTTGCCAAGGTCGATGCAACGGTTGGCGAGATAAGTGTGCTGCACATTGAGCAGCCAGGCCCAGGCGGCATCTCCCTGCACTCCGGCGCCAGTTTTGCCATCCCATTCTACCTGCTGCCAGAACGGCACGGCCGCCTGCCAGTTCGGGGCATCCAGCGCCTGCTTGAGGTGGCCATCCACCACAGGGTTGCTGTAGTAGCCCGGGTTGTAGAACTCCACGCCACCGGAGCCGCTCTGGTAGTGGTGATAGAGCTCCATGGGATCCAGACTCCCCCACCCCATCAGCACCGGGTTGGCGTGCATCTCCCGCTCCACCTGCTCCCAGCTGCCGGACTTGAGGCTCACCTCGAGGCCGATGGGTTTGAGCATGGCGCGCACCGCTTCCGCCAAATCCCGGCGGGTGCTGTCGCCACTGGTGTACCAGAGGGTAAAGGCGGCGCGCAGGGAGCCCTTGTGGCGAATGCCGTCACTGCCCATCTTCCAACCCGCCTCGTCTAGCAGGACATTGGCGTGGGTAGCATCGCCATCCTTGAAGGCGGTGGCTTTGTTCAGCCAAGGCAGGCCTTCCACCGCGCTGTAGGCGGGGATGGCATGTCCTTCCAGCAGTTGGTCGGCCAGCAGCTTGCGGTCGATGGCGTAGTTGATGGCGCGGCGCACCGCCACATTCGAGGTCACGTCGTTGCCGATGGGATAACCCTTGGCATCCTTACCGCCCGCAGGCGGAATGGGGAAGACGATACCGCGGTTCTCGACACTCGGCCGCACCCACAGCTTGAGGGAAGCAGGTACGGTGGGCGCCAGTGACGGGGCAATGCGCACCACATCGAGCTGGCTGCTCTGGGCCGCGGCATAGGCGCTCTCTTCATCGATAAAGACAAACACCAGCCGTTTGAAGTCATTGTTGCCGCCAGCGTAATAGGGGTTCGCCTCCACCACCAGTTGCTGGCCGGGCAGGAAGCTCACCAGCCGGTAAGGGCCGGCACCGACCGGCTTTTGGGCATATGCTTTTGCGTCGTAATCCCGCTTCGACACTATCCCCAAAGATCCCAGCACGTTGACGAAGGTGCTCTGGGGAGCACTCAGGGTGATGGCAACCTCGGTGGGCGAGAGCACCTTGGCCGAGACAAAGTTGCCCATGTCGATCTTGCCGCCACCCTTGGCTGCGCTGTTGTAGGTAAAGGCCACATCCTCGGCGGTGAGCGGTGCACCGTTGGAGAATTTCAGGTCAGGCTTGAGGGTAATGAGCCACCCCTTGCCATCCTTGCTCGGGGTCACCGATTGGGTGAGCACATTCTGCCAGCTGAGATCGGCATTCTGTTTGAGCAGCGGACTGTGCAACAGCAGGTAGCTGCCGTGGCTCCAGCCAAGCAGAGGGTCAAACCCTTCGGTGGGTTCGGCTCCGATGGCGAGCTTGAGCTCGGCAGGCACAGGTTGGGCAGCGGCCAGCGCCGCGTGAGAGGCAGTGCCCAGCAGCAGAGTCAACAGGGCGGCAGCGCTGGATCTAGCGTAATGGCGAAGGGAATTGCGTGGAACAGTCATGGGGATCCTTCTTGTTTTGTACCACTCACGGATCATCACTCAAAAAAGAGGTGGAATGCGTGTCTGAACATGGGAGTGAGGGGCCAAAATGGCCCCCTATTCTAAACTTGATTTCGCGTGAAACCTAGCGACTATGCCGGTTGACCGCGCCGGGCACCGAATAGCCGTCTGCGGCCCAGATCCACGCCGCCAGCCCCTTGCTGCACCGGCAAGGAGAGCAGCATCTTGAGGGTACTGCCCACCAGTGCGCGCCCCTCCCTGGCCCCGAGATGGGGATCGAGCGGCGACATCAGGGAGCTGGCCAGCAACTGACCACTTTCGGGCAATTCACCCACCATAAAGGTCATGTTGCCGCAGGGAAGCTGCAGGGCGAGCCGATCGCTGCTGCTGCGCACCGGCCACAATTGATCCGGCCCCGGCAGCACCACCACGCTCAACATCCAGGGGGTGAGCACGCAGCCGAGCCACTGATCTTCAAACAACGTGCACTCGGCCACAATGGGCATGGTGGCGTGATAGAAGGGCAGCGCCTGCATCTCTTCGCGAGCGATCCGCTCGTACTGGGCTACCAGCAGGGGCGCGGGATTACTGACAAAACCCGAAAACTCCTGCACGCGCTCCTTCACAGCATCAAGCTCGCTTAAATGAGACTGCGCCATAGGCCCTCCCGTGCTTGTTCAGCTTTCTCCTGCTCAGAGAGCACAATGGCGGGCGCACCAACGGCAGCCAGCAGGGTCAAAATCCGATCCGTCGCCTCACCCATGGCAGCCACCACCACAGGGGTGAGGCCGATACGCGGTTCGAGGGATTCGGGCTCGACCCCGATCAGGGTGAGCCGCTTGGGCGACTCCCCCGTCATGTGCAGCGCCGAGAGCACATCCGCCAGCCCCAGCTGATGGGGGGAGATCTTGCGGCCAAACAGGGTCGGGATCTCCTCATCCTTCAGGGTTACCACTGTGCCCGGCGGATTACCGCTGCGCACCGCATCCACCAGAATGATGTGATCGCGACTGGCCATCGCTTCGAGCAACTCCATGCCGGCGGTACCGCCGTCGAGCAGCTCGATGCCGGGGGGGAAACGGTATTCGCGCCCCAGCCCCTCAACGATGCGCACGCCGACGGCCTCATCACTCAAGAGCAGGTTGCCCACGCCCAGGATCAGGGTGTTCATCACAGCACCTTCACCTGAGTCGTTTCACCATTTTGGGTATCCACCACATGCACAGCGCAGGACATGCAGGGGTCGAACGAGTGGACGGTGCGCACCACTTCCAGCGGCTTGGCAGGGTCAGCCACCGGGGTGCCTACCAGCGATTGCTCGTAGGGGCCGGGTTCATCGTTGAAGTTGCGCGGGCCCGAGTTCCAGGTCGACGGCACCACCGCCTGATAGTTCTCGATCTTGCCGCCCTTGATGACAATCCAGTGGGAGAGCATGCCACGCGGCGCCTCTTCAAAGCCCACCCCGCGAAACTCTTTATCCGCCGGGATCTCGGCCTTGATATAGGCGGTGGTATCCCCCTTGCCGATGTTGTCGACCAGCGCCTTCCATTGATGGGACAGGGTATCTTTGAGCACGCAGCAGCGCACCGCGCGACCGATGATGCGACCCATGGTGGAGTGCAGCTGTTCAGTCTTGATGGCCGAGCCGGTGAGCGCCTTGTAGATGCCGTTCAGCTGATCGAAGTGCGCCACCGTCTCCGGGTGCTTCGCGGCCAGCTTCACCAACAAGTCAGCAAGCGGCCCCACCTCCACCACCTTGCCGTAGAAGGTGGGGGATTTGACCCAGGAGTACTTGCCGTCATCCTGCCAGCCGGTGTAATCGGGCTCGGTCTTGCCCTCCCAGGGTTTAAGGGGCTCGTCATCCTTGTACCAGGCGTGCTTGCTACTCTCGGCGATACCGTCCATCAACCAGCCATCCTGATGGCTCTCGATGGGGCGATAACCCGCCAGATTGCCATTCTCGATGTAGCCACCGGGCATCAGGAAGCTACCGCCGTTACCGTCGGTGGGAAGCTCCGGCACGCTCAGGTAGTGCTTGGCCCCCTGCCCCAGGTTCAGCCACTCGGGGTAGTGGGCGGCTATGATGGCGGCATCCACTTTGTAGACCTGCTCGATAAACTCGCCGAGCCGGTCGATAAAGCTCTTCACGTAGAGCAGCCGCTCCAGGTTGAGCACACTCGGCGCATCCAGGTTGATGGGGTTGGCCACGCCACCCACCGCCAGGTTCTGGATGTGGGGGGTCTTGCCGCCGAGAATGGCGACGATGCGGTTGGCATCGCGCTGGCACTCCAGTGCCTGCAGATAGTGGGCCACGGCGATGAGGTTCACCTCCGGGCTCAGCTTCATCGCCTTGTGACCCCAGTAGCCGTTGGCGAAGATGCCAAGCTGGCCGCTGGCTACCAGCGCGCGGATTTTATCCTGCACCCTGGTCAGCTCGTCGGCACTGTTGAGGGACCAGGTCGATACCCCCTTGAGCATGTCCGCCGCTTTTTGCGGATTGGCCTCAAGGGCCGCGGTGATGTCCACCCAGTCCAGCGCGGAGAGTTGATAGAAGTGGACGATGTGATCGTGGATGTTGTGGGCCGCGATGATGAGGTTGCGGATGTACTGGGCATTGACCGGCACCTTGGCGCCGATGGCGTTCTCCACCGCCCGCACCGAGGCGATGGCGTGAATGGAGGTACACACCCCGCAGATACGCTGCACTATCATCCAGGCATCGCGCGGGTCATTGCCCTTGACGATCTCCTCCATCCCGCGCCACATGGTGCCGGACGACCAGGCCTTGGTGACAACGCCGCCTTCGATTTCGCAGTCGATACGCAGGTGACCCTCGATACGGGTGATGGGGTCTATGGTGATACGTTGGCTCATACGTTGGCTTTCCCTCGGGCCTGATAATCTTGGTGAACACGTTCAAGTGATGGCAGTACCGGCAACAGCCGGATCAGCAGCAAATAGGCACACACTTCGATGGCAACAAAGCCAAGGGAGATCAGCACCTCCGTCGCGGAGGGGAAGTAGTGGTAGCCATTGCCGGGGTTGAAGGCGATCAGGGAGTAATCCAGTCGCCAGAGGGCTGCGCCCAGCAGCATGCTGAGGGCCCCCAGAAAAAGCATGCGCGAGTCCCGGCGGCTCTTGTCCCAGTGGAACACCAGCAGCGGGAAGATCATCAGCGCGATCTCGCTCCAGAACAGAATGGAGTAGCGGTTGAACTCGGAGAGGTACTCCGACTTGTCGTGGATGACGATCTCGGCAAAGCGCAGCGCCACAAACAGGATCAGGAAGATGTCGATCACCTGGGTCAGTTTGTAGAAGAGCGGCTTCTCGTTAGGGCCACGCCCCGCCAGCCCCGCCTGCACCAGAGAGCCCTCAAACACCACGATGGAGAAGCCCATGATGAAGGCGGTCAGAAGCGAAAAAACCGGCAGCAGCTCATAGCTTTGCCAGAGCGGATGGATCTTCTCCCCCGCCACTATCATCAACGAGCCCATCGAGGATTGGTGCATGGTGGGCAGCAGTGCCCCCAGCGCCAGAATGAAGAACATGATCTTGTTGAGTCGCGCCATGGAGGTTTTCCAGCCGAACTTCTCCAAGAGCACGGGCGCAAACTCCAGCGCCATCACCCCGATGTAGATGGTCATGCAGACCGCCGTCTCGAACAGCACCGAGGAGGTGTTGAAGTGACCGGGCAGGTAGAAGTACGGCAGGTTCCAGTAACGGCCGACGTCGATGGTGATGGAGAGGCCGCCCAGCGAATAACCGAACAGGCTCGCCAACAGAGCCGGTCGCACCAGCGGGTGATACTCGCCCCGGTTGAAGACGTAAACCGCCCAGGCCAGCGCCCAACCACCGCAGGCGAAACCGGTACCGATCAAGAGGTCAAAGGAGATCCAGAGACCCCAGGGATAACCCCCGTTCAGATCGGTCACCGAGCCCAGCCCGAAGATGAGGCGCTTGAGGATAAGCATGCCGCACAGCACCGCAAAGGGTGCCAGCACCAGCACAGGCCAGCTCACCAGCTTGCCGCCAAGGGGATGTGCCTTGTGGTTACTCATGATCCTTGCCCCCCTGTTGTTTCCCTTGATCGACCGATGTCCCCTTGCTCTGATCGTGACCATCGTGATGATCGTGGCCATTCTTGGTGTTGCGACGGATAAGCACGGAGAGACCGGTCAGCACCACCATGGGCAGCACCATCCCCTTGTAGAGGGTGTGCTGGATATGCTCCGAGCGCGCCCCGGATGAGAGCTCCGGCAGATCGGGCATGTCGAGCTTGGTGTAGGGCACCCCAGCCAGCACCAGCACCTGGGTGCCGCCCCCCTCCTTCTCGCCATAGACGTAAGGCTGGTAGTTGGGCACTTCGTGCAGGTAGGGGTCGTTGGCCTTGAGGGTCTGGCGCGGGTAGGCATATTCGCTGCCCGGGGTGGCCAGCAGGCGACGCCTGGCCTCGGCCATCAGCTCCTCGCGGGTGCCGAAGATAACGGCACCGGTCGGGCATACCTCGACACAGCCGGGCAATTTACCCTGATCAATCCGCTCAAGCCCCTTCTGGTTGCAGAGCTCGCACTTGTGGATCGCCCCCAGCGGGTTGTCGTAGTCATATTTGGGCACGTCGAACGGGCAGCCCACCATGCAGTAACGGCAACCGGTACAGACGCTCGGGTCGTAGTGAACGATGCCGGTCTTGGGATCTTTTTTAAGGGCCTGCACCGGGCAGACGGAGACGCAGTTGGGATCGACGCAGTGCATGCACTGCTTCTTGATGTAGGCATAGCCATCCACCAGCTGATCCTTGTGCTCGCCCGCGCCGCTCTTCCACACCTGAATGATGTTGTTGGTGTAGGGGCTCAGCTTGTCGTTGTTGGACCAGGTCTGCTCGCCCGCCGGATTGGCCGGGTTGCCGTTAAGGCGCTGGCACTCCGCCACGCAGGCCTGACAACCGACACAGAGGGTGGAGTCGTAGAGCATGCCAAGCGCACCGGGAATGGGTGGCTTGTTTTTGGCAGCCGCCAGGGCTGTGCCGGGCACAGTGGCCCCGGCTGCCAGCGCGCCGACGGAGGCAAATTTGAGGAAGTTGCGTCTGTTCACGGTTACTCCTCCCGTGACGGATGCTGCCCGGCTTCATGGCGCTTCTGCTGGCGACCGAGTTCACGCACCGTCATCAGACTCACCCCGACCAGCACCCCGAGGGCACCGCCGATCAGCGCGGTGGAAGTGGGAGAGATATGACCCCCCTCCTGAATGGCCACATCGGGCTTGTTGACCCTCGGGGTCGGATTCTCAACCTTGGCAAGCTGGAAGATCCCCTTGCTGAAACCGACACCCTGCTCGTTGCAGCCGTAGCAGGGATGACCGATACCAACGGGCCAGATGCCACCACCGATATCGCAGAACTCCAGGGTCGAGCAGTTGCCGTAGGTCTCCGGCCCCTTGCAGCCCAGATGATAGAGACACCAGCCCTGCCGGTGACCCTCGTCACCAAACTCCTTGGCAAAGCGGCCGGCATCGAAGTGCGGACGGCGCTCGCAGTTTTCGTGGATGAGCCGCTCATAGGCAAACAGCGGCCGATTCTTGGCATCCAGCGCCGGCAGCTTGCCATAGGTGATGTAGTAGGCAACCGTGGTGAGGAAGTTGTGGGGATTGGGCGGGCAGCCCGGGATATTGATGATGGGGGTACCGATATTGCCGAGCGCCTCTTCAAGGCTAACAGCGCCGGTCGGGTTACCGCCACTGGCGGGGACGCCGCCCCAGGCGGCACAGGAGCCGATGGCAATGACGGCAGCGGCATCGGCAGCCGCGCGGCGAATATGGTCGACGATGGGTTCACCGGCCACCATGCAGTAGATTCCACCATCCTTGAGCGGGATGGAGCCGTCCACCACCAGCACATACTTGCCCTTGTAGCGTTCGATGGCATTGTGCTTGTTCTCTTCGGCCTGATGGCCGAAGGCCGCCGAGAGCACCTCGTGGTACTCCAGCGAAATGGTGTTGAGGATCAGGTTCTCGATGGTGGGGTGCGTGGCCCGCAGCAGCGACTCGGTACAGCCGGTGCACTCCTGCGCCCCTATCCAGATCACCGGCGGCCGCTCGGGACTGGTGAGCGCAGTGGCCATCTTGGCGACGGCATTCTGACTTAATCCCAGGGTTGCGGCCATCCCGGCACACAATTTCATAAAATCACGGCGATTAATCCCATGAGCCGATAAAAAATTATCCTCGACCATTCTTCTTATTCCCGTAGTGAGCACTTGTCTGATAAATGCTTAACAGCGGAAATGCTAAGGACTCACCTACCCCTCAGTATTGATCTCTATCAATTCCACAGGGATTGAACCTATTTACAGGGCGCGTCATATCACAAACAAAAACATTTACCCCCAAAGGGATAATCATGCCTTCATGAATTTAAAGTTTTTAATTGAATATAATTTAATTAATCACGAAGCGAGCCAGGGCGAATTTTTCGATTAATGTAATCCCCGCAGCCAGATGAATAGCTGAAGAGATAACAAGAGGATGCAACAAGCGGGAAGTCGAAGTTAAAAATGCCTTATGCCATATACCTTTACTCACGATTTTGCATACATCCTTGCCATCGCCAGTTGTCATAGACCCCATGAGCCCAACACGGTGGCGGCTTGGAGTGGTTCTCCAAGTAGCACAGCAACAGGTTAATCGGTTGCATCATGAGTGATACCTTTTCGGCAGGGCAATTTCTATAAACTGCACCGACCCAACTTGATAATATATCTTCACTGGATCATTTTACGCACAATAATGCATTCCTATTCATTTAAAAACCCAAACCAATTCGACTGGTCTCGATAATGACATCGGCTTGGTGATGCGTTTTTATAGAACAAGCAAAAAAAACAGTTGCAGTTGTTAACAATACATCCATCACCATATTTACCTTGACGTCACCTACGTTAATTAACCAGCACGTAAATATGAGCACCGACACTATAAAATGATATTTATTCTTGTTTACACGGTCTCACTTGAGATGAATCAAGAAAGATAAAGGTCGATAAAAGAAAAGCCTGGGTAATGATGCCCCTGGCTTGGCTGATCAAAATCCGCTCATTTATGCCGTAGTGTTGACCATGTAGCCATTTTGCGGCGGCTCCTGCGGCAGTTTGCTCCCGAATGCGCTGAGGAAATCCTGCAACGCAACCGGAGGAGACGGCAAGCACGAGATAACCTAAAGCTGGCGACAGTAGCAGTAAAAAGGTGGAACTGATTGAAGATGATGAAACATCAGAGGACATGCATGAGCGTTACAGAGTGGAGATAGATACAGAAAAGCGGCTTGGCATGAACTTCTGCCAGTTTCACAAACATATGAAAGGGAGGCATCAGCCTCCCTTGTTATTACAACTCTCCGCTTACTTCACTACCACCAAACTCTTTACTCGTGCTTGTGGTCTTGGTGACGCTGCAGGAGCCAAAATCTTATTTGGTTGCCGGTGCTGCTTTGGCTGCCGGAGCTTTGGCATGATGTTTGGTTTTATGATGCTGTTTTTTCACGACTTTGGTTTGAGTCGCTTGCGGTGCTGCAGCCTTGGTCGGGGTAGCTGCCATGGTGAAACCAGAGGTCAGGGCGAAAACTGCAGCGACTGCCAGGGGGATGATCTTTTTCATGGTCACTTTCCTTATTAGGGTAATGGAGCCGTTCTCCATGACTTCATCCTACGACCGGGCACGACGAACTTCCGTGTGTCGTTGGTGACGATATGTATCCAAATGTACAAGTCGAACAGTGCAGCTTTATGAGATGCCGGTGGTGTTGTTAACGCACTTCAGCGAATAATGAGGAGTCGTTAGGATATGCAATACTAACAAGCGTGATTGCACCTCACTGTTACGGCAAGATAATCCGTATTTGTGCTCATAAAATGACTTTTGCGGTGGGAATACATGGATCCAGTACAGCAACAAAAGTTGATTGAACAACTCATTCCCCAGCTGCGGAAAAAGAATTTCGCAGACATTTTTGCACAGCTTACTGAGTCTGAAAGCAATAACGGGCGCTTTCTGCTCAAAATGGAGCTACAGCGCAAGTGCGCCTCCTGCCGCAGGGTCATCGATATGCGGGACGCCTTGGCAGATGAGTGTCAAGTATATGAATTTAAAAGCATGATCCACTTCATGCCGGCAGAGGCTATCAGCCTGTTCCAGAGCCAGTGCTTCATTTACCGTGATGACTACACGATGGGTGTCTACGAGGTGATGCAGCAGTGGCAAAAACAGCGGCAGCAAGCCCGGGTAAAAGGCAAAGCCACGGCGCAGGCCAACCCTTTCCAGCAATATGAAGTCAAGACTATCCCATTCGCCAGTTATTACGGCCGTCGCCAAGAGCGTATGCATATCAGCTCCCCTGTAGAAGTCAGGCTCAAGGATGGAGCCAAACTCCTGGCCAAAACATCGGATCTTTCTCCTGAGGGCATTCGTATCTCGGTGCCTTATCTACCGACCTATCAAACCGGTGATCAGGTTGAGGTCATCTTTACCGGGTTGGAGCACGACAGCGCCAATCCACTATTACAACAACCTGTGCAGTACCAGATTCTGGGCGAGGAGAATAAAGAGGGGCGATTCTGGCTAATACTGATCCGCACTGGTGACAACCCGGCCTTTGATACCTTTATCAAAGAGTTCATCAAAGCCAATAAAGGCCATCATCGAATAAGCGTCGATCACCTGCTTTCTGCTGCGATCATCAAGGGACACGAGCAGTTCTATCTACCGCGCATGACAGGTATACCACTCTTTTTTAGCTCGGGTGCAAACCCCAAGCTGGAGATAGCCCTGCGCAGCGAGAACAATCAGCACCTTCTCGAGTACTGGCGTGACGAAAAAAACCGTGACGCACTGGCTGGACTGTTTTCGGCCGACCGGATGAAACGCCTCTGCCCGGCACCGGGGGCCACCAAAGAAACGCTGCTCTACAGCTTTGCCCATACCGTGCAAAATAAAATCTACTTCTTCTCTGCCACATCAGAAGAGTTACGGCTAAGTGGTTTGACCAAACTGTTCTTTCAGGTGGGTGCCCATCGCCCCAGCTGGCGTGTCTATAAATTTTCACTGGAACTGTGTGAGTTGGCAGAAGCGGATCTGAGCCAGATTGTCGGGCTCGAAGAGTCCCAATTACATGACATCCAGTTGCTGGAGCGCATCAAACAGATAGGTTATTGCGGTTTATTGCAGGAGATCAGCCTCGATGCACAACGAGAAGAGTTCCGTCAGGAAGGGGGGACAATCAACAACCCCAACGAGTTGCAACGATTTGGTCACGAACAAGAGCCCATGCCTTTCGTGATCGAGCTGCTGCAATATGTTCAGCTACGCAAAGAACAACGCTACATCCACAAAACGGAGATAACCATCAGCCACAATGGCAGATCCTGGCAGGGCTTAACCCGCGATATCTCCGCCCATGGTATGCAAATTGAGCTGGAAGAGGCCTTTATCGGTGAGCAAAACGATGTTGTGACCATTGCCCTGCCCCGCCTGCAGGAGCTTGCCAAAACCATGGACCTGCAGCATCTGCCTTACCGGTTGGTCAGCCTCAACATGACCCGCACGGTATTGCACCTTTGCATTGAAGGGGATACCGCCCGCCACATTGGCCGGCAGTTCTTCACTCTGCTTATCGAAAGTAACCAGAAAAAGTTGAAAACAGCCCCGGAGCACCGCCGCTATCGTGGACTTGCCAGAGCTCTACGCAATATTTACACCAGCCATCTTTTCAACACCCCACTCTATGTCAACAAGCTCAATGGGAGTCCGAAGCCGGCATCTATTGGCAAATCTCTCAAACCACGTTCATTGCAAAGAGTGCTCACTGTTTGTACTGCAAATCCGGAGCATGGCAACCTCTATCCCCTGTTTCAGGGGGAATTGTTGAAAGAAGTGCTGATGACCCCGCTTCGTCATCAGGAACGAGATGACAAACCAAAGCAGGAAGAGGTCTACGTATCGTACGTGCAAACAAACTCAGGTTGGCCCCAAATCAAGAGCTGCCTTGCCAATTCGTTCGGTAACGTGCAAGAAAAGCGGCAATTTATCGAGCAGGTATTACAGCAGGGAGAGTTCTATTCAGTGCTGGTTGGCATCTCCCGTACCGGCCGACCAGACATCAATTTCGTCGCCAACGAGCTGGATACCATAGCCAAATTTGCTATCCACAAGGCCAAGAAGCTGGAAGAAGATCTATGGAGCGTGGTCGGGGTCAGTGAGCTGACTGATACGACAGAAGCAACTCTATTCCGACTTGGTATCACACAGCCATTAACCTAGCGCCCCCTGACCAAGAGGCCAAGGTGCTGGCGAACCAACAGAAGCCATGATTTCGCCACAACAGCGCAAGCCGTAAGCTTGTCTCGGGTATGCAGGGATTTTTTGATCTCTTTACGACGACCACAGGGGAGCGTGGTGACTTTCCGGTAATACCAGATGCCGTGGGGACTGAGCCAGAGATTCATCGATGAGCTCCTTGTCGTCCACACAAAGTGGATGACCAAGGGCTTTAGGAAGCTAACTTATTGAATTGCAGAAACAAGTGGTGGCCCTACCAGCCACATCCCGGCACTCGAGTCCCCCGCCTTGGCTGCTACCTTCCGGTCCTGACCAGGTCGACGGGTTATCAATGCGAGAGGACCAATAGGACCACCGGCGAGGAGAATAGGCAAACTGGGCGTTCAATGCAATGGCTTTCTGCCTTCCAACAGATCGTTTGCCTTATTTTTCAACAAACTGGCCAATGGTTCAGCTAAACAACATGAATTTCGCCCCCACCAGCAGCATCAGCAGGGCAAACGCCTGCTTGAGTCGCTGTGGGGAGAGTCTGTGTGCCAGTTTGGCCCCCACCCGGGCAAACTGGGTACTGGTGAGCACAATACCAATCAGGGCTGGCAGATAGATGTAGCCCACACTCCACTCGGGCAGATCTGCGTGCCCCCATCCTGCATAGAGATAGCTCAGGCTACCCGCCAGCGCGATCGGCATGCTGCAGGCAGCTGAGGCCGCTACCGCGTTGCGCATAGGTACGCTGTTCCAGCTCAGATATGGCACGGTGAGCGAGCCACCACCGATGCCAAACAGTGCCGACATCCAGCCGATAACGGTACCTGCAATGCCGGTACCGAGCGCTCCAGGCAGATGGCGCTCCGCTTTGGGCTTGAGGTTAAGCCCCATCTGCAGCGCCATGGTCCAGGCAAAGCAGCCAATGATGATGTTGAGGGTGCTGGCACTGAGCAGATTGGCGGTCATGCCGCCGAGCCAGGCGCCAAGCAACATGCCGGCACCGAGCCTGCGGATCATCACCCAGTCGACAGCTCCGGCCTCCTGATGGGCCCGCAGCGAACTGAAACCGGTGAAGATCATGGTCGGCAGCGAGGTGCCAAGTGCCAGATGAGTGATGATATCGGGATCGACCCCCTGTGCGTGAAAGCTCACCACCAGCACCGGGACTATGATAAGGCCGCCGCCGATCCCGAACAGTCCGGCCAGGATGCCGGCGAAAGCCCCCAGCAGCAGATAACCCATAAACAGCATAAAAATTCCTTCCGAGGCGACGCCGACCACCTGTGACACGGACGGCGTGTAAAAGAAGAGATGGCCCTTGGGCCATCTCTTGTCTCTGTCAGTTCAGGGGGATGGTGCCGTCCATCACCTTGTAGAAGGCCAGCACGGCACAACCGAGCAAGGCCACCGTCATCCCCTGCTCCAGCCGGTTGAGGCCACGCAGACCGTGGTGCTGGCGCGCCTTCCAGTAGATGAAGATACCCGGGCTGTAGAGCAGCGCCACCAGCAGCAGATACTCGATGCCAGCCGCATAAACCAGCCAGCAGCCATAGATGGTCGCCATCAGGGCCAGCAACAGATCACGCTTGCGCTGATGCGGTTGACCCTGATAGGTCTCCCCTTTCAGCGCCAGCTTGAGACCATAGGCACCTGAGAAAACATAGGGTACCAGCGCCGCCGAGGTGGCGATGTTGACCAACGCCAGATAGGTACTGTTCTGGAAGTAGATGATGATAAGGAAAGTCTGCACCAGACAGGTGGAGCACCAGAGCGATACCTGCGGTGAGCCGTTCTTGTTCTCCTTGGCAAACCAGGCCGGGAAGACCCCGGTCTTGCCCGCAATGTAGGGCACTTCAGCCGCCAGCACGGTCCAGCTCAGCAGAGCCCCCATCACGGAGATGACCAGACCGATGTTGATGAGCCAGGCGCCCCAGGGGCCAACTACTGCTTCCAGGATCATGGCGGTAGAGGGGTTCTTGAGCTGGGCCAGCTCAGGCTGGGTCATTACCCCCAGCGAGAAGAGGGTCACCATCACGTAGAGCGCCAGCGCACCCAGCAGGGCCAGCACGGTCGCACGACCGACATCCTTGCGATGGCGGGCACGGGCAGAGACCACCACGGCCCCTTCAATACCGATGAAGACCCAGAGGGTGACCTTCATGGTGGACTTGACCTGATCCATCACGGAACCGAGATCGCTGTTGCCATGACCCCAGAAGTCCAGGGTGAAGGTCTTCATATTGAAGGCAAGCAGGATGGCCACGCTGAAAACGATGAGCGGCACCATCTTGGCGATGGTGGTCACGATGTTCACTAGGGCCGCTACCTGCACCCCGCGTAGCACCAGCGAGTGTACCGACCATATCAGGATGGAAGCCAGCGTGATGGCCACCGGCGTATTGCCGTCGCCGAAGATGACGTGATCCGGCGTATCGAAGAAGTAGCTGAGCGCGCTGAACACCACGATGGCGTAGGAGACGTTGGCCAGCAGTTGGCAGAGCCAGTAACCCCAGGCGGCGTTGAAGCCGATGAAGTCACCAAAACCGGCCTTGGCGTAACTGAAGATACCGCCATCGAGATCCGGGCGACGCATGGAGAGGTTTTGATAGACCAGCGCGAGGCAGATCATGCCGACCCCGGTGATGGCCCATCCCAGAGCGACGGCCCCGGCGCTGGCATGTGCAGCAATATTCTGTGGGAGACTGAAGACCCCGGCGCCGACCATGGAGCCGATCACCAGCGAAATGAGGGCGCCAAGCCCTAGTTTCTTGTCCATCTCAATCCTGTTTAATTAGGCGGCGGCAGAGCGTCCGTATTCATACTGCGCGCGATATGGGAGGGGCTGAAAATCCGGACCCCGTGAAAAAGGCGGCAACTATATTGCATGA
Organism: Aeromonas sp. SCS5; assembly: GCF_001887375.1. Lineage (NCBI taxonomy): Bacteria > Pseudomonadati > Pseudomonadota > Gammaproteobacteria > Aeromonadales > Aeromonadaceae > Aeromonas > Aeromonas sp. SCS5. The sequence goes on from NZ_LFCS01000002.1 coordinate 79,428, forward strand.
CTATTCCGACCGCAATCCCTCGCATCGTCAAACATGCACCACCTTGACCGCGCGCAATTTTACAGCACTGACCTCAAGGGCCTGTGAGCTGGTTCAAATTAACTGAGACCCATTGATATTTCTCATATTTCTGCCGCCACAGAGCGACCCGGATGGTGCCCATGCATCGCCATTCAGTACCTTTGGAACTCAAAAGAGTGCATAAAAAAGCCCTGACCACGAGGTCAGGGCTCAATGTAAATCTTGGTAAAGGTTTACAACCGCAGACCGCCGTCAAGCTCGATCATCCGGCCATTGAGGTAATCGTTGGCAAAGATGAAGGCAACGGTCTCGGCCAGCTGCTGCGCCTCACCCAGTTTGCCGACCGGAATAGCCTGCTGCATTCGGGTCATCGCCTCCGGCTTCATCGCGGCCGTCATATCGGTGGCGAACACCCCGGGGGCGATCCCCATCACCCGGATACCGTGGCGGGCAAGCTCCCGCCCCCAGGTCACCACCAGCGAGGCCACCCCTGCCTTGCTGGCGGCATAGTTGCTCTGGCCGATATTGCCGGCACGGGCGATGGAGGAGATATTGATGATGACCCCCCCCTCCCCGCCTGTGGCCATCAATGCGGCCCCCTCGCGCCCGCACAGGAAGGTGCCGGTGAGGTTGACGTCGATGACGCTCTGCCACTGGGCCAGGCTCATCTTCTCTACAACTTCCCCCTCTTTCACCTTGAGCAACATGCCATCGCGCAGAATGCCGGCGCAGTTGATCAACCCGTGCAACCGACCAAAGTGCGCCTTGATCGCGACAAAGGTGGTCTCTACCTCCGGTTCGCTTGCCACGTTGCAGACGAAAATGGCACACCGCCCGCCACGGCTTTGCACCTCGGCCTGCGTCACGGCCAGATCGCTGGCATTCAGGTCGATCAACGCCAGTTCGGCCCCCTGAGCGGCAAGATTGAGCGCTATGGCCCGCCCCAGCCCCCGACCGGCACCGGTAATAGCGATGACTTTCTGCTTGATATCCATTCTCTCTCCTTGTGATGCCTGCGATAGCCTGAACCCAGCAAGCCGCAAGATGGTGCCCGGCGACCACTACCCCTCTCTGCCTTTTTCCAGATAAAGCCGGACGATACTGGAAAAATCCAGCTCTCCCTCTCCGTTCACCGCATGCAGATTAAACAGGTTGCGCGCAAGTGCTCCCATGGGCACGGCGCTGTGAGCATGCTCGGCCAGCGCCATGGCGAGTCCGAGGTCTTTCACCATCAGCCGGGTCATAAATCCCCCCTGATAGTTACGTGCAGCCGGTACGTTCTCCATCACCCCGGGCCAGGGGTTGTAGCGCTCCAGACTCCAGTTGTTGCCCGAGCTCTTGCCCATGATGGTGGAGAGCACTGCCGGATCCAGCCCCTCCTTTACCCCGAGGGCCAGCGCCTCGGCGGTACCCGCCATATGGATGGCAAGCAGCATGTTGTTACACATCTTGGCGATCTGCCCGGCGCCAGGGGGGCCGGCGTGGAACAGATTCTGCCCCATGCAGGCCAGTACGGACTTGGCCGCATCAAAATCCGCAGCATCGCCGCCAACAATAAAAGTGAGCGTACCTGCCGCAGCCCCTGCGACCCCGCCCGACACGGGGGCATCGATAAAGCGCAAGCCGCGTGCACGGGCCGCGCTCCCCACCTGACGGGCAGAGGCCACATCGATGGTGGAGCAGTCGATCACCAGCACACCGGCAGGCAAAGCTGCCAGCAGATCCTGCCCACCCCGCTCACCATCACTCTCGCCCAACCAGAGGCTGCGCACATGCTCACCGGCAGGCAGCATGCTGATGACGACATCACTGTCGGTCACCGCTTCGCGGGCATCTCCTGCCGCAATGCAGCCCGCTGCAATGGCTCGCTCGACACTGTGGGCAACCAGATCAAATACCTGCACCGTATGCCCGGCCTTGGCCAGATTGGCTGCCATGGGTCCCCCCATGTTGCCCAGCCCGATAAATCCGATCCTTGTCATTCTGCTTGCTCCTTGCGTTCTTGATAGCACCGCAGCTGCCAGAGCAGAGCCTAGCCCTTGCATGCCAACGGGTTGTCTCCATGGGGCCAGCGATAGAATTCGTCCAGCCAATCCCCCTCGGCAGGCTGATCCTGCCAGTGGGGATCCCTGTCCTTGTCGATAAGCAGCGCCCGCACCCCTTCCACAAAATCGCCCTTGAGCACGCAGTTGACCGAGAGAGTCAGTTCGTCGGCAAATACCTCGGCAAGGGATTGGCGGCGAGCCTGCCAATATTGGCGCCAGAGGATGGCACGGCTGATGGGACTGCCGGTGCGACAGCTCTCCTGCGCCTGGGCCAATCCTTTCTCTCCCGCCGTTTCGTCAAATCGGACAGCAAACAGCCTTGCCAATACCCCCGCCAACGTTCGCCCCGCCAGCAGGTCATCGATTTTTGGTTGATGGGGCAGCAGGATGGGCGCTGGCAATTGTGCTGCAGCATCTTTATGAAGGCCACGCAGCAGCTGATCGATCTGCTCACGGAAATCGCAACAGGCTGACCAGTCGAGTGCCGCCAACCGGTGCAGCAAGTCGGCTCGCTCGCTGCTGGCGATGGCGTGATCCGCCAGCCCAAGGCCGATGGCATCGCTCCCGTTGAAGCGGGCGCCGGTCAGACCAAGCCAGAGCCCGAGTCGCCCCGGCATCCGGCTTAAAAACCAGCTGGCCCCCACATCGGGGTAGAGGCCGATGGTCACCTCCGGCATGGCGAACAGGCTCTTCTCGGTCACCACCCGAAAATCGGCGCCGGCAAACAGACCTATCCCACCGCCCATGCAGATGCCGTCCGCCACGCAGACAAGGGGCTTGCGGTAACAGTGGATGTGGTGATCGAGCCGATACTCCTGCTCGAAAAAATCGCGGGCATATTCAAACAGTTCCGATCCGCTCACCTCCTGCTTGCGGTAATAGAAGGAGCGAATATCACCACCGGCACAGAACGCCTTCTCGCCCGCCCCCTGCAGCAGCACGCAAGCGATGGCGGGATCCTGCTCCCAGCGAGTTAGCGTCTGTTGCAGGATCTGGATCATAGGCAGGCTCAATGCGTTGAGAGACGCAGGGCTGTCGAGAGTCAACACCCCGATCTGGTGGCCATCAGCCGTTGGATGGGTTGCGATACTTACTGGCTCACTCATGGGTTGCACCATCCGGCTTTTGGTACTGCCAGTGCGGGGCGCGCTTTTCGAGAAACGCTGCCACCCCTTCCCGCTGGTTGGCATCACTAAACAGTTCGAGGAAGAAGCTTCGCTCGAGCGGCAATGCCGCATCGCGCGGGCCGCTGCGCCCCTGATTGATCAGGGTCTTGCAGGCGCGCAGGGCACTCGGGCTCTGGCGTTCCACCAGATGGGCCATCTGATGGGCTGCCTCCCACGCCTGCCCGGTTTTCACCACCTCCTCCACCAGCCCGATCTCATAGGCAAGGGATGCACTCACCTTCTCGCCACAGAGGATCATCCGCTTGGCCCAGCCCGGCCCAACCAGCTCGGTCAGACGCTGGGTGCCACCGGCACAGGGCAACAATCCCACCGAGGCTTCCGGCAACCCCAGCAACGCCTGCTGTTCGGCGATGCGGATATCACAGGCCAGCGCCACTTCCAGCCCCCCCCCCATGGCATAACCGTTGATGGCCGCAATGGTGACGCCGTGAAAACGGGCCAGCGCTTCGAATGCACGGCCAAAAGCGTCGGCCACATCGCGAGCCAGTTCGACATTGCCATCGGCAAACAGGTTGAGATCGGCACCGGCGCAGAAGAACTTCTCGCCAGCCCCGCGGATCACCAGCGCCACCACATCGGGGCGGCTGTCGAGCTCCTCCATCATCCGCAGGAAAGCTTGCAGACTGGCAAGCGTCCAGGTATTGGCGGGCGGATGGTCAAGGGTGATGTAGGCCACGTGGCCGTTGTATTCGAGCCTGATCCTTGTCATTGCGTTTGTCCTTGTCAGTAGAGCGATAGCCATGATGACAGAGTTGCATGGAACCAACCTGTGACTGGCTCACAAAGCTGGTGCCCTTGAGGTGTCATCCAGCACTACATGAGCGCCAACCCCTGCTCGGCCAGCAGCCGACGAGCGATGATGAGTCGCATCACCTCGTTGGTTCCCTCCAGAATGCGATGCACCCGGGTATCGCGCAGGTAGCGCTCAAGGGGATAGTCGCGGGTATAACCATAGCCACCAAAGAGTTGCAGAGCCTCATCACAGACCCGATAACCGACGTCGGTGGCAAACCTTTTGGCCATGGCGCACCAGGCACTCTTGTCAGGTGCCCCGCGATCCAGCTTGTCTGCCGCCTGACGCACCAGCAGGCGAGCTGCAGCCAGTTCTGTCGCCATATCTGCTAGGCGAAACTGCACGCTCTGGAATTCGCTGATCGGGTGACCAAATTGCTGGCGCTGCTGCACATAGGCCAGCGCATCGTCCAGTGCCTGCTGGGCAGTGCCCACCGAGCAGGTGGCAATATTGATGCGCCCCCCATCAAGGGCCTGCATGGCGAACTTGAATCCTTCCCCCTCTTCGCCCAACCGATAGCAGGCAGGAATGCGAACCCCATTGAAAACAACCTCCCGGGTCGGCTGGCTGTTCCAGCCCATCTTCTCTTCTGCCTTGCCATAGCTCACGCAGGGGGCATTGGCCGGCACCATAAAGGCTGAGATCCCCTTCGCACCTTCACCACCGGTGCGCGCCATCACCACCAGCACATCGCTGCTGCCCGCTCCCGAGATAAAGACCTTGGTTCCCTCAATAAGATAATTGTCACCCTCGCGCACCGCTCGGGTCTTGAGGGCCGCCGCATCGGAGCCCGCGCCCGGCTCGGTGAGGCAATAGGAGCCCAGCAGCTCGCCACTGGCCAGTTTGGGCACCCACTCCTTGGCAACCTCGTTGGGCAGCCAGCTGCCCAGCATCCAGCTCACCATGTTGTGAATGGTCAGATAAGCCGTGGTCGAGGTACAGCCCATGGCGAGGCGCTCGAAGATGAGGCTCGCATCGAGACGAGGCAATCCCAATCCGCCAAACTGCTCCGGGGTATAGAGACCACAAAACCCGAGCTCGGCCGCCTGCTTGATGGTCGGGATCGGAAACTCATGCTCCTTGTCCCAGCGCGCGGCATGGGGTTTGAGCGCCTCATCGGCAAAGGCGGCGGCCGCCTCCACATACGCCTGTTGATCATCGGTCAGGGTAAAATCCATCTTGTCGTTCGCTCCCTTGTTGCCCCACGCTTATTTTCCTGAGTTGGTGCTTTATGACGCGGCGCCCACACACTGGTCATTCGGATCTGCCACTATAGCGCTGTTGTCGTGGTAGCTGATGATGATCTCACTACCACCTCTCTATCGACATACAACAGATTAACAATTGATTTACGTTTACGCTAACGTAAACTTGTGGCAGAAGTGAAGTACAAAAATGGACCGACCACTGCCAGCCATAACGCAGAGTCAGCCGGTCGAACCAACCTTCCTACCCGACTGTCATATCCGCAAGGAGAGCATGGATGCAGATGGATGAGACCCTGAATGCCCTGACCGAACAGGTTGCGGCTTTCTGCCAGAAAGTGATCGCCCCACGCGCCAGCGAGATCGATCAGAGCAACACCTTTCCCCGTGATCTCTGGCCCCGGATGGGTGAACTGGGGCTGCACGGCATCACGGTGGCGGAGGAGTATGACGGGGTGAACCTCGGCTATCTCGCCCACGTGCTGGTGATGGAGCAGGTGAGCCGCGCCAGCGCCTCGGTCGGCCTCTCCTACGGCGCCCACTCCAATCTCTGCATCAACCAGATCCACCGCCACGGCACACCGGAGCAGAAAGCGCGCTACCTGCCCCCGCTGGTGAGCGGCGAGCATGTGGGGGCGCTGGCCATGAGCGAGCCGGGTGCAGGCTCCGATGTGGTCAGCATGCGCCTCACCGCAGTGCGCGATGGGGATCACTTCGTGCTCAACGGCAACAAGATGTGGATCACCAACGGACCCGATGCCGACACCTTCGTCATCTATGCCAAGACCGATCCCGCCGCCGGGCCCAAAGGGATTTCTGCCTTTATCGTCGAGGCAGGTACTCCCGGTTTTTCCACCGCCCAGAAGCTCGACAAGCTGGGGATGCGCGGCTCCAGCACCTGCGAGCTGGTGTTCGACAACTGCCGGGTGCCGCAGGAAAACCTGCTGGGCCCCCTGCATGGCGGGGTCAAGGTGCTAATGAGCGGGCTCGATTACGAGCGGGTGGTACTGGCGGCCGGCCCCCTTGGCATCATGCAGGCCTGCATGGACGTGGTGCTGCCCTATGTGCGTGAGCGCAAACAGTTCGGCCAGGCCATCGGCGAATTCCAGCTGGTGCAGGGCAAGCTCGCCGATATGTATACCCGCCTCGCCAGCAGCCGAGCGCTGGTCTATTCGGTGGCGAGCGCCTGCGATCAGGGGCGCACCAGCCGCAAGGATTGCGCCGCCGCTATCCTGTTTGCCGCCGAAAATGCCACCCAGATGGCGCTCGATGCCATCCAGCTGCTCGGCGGCAACGGCTACATCAACGAATACCCCACCGGCCGTCTACTGCGGGACGCCAAACTCTACGAGATCGGAGCCGGCACCTCTGAGATCCGCCGCTGGCTCATCGGCCGCGAGCTGATGGGAGAAAATGCATGAGTCGTATCCACTCCCGCCTCGACACGGCGAGCACGGAATATGCGGCCAATCGGGCCGCCATGCAGGGGCTGGTCGACGATCTCCACGCCCGCATTGCCGAGATCGCGCTAGGGGGCGGCGCGGCCAACAACGCCCGCCATCAGGCCCGTGGCAAGCTGCTGCCCCGCGAGCGCATCAATCAGCTGCTGGACCCGGGCTCCCCGTTTCTCGAACTGTCGGCGCTGGCTGGCTGGCAGGTCTATGACGAGCCAGTGCCCGCCGCCGGTATCATCACCGGCATCGGCCGGGTCTCTGGGCGCCTGTGCATGCTGGTGGTGAATGACGCCACCGTGAAGGGCGGCACCTACTACCCGCTCACGGTGAAAAAACATCTGCGCGCCCAAGCCATCGCCGAGCGGCTGAGCCTCCCTTGCCTCTATCTGGTGGATTCCGGCGGCGCCTTTCTGCCGATGCAGGACGAGGTTTTCCCCGACCGGGATCACTTTGGTCGCATCTTCTACAACCAGGCCCGCATGTCGGCCCAGAACATCCCCCAGCTGGCGGTGGTGATGGGGCTCTGCACCGCAGGCGGCGCCTATGTGCCCGCCATGGCGGACGAGTCGATCATGGTCAGGGAGCAGGCCACCATCTTTCTGGCTGGCCCGCCGCTGGTCAAGGCCGCCACCGGCGAGGAGATCAGCGCCGAGGCCCTGGGCGGCGCCGAAGTGCACTGTGCCCACTCCGGCGTTGCTGATCATATGGCCCGTGACGATGCCCATGCGCTGGCCATCGCCCGCACGCTGGTTACTCATCTGGGTAACGAGCCGATAGAGAGCAGCCCCGGCTACGAGCCCCCCTGCTACCCCATAGAGGAGCTCTACGGTCTGGTGGGCACCAGCCTCAAACGCCCTTACGATGCCCGCGAACTGATTGCACGACTGGTGGATGGTTCTGACTTTGACGAATTCAAGGCGCTGTTCGGCACCACTCTGGTGACCGGCTTTGCTCGTATTTGCGGCATGGAAGTGGGGATCCTAGCCAACAACGGCGTGCTGCACAGCGACAGCGCCCAGAAGGGGGCCCACTTTATCCAACTCTGTAACCGGCGTGCCATCCCGCTGCTCTTTTTGCAGAACATCACCGGTTTTATGGTGGGGAGTAGCGCAGAAAAAGAGGGGATCGCCAAGCACGGCGCCAAGCTGGTCACAGCGGTGGCCTGCAGCCGGGTGCCCAAGATCACCCTGATCGTCGGCGGCAGCTTTGGCGCTGGCAACTACGGCATGTGTGGCCGCGCCTATGAACCCGATTTTCTCTTTAGCTGGCCCAACAGCCGCATCTCTGTCATGGGGGGCGAGCAAGCTGCCGGGGTGCTGGTGCAGGTGCGTCGGGACAAGCTGGCTACCGAGGGCAAAGATTTGAGTGAGCAGGAGGCGGCAGCCATCCGTGACCCGGTGATCGAGCAGTATGAGCGCCAGGGTCACCCCTACTACGCCAGCGCCCGCCTCTGGGATGATGGCGTCATTGACCCGGCCCAGAGCCGCACCGTGCTGGCGCTGGCGCTCGCCGCCTGTCAGGGTGCCCGCATTGAAACCGAGCAGTACGGCATCTTCCGGATGTAAGGAGCAAACCCATGTCAGATCCACTTACTTCCTCAGCACTTGGCTCTTCAACACAGGGCCCGTTTCGGCTGGAGCGGCACGGCCCGCTGGCCGAGCTGGTGCTGTCGCGCCCGGCCCGCCACAACGCCTTTGATGCCGACCTGATGCTGGGGCTGCTCGACTGCCTCGATGATCTGGCCCATCTCCATGGTCATGATCTCGCCGAACGCCCTCACGCCCTGCTGCTACGGGCAGAGGGCAAACACTTTTGCGCGGGCGCCGATCTCAACTGGATGCGCAATCTGGCTCACGCCGATTTTGAGCACAATCGCGAAGACGCTCGGGTACTGGCGCGGCTGATGCAGACCCTCGATGAGCTTCCCTTCCCTACGGTGGCGCTGGTGCAAGGGGCCGCCTATGGCGGGGCGCTGGGCCTCATCTGCGCTTGCGATCTGGTGCTGGCCAGCGACGATGCCCGCTTCTGCCTCTCAGAGGTGAGCTTGGGTCTGGTGCCTGCGGTGATCAGCCCCTACGTGGTGCGCACTATGGGGATGCGTCAGGCGCGCCGCTACATGCTCAGTGCCGAGCCGTTCGATGCCATCACCGCCTGTCGGCTCAATGTGGCACATCAACTCTGCAAGCCGGATCAACTGCTGGCGGAGGGACGGGCACAAGCCCTTCGTATGTGCCGCAACGGGCCGGAAGCGATGAAAGAGACCAAACGACTGCTGGCGGCCATAGAGGCCCATCCTTCCCGCCTGCACGAAGAGAAAACTGTCGAGACCATTGCCCGGGTTCGGGTGGGACTCGAAGCCCAGGAGGGGATGCAGGCCTTCTTCGACAAACGTCCTCCCGCCTGGCGCCCCCGTTTCAAGGATGAGACATGACCCATCACACTCAAATTAAGCGCCTGCTGATTGCCAATCGCGGCGAAATCGCCGTGCGCATCATCAAGACGGCGAAACGCCTCGGCATCCACACCATCGCCCTCTACTCCGATGCCGACGCCCACGCCATGCACACCCGTCTGGCCGATGAGACCTGGCATCTGGGGCCAGCACCAGCCAGAGAGAGCTATCTGGACACCGGCAAGGTGCTGAAGATTGCCAAAGAGGCGCGCGCCGATGCCATCCATCCCGGTTACGGCTTTCTGTCGGAAAACAGCGATTTTGCCACCGCCTGCGAACAGCGCGGCCTGCGTTTTGTCGGCCCAAGCGGCGCCGCCATTCTCGCCATGGGCGACAAATCGGGCGCCAAGACGCTGATGCAGGCCGCCGGCGTACCTGTACTGCCTGGCTATCACGGCACGGATCAACGGCCGGACTTCTTGCGCGATCAGGCGAGCCAAATTGGCTTCCCGCTGCTTATCAAGGCGGCCAGTGGCGGCGGTGGCAAGGGGATGCGGCGGGTCGATCAGCTGGCTGACTTTGACGAGTCGCTGGCGGCAGTCAAACGGGAGGCAAAGGCTGCCTTTGGCGATGATCTGGTACTGCTCGAGCGCTATCTGCCCCAGGCTCGCCATGTGGAAGTACAGGTCTTTGCCGATAGCCTCGGCAACGCCATCTATCTGGGGGACAGGGACTGCTCCTTGCAGCGACGCCATCAGAAGGTGATCGAAGAGGCGCCCGCCCCCGACATCCCTCCGGCTCTGCGCCGCGCCATGGGAAAGGCAGCCGTTGCCGCAGCCAAGGCCATCCACTATCAGGGGGCTGGCACCATCGAGTTCCTGCTCTGCAAGGATGAGTTCTTCTTTATGGAGATGAACACCCGGCTGCAGGTGGAGCATCCGGTCACCGAAGCGGTGACCGGGCAGGATCTGGTGGCCTGGCAGCTGGCCGTAGCCGAAGGCAAGCCGCTACCACTCACCCAGGAGGAAGTGGTGCTGCGCGGCCATGCAGTGGAGGCGCGCCTCTACGCCGAAGATGTGGCGGCCGGTTTTCTGCCCGCCAGCGGGCCTATCCACTGGCTCCACTGGCCCGTTGGCGTGCGCATCGACACCGGCGTTACCGTTGGCGATGAGGTGAGCCCCTATTACGATCCCATGATCGCAAAGCTGATCGCCCACGGCCAGAGCCGCGCCGAGGTGTTCGCCAAACTGGCCGATGCTCTGGCTGCGCTGGATCTCGGCCCGCTAGTGCACAACGGCCCGCTGCTGCTGCGCCTGTGTGAAGAGCCTGACGTCTTGGCTATGCGCCACCATACCCAATGGCCCATCCCTACCACAGCGCAACCCATTCCTGAACTCGCCTGGCCGCTAGCCACCCTCTGGCTGGCGAGCCGCCCTGCGGGCACCTCCCCCTGGCAGCAAGGCTGTGGATTTCGGCTGGGGCCGGCTCGCAGCTGGACAGCGGCGGTACGCATCGGTGATGAGCGCCTGGTATTGACCCTTCACGATCGTGACGGCCAGTTTGATTGGCAAGGGAAGACCCGTTGCTACCAGAGAGGTGACGATCATATCCGGCTACAACAGGGTGGCTGCTGGCAGCAGCTCCCCATTCAGACGGTCGCAGGCTCGGAGGCAACCTTCATCATGACCCTAGGGGGCCAGCGCATCCGTTTCACTGCTGATAATCAGCAGCACAGTCACCACCATGATCAAGCAAACGAGAAGGCACAAGGCGCCATCGCCCCCATGCACGGCATCGTGGTGGCCGTAATGGTCGAACCCGGCCAAACGGTCAACAAGGGGCAACCCCTGCTGGTGCTGGAGGCGATGAAGATGGAACACCAGCTGCGTGCAGAGCGGGACGGGGTAATAGAAGCCCTGCAGTGCAAACAGGGTGATCAGGTGAGCCAGGGGGCCGTGCTGGTGCGCTTTGCCGATGCCGCCCTAGAGGAGAACGCCATCAACCAACAAGCGAGTAGATCATGAACAGAGGAGCAGCCATGCCGGATGACAAGGTCAGTCTGGTGGAGATGGGGCCGCGGGACGGCCTGCAAAATGAAGCTGCGACCCTCTCGCTGGTGCAGCGGCTAGAGCTCATCGCCCGACTGGCCGACAGCGGTCTGCAGCGCATCGAGGTCGGCGCCTTCGTCTCTGCGAAAAAGGTGCCGCAGATGGCAGACTCCTCCGCACTTTTTCAGGCACTGCCACGCAAGGGGCCGACCCGTTACGGCGCTCTGGTACCCAATCTGCAAGGCTTGCAGGCTGCCATTGCCGCCCGCGCCGAGGAGATTGGCCTCTTTACCGCCTGCTCCGACGGTTTTACCCGCGCCAATATCGGCATCAGCGTGGAGGAGTCACTGGTGCGCTTCGCCCCGCTGGTGCAGGAAGCACGCCGCCTCGGCATCAAGGTGCGCGGCTATCTCTCCACCGTCATCGCCTGCCCGTTTGATGGCCCGACCCGCCCGAAACGGGTCGCCGCCATGGCCGAGCAGTTGCTGGATCTCGGCTGCCACGAAATTTCGCTGGGGGACACCATCGGCGTCGGCACCCCGGGCACGGTAGCGCCCATGCTGGATGCTGTGCTGCACGAGATCCCGGCGGGGCGGCTCGCGGTCCATTTTCACGACACCTACGGCCAGGGGTTGGCCAACCTGCTGCCCGCGCTGGAGCGGGGTATTCGCACCATCGACTGCTCGGTGGCAGGCCTTGGCGGTTGCCCCTATGCCCCGGGCGCCTCCGGCAATGTGGCGTCAGAAGAGGTTGTCTACCTGCTGCACGGCCTTGGCATGACGACGGGGGTGGATATCGACAAACTGGCGGCCACCGGCCAGTGGGTGAGCGAGCAGCTCGGTCGCCCCAACGGCTCGCGGGTCGGTCAGGCCTTGCACGCCAATGCCGAACGGCTGCGTGCCCGCCTCTGCCAGCCACACGCCCAGCAACAGGAGTCATGATCATGTCCCGTTCCCTGCCCGGCAAGGAGATCACCTACAGCATTTCGGAATTGGCCCACGAGTTCGATGTCACACCACGCACTATCCGCTACTACGAGGACGAGGGGCTGCTCACCCCGCAGCGGGAGGGGCAGACCCGCATCTACAGCCACAAGGACAAGATCCGGCTCAAGCTGACTCTGCGCGGTAAACGGCTGGGGTTTAGCCTGGCCGAGATCCGCGAGCTGTTCGATATGTACGACACCGACAAATCGAGCAAAAACCAGCTCAACTCCATGATCAGACTGATCGAAAGCAAGCGCAGTGCCCTGCGTCAACAGCTGGAGGATATCCAGATGGTGATGGCCGAGCTGGAGGCTGCCGAACAGCGCTGTGCTAATTCCCTTAACAACTTGAAAAGCGCAGCAGATTAACCGAATCTGGGGTTATGCAATTGCCCTGGGACATCCATGAAATATTGGTGCTGGTTTTTACTTCTGTTCAGTCTGTCCGGTTGGAGCCATCCCCTTATCAAGGTCGGCGGTTATCCTTATGCCCCGTTCGTGGTCAAAGTGTCGGATGACCACTATGAAGGACTGACGCTGGACCTCATCGCCAGGCTCAACGAGATCCAGCAAGAGGTAAGATTCGTGTTTGTTCCCACCTCGGCTGCCAATCGTTACAAGGCGCTCGATCTGGGCCGTTTCTCGCTGATGCTGTTTGAAGACAGCAAGTGGGGCTGGCAAACCGACAAGTTCAAGATGACCTCCCCATTTCTTGGCGGTGGTGAAGTGTATGTTGCCCTCAAGGCCCCCGGGCGAGACCAGCGTTTTTTCGAGGATCCCTCCCTCCACCACCTTATTGGTGTAACCGGCTATCACTATGGCATCGGCCAGTTCAATGCAGACCCGACCTATTTGCACAGCCATCTCGACATCACACTGTTCAAGGACAACGTCAGTGCCCTGCAGGCCCTGCTCAAGGGGCGCGGTGATATCGCCATCCTCAATATCTCCTATTTGAACCAGTATCTGCTCAGCAACCCCGAGGTAAAGGCGCAGCTGCTTGTGTCGCAAAAGTGGGACCAGCGCTACCAGCACCGCGCTATCTTTGATCCCGAGGCCAGCATTACCCCTGCCCAGCTGGAGCTGTGGCTGGCCAAGCTGCGCCAAACAGGTGATCTGGATCGACTTTGGACAAAGTACGGCGTATCCGAGTACGCAACCCCATGATTACTATCTGACTTTTCGGTACCATGACGGGAACCGAATGGGAGTGCATCAAATGGAGACCACCATGCCCGCATCCCCCCGAGCTCGCCGGTTGCGCTACCTGGTCTACGCACTCCTGCTACTCCTTATCCTCATTTCCCTGTTGCTGTGGCAAACTCCGCGGCTGATCCAGCGCTACCTGCCCGGCTGGCTGGCCGAGCGCTACGGCATTCATCTCACTCTGGGCGAGATCGATGTCAGCTTGCGTCACCCCGCTCTGACCATCGGCCCCAGTTCACTGCTCGATAGCAAGCAGCAACCGTTGATCAGCTTCGACCATCTGCAAGTGACCCCCGAGCTCAAAGCAAGCTGGCAGCAAAAACGCGTGGTACTAAGCGACGTCACGCTGACCAGGCCGGTGGTGCTGGTGCAGCGGCTGAGTGACAAAAAGGGGGACATTCGGCTCAACCTGACCGATGCGCTGGCAACTCTGCTTACACCGACCCCCTCAACAGAGCCGGAACCGGAAACCGCTCCCGTTATTGTCGATATCGCCCGGATTGCGCTGACCGATGGCCAGCTTGCCTATCTGGATAAACGCAAGGAGAGCGAACCCGGCTGGGTGCCCTCGCTCAAGCTCGATAAACTGACGCTGCAACTGGAGGGGCTGAGCACATCCGCAGGTCACCTCACCGCCTACCAGCTTGCTGCCACTCTCAACAGCAAGAGCCCGCTGAGCGCCCAAGGCAAGCTGGATATCACCAGCGGCATGGGCCAGGGCAAGGCAAGCCTCAAGCAACTCGACATCAAACCCTTTGCCCCACTCTGGGCCCCCTATCTCAAGCTGGCGCTGACCCGTGGTAATGCCGGGGCAGAGGTTGAATATCTGCTGAAAAACGGCAAGAAAGGGATCGAGTGGCAATTGTCCAAAGGCAAGCTGGCGCTAGACAACTGGCAAATGAAGCACGACAAGGGTGAGGAGTTTGCCCGCTTCAGCCAGCTAGCGCTCGTTGAACTTGCTGTGGATGGCAGCAAACAATCCCTGCATATCGGCAAAATTACCCTGCAACAGCCACATCTCAAGGCCACCCTCAATGAGCGGCAGGAGCTGGATCTGGCCGAACTATTGATCGATCAGCCACCAGCCAAGCCGAGCAAAGAGAAAAAAGAGAAACCGGCCCCCGCCAGCAAGCCATGGCAGTGGCAGATCAATCAGATTGCCATCAGCAAAGGGGATATCACCCTCACCGAAGCGAGCAGTGGCAAACCATTGGCACGACAGCTATCCGACCTGCAGCTGGCATTAGGCCCGCTGGGCAGCAAGAGCGAACAGCAGAGCAAAGTGGCGCTCTCGACCCGTTTCAACCAGAAGAGTCCCCTCGCCTTTGATGGCCAGCTGACCCTGGCCCCCTTTACCCTCGCTGGCGAGATAACCCAGCAGGCACTTCCTCTTGTGCTGGCCCAGCCCTATCTGAACGATCTGGTGCGGATCAAGGTGAAAGAGGGCGAGCTCAGCAGCAAAACCAAGCTGGCGCTAGCGACCACAGAGCAAGGAGAGCTGAACAAGCTGACACTGCAGGGAGGGCTCGATGTCCATACCCTCAAGGTGGTCGATCGGGCCGATAACCAGAGACTGCTCGAGATCAATGACCTGAAGCTGACCGGCCTCGATTACGACGGCATCAGCCAGAAGATGAAGATCAAGGATGTGGCGCTGACCAAGCCCTTCGCCCGCATCGAGATCAACGAAAATGGCGTCACCAATATCCAGCAACTGCTGCTGACCGCCCCTGCATCGGCCAAGGGTAAAACCGCGCCCCCCCAGAGCAAGAGCAACAAAGCGGCGCCCGCATTTCAATTCACCATCGATGAGCTGCGCACCGAACAGGGTAACCTGCGCTTTGCCGACCGCAGCCTGAGCCAGGATTTCGTGGCCGATATCGCTTCGCTGGGCGGCCAGAGCCGCCATATCAGCAACATTCCGGGCCAGCGCTCCGAACTCTCCTTCAATGGCAAGGTGGATCGCTACGCCCCGGTGACCATCCGCGGCGGTACCAACCTGCTGGTCGCCGATCCGGTGCTCGACATTGCGGTCGCCTTCAACAATCTGGAGTTGACCACCTTTACCCCTTACTCGGGCACCTATGCCGGTTACGCCATCGACAAGGGGCAGCTTTCGGTGAAACTGCACTACAAGCTGGAAGGCAAGCGGCTGGAAGGGGACAACGACATCACCATCAAGAAATTGCAACTGGGTGAGAAGATCAAGAGCGAACAGGCCAAGGATCTGCCACTCGGTCTGGCCATCGCGCTGTTGAGCGATGCCAACGGCGTCATCCAGATGAACCTCAAGGTGAAGGGCAATCTTGACCAGCCCGACTTCAGCCTCGGCAACATCTTCTGGGATGTGCTTGGCAACACCCTGAGCAAGGCAATCACCTCCCCCTTCTCGTTGCTCGCCTCTCTGGCTGGCGGCAGTGAAGATCTCGACGAGATCACCTTTCTGCCGGGCGATCCCGATCTCACCCCCACCCAGCAAGAGAAGCTGACCAAGCTGGCGCAGGCCCTCAAGGATCGCCCCAAGCTCAGCATGAATATTCGCGGCAAGGTCAACTTCAATGAAGAGCGCCCTATCCTGCAACGGCAAAAACTGGAACGGGCCCTCGCCAAACTCACCGGCAATCAGGTCGATCTCGATCTGCTGGAGCAGGACAAGGATATGCAAGATGCCCTGGCACAAGCCTATGAAGATCGCTTCGGAGAAGATTTGGGAGATCTCGCCGACCGCCTGCATCTTGATGAAAAGAGCGCGACGCTGCGGGCTCAGGCGGTTGCCCTGCTGCAGGAGCAGCAGCTCATCACCGCCAAATCCCTGCGCAATCTCGCCATGCGCCGGGCACAAAACACCAAGGAGTTTTTGGTGGATGCCCAGGGGATCACGCCAGAGCGGCTGTTTGTGCTGGACAGTCAGGTCAAGGAAGAGGACAAGGAGGCCAAAGTGGTACTGACACTGGATGAGTGAGCTTCTCCTCATCCGGTTCGCCTGCGCGTAATAAAAATACAAGCCCTCAACTATTTTGACACCTTTTGCTCACGAAACCGGCTGACCTGCTGAACAATTGGGCGTCAGTGCAAATAAATACGTAATTTTTTTACGGTTTAGTCCCTTCCCCCCCTTGCGGCGGTTTTACAAGCTGCCTAAAATCGCGCGTCTTTTTGTTAACCCCACCTCTATTTTTGGAGAACGCCACGTGAGCGAAAAATTGGCCAACCCTGCCCCCCTGGGTCTGATGGGTTTCGGTATGACCACCATTCTGCTGAACATCCATAACGCAGGTTTCTTCCCCATCAGCGCCATGATCCTGGCCATGGGCCTGTGCTATGGCGGCATTGCCCAGATCATCGCGGGCATCATGGAGTACAAGCGCGGCAACACCTTCGGTGTGACTGCCTTCACCTCCTATGGCCTGTTCTGGCTGAGCCTGGTTGTCCTGCTCGTCATGCCGACAATGGGTCTGGCCGAAGCGACTCCGCACGCCTACATGGGCTGGTACCTGCTGATGTGGGGTGTGTTCACCCTGTTCATGCTGATCGGTACCGTCAACTACCCGCGCGTGAAGCAGTTCGTGTTCGCTTCCCTGACCGTGCTGTTCTTCCTGCTGGCCGCCCGTGACTTCACCGGCAGCACCCTGATCGGCACTATCGCCGGTTTCGAAGGCATCATCTGCGGTGCCAGCGCCATCTATCTGGCCATGGCTACCGTACTGAACGAACAGTATGGCCGCACTATCCTGCCGATCGGCGATCACAAGAAAGCTGCAGCAGTCCAGCTGAAAGCCGCCGCCTGATTGGCGCACGCTCAAGCTTGAAAAAAAGGCACCCTCGGGTGCCTTTTTGCTATCTGCCATCTTGTTAAGCGGGATTCACAACAGCATGCCCTCGCCATCACCGGCCAACAGGCGGGTCGGCGGAAAACGGCGCGCGGGATCCTGACCAAACAGCAGTGCCAGTTGGTGGTAAACCTCGGGATAGACACTGCGCAGGCGCAACGGGTCGGTAAAGAAGTGCTCGCAGCAGACCGCGAAGAACTCGGCCGGATGCTCGGCCGCATAGGGGTCGATGGCGGGAACCTCGCCCTGATCGAGTTGCTGGCAAAGCGCATCAAAAGCCACCTGAAATACCTGCTGCCACTCCTGCCGGCTCATATGTCCGGGCAGTGGCGGTGCACCATCCGCCTCGCCCCCCAGCATGTCTATCTTGTGGGCAAGCTCGTGGATCACCAGATTGAAGCCATCCCAGTCACCATCCAGCTGCAGCTCGCTCCAGGCCAATACAAGCGGCCCCTGGGGCCAGGACTCACCGGCGTTTTCCTCTTCCACCTCACTCACCAGCCCAAACTCATCCTGCACCTCCTGGCGCCGGGTCACAGGCTCGGGAATGATGATGATCTCGTGAAAACCGCGATACCAGTCAACGCCAAGATGCAGGATAGGCAGAGCCGCCTGCAGGGCCAGAATGGCTTGCTGGCGCTCGCTTAAGGTAACCCCAAGCTGGGTCAAGGTTTTGCGCTTGAGCAGCTGACGGCCCAGGCTTATCAGTGTTTGTTGCTCACTCTCGGTAAGCCCCTGCAAGATCGGCACAACAGCAAGCGCTCGTCGCCACAGCTCTTCCTCTTCTTCGCTCATTTTCACCGTGCCACGGCCACGAAACCAGTTGAACAATCCCAGCACGCACACTCCTTCTCTTTACAACAGTTTGACGAATCGTTTTGGCCGCTCCTGATATGCCTGCGCCAGATAGAAGCGGTGGGCATCTTCGCGTTTGATGCTGCTGGAAAGCTCCAGCTGACTGCATCCGGCTTCGCGAGCCTGACACTCGGCCTCGCACAATAACGCAGCACCAATACCCCCTCCCCTTGCACCATCATCGACGACCAGCGCCGAGATCAGGCCCCATACAGGTGCAACATGCAGTGGTTGCAGCCAGTGCCATACCAGCACGCCAACCACCCTTTCAGCCTGTTCGGCCAGCAAGACGCGGGTGGCCACATCCAGCCCCAACAGACGTGGCAGCAGCTCATCAGCCTCTGCAGCATACCCTAGTTGGGTAAAGAGGTGGGCCATGGCAGTGGCATCCGATGGTAAAGGAGCGCGGATAACGAGTGGAACAGGGAACATTTGCATGATTGGCCTTTTGTTTGCTAACGAGATCCTGGCTGTTCCAGCAGACGCAGATCAGCATGGTAGCGGGTCTCTCTGGTCACAGAAAATAGCGCATGCCATTATCGCACCTCAGTTGTCAATTCACAAAATTGCAACAACGCAACATTTTTCGCTGGGAAGCGCCGGAACAACTCGATATGTTACAGCCCATGCATGGCGCACTATCGTGCCCTGCCGAACACTTCACCACAGCGTCAAACTGTTAATTCATTTGTTAACAATTGGCGTAACACAATGACAGCGAGCGAGACAGAGATCTCGCCGGAAGTACAACACAAAACAACAAAGGAGTTGTTGTAGATGAATGAGATCGTCAATGCCATCAACGGTGTGATCTGGAGCCCTGCGCTCATCTATCTGTGCCTGGGGGTAGGCCTCTACTTCTCAGTACGCAGCCGCTTTTTGCAACTGCGCCATATGGCCGAAATGGTCCGGCTGATGTTTGATGGCAAGAGCACGGATGCGGGGGTCTCCTCCTTCCAGGCGCTGGCCATGACCCTCGCCGGTCGCGTCGGCACCGGCAACATTGCCGGTGTTGCCACCGCCATTACCTTCGGTGGCCCGGGCGCCATGTTCTGGATGTGGATGGTCGCCTTCCTCGGCTCCAGCTCCGCCTTCGTGGAGTCCACCCTGGGTCAGGTCTACAAGGAGAAGATCAACGGCGAATACCGCGGCGGGCCTGCCTTCTACATCGAGAAAGGGCTTGGCATGAAGTGGTATGCCTGGACCTTTGCCATCGCCACCATCTTCGCCTGCGGTGTACTGCTGCCGGGCGTGCAAGCCAACTCCATCGGCGCCAGTCTGCAGACTGCGTTTGATATCGATCCGAACGTGACTGCGGCCGGTCTGGCACTGCTGCTCGGCTTCATCATCTTCGGTGGCGTCAAGCGCATCGCCAACTTTGCCAGTACCGTAGTGCCCTTTATGGCGCTCGGCTACATCATCGTGGCCTGCGTCATCATCGCCCTCAACATTCATGCCCTGCCGGGCGTGATCATGCTGATCTGGAAAAGCGCCTTCGGTTTTGATGCCGGCTTTGGCGCCATTCTGGGTCTGGCCATCATGTGGGGGGTCAAGCGCGGTGTCTACTCCAACGAAGCGGGTCAGGGTACCGGGCCGCACGCCTCCTCTGCTGCCGCAGTAAGCCACCCGGCCAAACAGGGTCTGGTGCAGGCGTTCTCCGTCTACATCGACACCCTGTTCGTCTGCTCGGCCACCGGCTTTATGCTGCTCATCACCGGCCTCTACAACGTGCAGGGACCGGATGGCGCAGCCCTCTACACCGGCATCGCCGGCGTGGCTGCAGGCCCGGGTTATGTGCAGACCGCCATGGAAAGCATGATGCCGGGCTTTGGCAGCATGTTCGTGGCCATCGCGCTGTTCTTCTTCGCGTTCACCACCATCGTCGCCTACTACTACATCGCCGAAACCAACATCGCCTACATCAACCGCAAGGTGAACCGTCCCTGGCTGACTTTTGTGCTCAAACTGACCCTGATGGCCTCTACCGTCTACGGTACCGTCAAGACCGCCGAGCTCGCCTGGGGCATGGGTGATATCGGGGTAGGTCTGATGGCCTGGCTCAACATCATCGCCATCCTGCTGCTGCAAAAGACCGCCTTTGCCTGTCTGCGCGACTATGAAGCGCAGCAAGCCAAAGGGCTGGATCCGGTGTTCCACCCGGAGAAACTCGGTATCAAGAACGCCGACTACTGGGCTGGCCATCGCTCCGAAGACAACCTGGAGCAGGAGAAATCCGGTCACCCCTTCGAGCCGGATCTGGATCGCAAGATCTCCTGATGCCAGCAACTAGAACACGTATAAAA
Organism: Aeromonas sp. SCS5; assembly: GCF_001887375.1. Lineage (NCBI taxonomy): Bacteria > Pseudomonadati > Pseudomonadota > Gammaproteobacteria > Aeromonadales > Aeromonadaceae > Aeromonas > Aeromonas sp. SCS5. The sequence goes on from NZ_LFCS01000002.1 coordinate 99,752, forward strand.
AATGGCAGCCTCGGCTGCCATTTTCTTTTCCTGTTGTTCCACCTCAGAGTGCGTTGCGCCGTGGCCCGAAGGGCAGCCGCCAGCGAAACAGGCTGTTGAAGGTGGCGCGCCACTGATTGGGGCGTCCCAAAATCTGCTTCTGCAACCGGGTCTCTTCTTTCAGCATTGCCTCGTCACTGCGGGCCCAGGCCTGACTGTAGAGCTGCTTGATCCCCGCCAGTGCATCCGGCGACTTGGTGATGAGGGTGCGGGCAAACTCCCGCGCCTCCACCAGCGGATCGGTGCAGACCCTGCTCACCATCCCGAGGGATTTCGCCTCGACTGCATCCAGCTCGCGCCCGCTCATGGCCAACTCCATGGCGGTATCCAGACCCATCAGGTTGCGCATGGTGACGCTGCCGCTCATGTCGGGGATGATGCCCCACTTGATCTCCATCACCGAGAAACGGCAATCGGGGGTGCTAAACCGAAAATCGGCGCCAAGGGCGATCTGCAAGCCACCACCAAAACAGACTCCCTGAGTGACCGCAATCACCGGCACCGGCAGCTGGTGCCAACCATAGGCGACCCGCTGGGCCAGATTGGTCGCCTCGTCCGCCTCGCGCTTGAGAATATCGAGGGCGGCGACCGGCTGGCGCAGCATCGATTTCACATCCAGTCCAGCGCAAAACGCGCGCCCTTCGCCATGCAGGATCACCGCTCGCAATCCCTTCAGCTGAGCAAGTTGCGTCAGCGTCTCATCGATAGCGCTGAACATGGCCCTGTCCAGCGCATTGAGCTTCTCTCCCCGCGACAGCACCACTTCAGCGATGCCGTCGTGGACCTCGCACTTGACCCTTGGTTTTTCCATCTCCGCTGTCCTCTCCTTGATCCCGATAATGAACACACTGGTCATACCACCAAGTTATCAGAGTGTGAACAGACGGTACAGCTGAGACTAAAGTCGGCTGGTCGGCGCGGTTCCCCTTTGTCACACTGGGCACAAGGGGTGCCCTATCCCGCCCGAGGACGCCGTCATGTCAATTCTGTTCAATTTTGCCAGACCACCGTTTGACCGGCTGGATGCAGAGGCGCGTGAACAGCTCGCCCGCCACCTCTCGCTCTGCTACTTTCGCGCTGGCGATACTCTGCTCAACGCGGGAGAGGAACCTCCCGGGCTCTATCTCGTCATCAAGGGGGCGGTGGAAGAGTCGGCCCCCCACCACCAGTTTGGTGACTATGGCGTCGACGATCTGTTCGATGTGCGCGCCCAATTTGACGGTCGCTGCCGCCATACTTTTACTGCGCTGGAAGACACCCTCTGCCAGCTCATCCCCCGCTCGGCCTTTCTCTCTCTCTGCGAACAAGATTCGCAGTTTGCCAGCTACTTCACCGCCAATCTGGCTGAGCGCCAGCGTCAGCAGGAGCAGCGCGAACAGCTGGGACAGAAGAATCTGGCAGAATTTATCCTGACCCGCATCGAACCCGGTCATTTGCAAGCGCCGCTTATCGTCGACAGCAGGCTGTCACTGCTGGCAGCGACCGAAGCCATGGTGAGCCAGGGGACAGATTGTCTGCTCTACCCCGCCCACGACGGCTCGCTCACGCTGGCCACCCGCAAGACCCTGCTCCACGCCCTGACCCTCAAGGGATTGCCACTGACGGCGCCCCTCTCGGTACTGACCCCCACGCCGCTCATCGGTCTGCCACTGGAGAGCTATCTGTTTGATGCCCTGCTGCTGATGACCCGTCATCGCATCAAGCGATTGGTGATCTGGCAGGGCAACGAGGTGGCGGGGATCCTGCAGCTGACCCAGGTGCTGGGACTCTTCTCTACCCACTCCCACGTACTGACCTTGCGTATCGCCCGCGCCGACACTCTGCCCGCGCTGGAAGCGGTCGCCCGCGAACAACAACAGCTGACCCGTTCGCTGTTTGCCCAGGGTATCCACACCGCCTTTTTGATGAAGCTCATCGCCACCATTAACGAGCAACTGATCGCCAAGGCCTTTGCTCTGGTGATCCCGCCCGAGGTGCAAGAGAAGGTCTGTCTGCTGATGCTGGGCTCGGAGGGGCGTGGCGAGCAGATCCTCAAAACCGATCAGGATAATGCCCTGATCCTGCCGGAAGCGCTGGCGTGGCCCACCCAGGCAGCCGATCTGGCCGAATTCAGCGCCCTGCTGGAGCGCCTCGGCTACCCGCTCTGCCCCGGCCAAGTCATGGTGAATAATCCGGCCTGGGTAAAAACCGGCGATGAGTGGCAAAGCGCCATTGCCAGCGCCTGCACCACGGCCAGTGAGGAGGAGCTGCTCTGGCTGGCCACCCTGGCTGACGCCCACCCCATCGCCGGAGATCGTCAACTCCATCTGCCTGTTGCCAGAGCGCTGCGCGAGCAGCTGGCCGAGCGGCGAGATCTGCTGGCAGAGATGGTGCGACCGGCGGTGGCCTTTCACGCCCCCCTTACCCTGTTTGGCCGGCTTGAGCAGCGCCCCGAAGGGCTTGATCTCAAGCGCGGCGGCCTGTTCCCGCTGGTCCATGGCATCCGGATGCTGGCCCTTGAAGCAGGCATTCTGGAGACCTCAACCCTGGGGCGCATCGATGCGCTGGTAGCGGCCGAGCGGCTCAGCACCAGCTTTGGCACCAACCTGGCTGAAGCGTTTCGGCTCTTTATCCGGCTGAGGCTACGCAGCCAGCTCAAGGGAGGCAATAGTTGGGTACAGGTCAGCGAGCTTAGCCACAGCGAACGGGATCTGCTGCGTCAGGCACTGCATCAGGTGAAGAAATTCCAGCAGTGGCTCACCTTGCACTTTCGTCTGAGGCAGTAGCCATGTTGAGCCATCTTCGCCGCATCTGGTATGGCCGGGATTTCCGGCAAGGGGAGTTCTCCAGGCTATTCCTGCCCACTCCCGATGATGAGCTGGTCGCCCTCGATTTCGAGACCACCAACCTTGATCCCGAGCAAGCCGAGATCGTCTCTATCGGTGCGGTGCGCATCCAGGGCAATCGGCTGCTGACCGGCGAGGCCCTCACCATCAAGGTGCAAGCGCCCGCCACACTGAGCGAGCAGTCGGTGGTGATCCACGGTCTGCGCCATCAGGACCTGCAACAGGGTATGACGCTGGAAGCCGCGCTGCGCCTGCTGCTCGACTTTATAGGCCCGCGCGAACTGGTGGGTTATCACATCGCCTATGACCTGCGTATTCTCAACCTGGCTTGCCGTAAATTGTGGGGGTTGACCTTGCCACAACGAGGCATAGAGGTGAGCCAGCTCTATCACGATCACCTCTATCGTCGCTATCCGGATGCCGTTATCGATCTTCATCTGGAGGCGATCTGCCGCCATCTGGCGCTGCCTGCCCTGCCCGCTCACGATGCACTGGCCGACTCCACCACGGCAGCACTTGTCTATCTCTGCCTGACCCGAGGCTCGCCGCTGACTTATCCCAAAGTCTAATTGTCGAAAAATAACATTTAATTCACATTTCACTTACATGAGCAGGTTGCCTGCTCGTCGGGGTTACCCCATCCACCGCTGACACTCATATGTCATGGAGAACTGCAATGGAACAGCAAAGCTATCTGAGGATCCAGCAAGATCCCACCTTCCAGGAGCTGGTCGCCAAGCGCCAGCGTTTTGCCTGGGCCCTCTCGGCTCTGATGCTGGGACTCTACCTGGCGTTTATTCTGCTCATCGCCTTTGATCCCGGTTGGCTCGGTACCCCGCTCAGCGAGGGGTCGACCATTACCCGAGGCATCCCGGTCGGAGTGGGGCTGATCCTCTCCTCTTTCGTGCTGACCGGCGTCTATGTGTTTCGTGCCAACGGCGAGTTTGACGAGCTGAACCAGAAGATCCTCAAGGGAGTGAAAAAATGAAAGGCAAACTCTTGTTGTTGGCCTCACTGGCCTCTTCACCCCTGCTGGCCGCCGATGCGATAAGTGGCGAGGTACACCGCCAGCCCCTCAATATCTCGGCCATTCTGATGTTTGTGGTCTTCGTAGCCGCCACCCTGTTCATCACCTACTGGGCCTCCAAGCGCAACCGCTCGGCCTCTGACTACTATGCAGCGGGTGGCCGCATCACCGGCTTCCAGAATGGCCTGGCCATCGCCGGTGACTACATGTCCGCCGCCTCCTTCCTCGGGATCTCGGCGCTGGTCTACACCTCTGGCTATGATGGCCTCATCTACTCCATCGGCTTTCTGGTGGGCTGGCCCATCATTCTGTTCCTGATCGCGGAGCGGCTGCGCAACCTCGGCAAATATACCTTCGCCGATGTTGCCTCCTACCGCCTCAAGCAGACCGAGGTGCGCACCCTCTCCGCCTGCGGCTCGCTGGTGGTGGTCGCCCTCTACCTCATCGCCCAGATGGTCGGTGCCGGCAAGCTGATCGAACTGCTGTTCGGCCTGCAATACCATGTGGCCGTGGTACTGGTCGGTATCCTGATGGTGCTCTACGTGCTGTTTGGCGGCATGCTGGCCACCACCTGGGTGCAGATCATCAAGGCGGTGATGCTGCTCTCCGGTGCCAGTTTCATGGCCATCATGGTGATGAAATCGGTCAACTTCGACATCGGCACCCTCTTTAGCGAAGCGGTGAAGGTACACGAGAAAGGGATCGCCATCATGAGCCCGGGTGGTCTGGTCGCTGACCCCATCTCCGCCATCTCGCTCGGTCTGGCACTGATGTTCGGCACCGCCGGCCTGCCTCACATCCTGATGCGTTTCTTCACCGTGAGCGACGCCAAGGAAGCGCGCAAGAGCGTCTTCTTCGCCACCGGCTTTATCGGTTACTTCTACATTCTCACCTTTATCATCGGCTTTGGCGCCATCCTGCTGGTCAGCACCAACCCGGCCTTCAAGGATGCCACCGGCGCCCTGCTGGGCGGCACCAACATGGCTGCGATCCATCTGGCCAATGCCGTGGGTGGCAGCCTGTTCCTCGGCTTCATCTCCGCCGTGGCGTTTGCCACCATCCTGGCTGTGGTAGCAGGCCTGACCCTAGCCGGTGCCTCTGCGGTCTCCCACGACCTCTACGCCAACGTAATCAAGCATGGCAAGGCCAACGAGGCGGACGAGCTGCGGGTCTCCAAGCTCACTACCGTAGTACTGGGTGTGGTCGCCATCGGCCTTGGCATCCTGTTCGAGAAGCAGAACATCGCCTTCATGGTGGGTCTGGCCTTCTCCATCGCTGCCAGCTGCAACTTCCCGGTGCTGTTCCTCTCCATGTTCTGGTCACGCCTGACCACCCGCGGCGCCGTCTACGGCGGCTGGCTGGGGCTGGCGAGCGCAGTCACCCTGATGGTGCTGGGCCCGACCGTGTGGGTGAAGGTGCTGGGTCATGCCCAGGCCATCTTCCCCTACGAGTACCCGGCGCTCTTCTCCATGGGGCTGGCGTTTGTCGGGATCTGGTTCTTCTCCATCACCGACAGCTCCCAGAGCGCGGCTGACGAGCATGCCAAGTTCCTGCCACAGTTCGTCCGCTCCCAGACCGGGCTGGGCGCCTCCGGTGCCACTTCCCACTAACGGGTAGCCATCACGCAAAAGCCGGCTTCATGCCGGCTTTTTTATTACCCGTCAACCGGCTACGCACCCAACTTGCCCCGATCAAGATCACAGTTCTTGCTAAACCTTTTGGGGGATCTGTGCCATAATGCGCGCCATTTGACAGATCAACCGGGACATTCCAGTGCTTTCGAGTAACAACATCACCATGCAGTTCGGCGCCAAGCCGCTGTTTGAGAACATCAACGTCAAGTTTGGCGGCGGCAACCGCTATGGCCTTATCGGCGCCAACGGCTGTGGCAAGTCCACCTTCATGAAGATCCTCGGTGGTGATCTGGAGCCCACTGGCGGTAATGTGAGCCTGGACGTCAACGAGCGCATCGGTAAGCTGCGTCAGGATCAGTTCGCCTACGAAGAGATGCGCGTACTGGACGTGGTCATGATGGGCCACACCGAGCTGTGGGCAGCCATCGCCGAGCGCGATGCCATCTACGCCAACCTCGAAGCCACCGACGAAGACTATATGAAGGCCGCCGAGCTGGAAGGTCTAGTCGCCGAATATGACGGCTACACCGCCGAAGCGCGCGCAGGCGAGCTACTGCTGGGTGTCGGCATTCCGCTCGAGCAGCACAACGGTCCGATGAGCGAAGTGGCGCCGGGCTGGAAACTGCGGGTGCTGCTGGCACAGGCGCTGTTCTCCAACCCTGACATCCTGTTGCTGGACGAACCGACCAACAACCTGGACATCAACACCATTCGCTGGCTGGAGCAGGTGCTCAACGATCGTGAAAGCACCATGATCATCATCTCTCACGACCGTCACTTCCTGAACTCCGTCTGTACCCACATGGCTGATCTGGACTACGGCGAGCTGCGCGTCTACCCGGGCAACTACGACGACTATATGCTGGCCGCCACCCAGGCGCGCGAGCGTCTGCTGGCCGACAACGCCAAGAAGAAGGCCCAGATCGCCGATCTGCAATCCTTCGTCTCCCGTTTCAGCGCCAACGCCTCCAAGTCCCGTCAGGCGACCTCCCGTCTCAAGCAGATCGACAAGATCAAGATTGAGGACGTCAAGGTCTCCAGCCGCCAGAACCCCTTCATCCGCTTCGAGCAGGACAAAAAGCTCTATCGCAACATCCTGGAAGTGGAAGGTGTATCCAAGGGTTATGGCGACGGTCCCCTGTTCAAGGGCCTCAACATGATGATGGAAGTGGGCGAGAAGGTCGCCATTCTGGGTACCAACGGTATCGGTAAATCCACTCTGATCAAAACCCTTGTCGGCGCACTGGCTCCGGACACCGGCACCATCAAGTGGTCCGAGAACGCCCAGATCGGTTACTACGCCCAGGATCACGCCGAAGACTTCGACACCGACCTCAACGTGTTCGACTGGATGGCCCAGTGGAAACAGGAGAACGAAGACGAGCAGGCTGTACGCTCCATACTGGGCCGTCTGCTCTTCTCTCAGGACGACATCAAGAAGCCGGTCAAGGTGCTCTCCGGTGGTGAACAGGGTCGCATGCTGTTCGGCAAGCTGATGATGCAGCGCCCCAACATCCTGATCATGGATGAACCGACCAACCACCTGGACATGGAATCCATCGAATCCTTGAACATGGCACTGGAGCTCTATCAGGGGACCCTGATCTTCGTCTCCCACGACCGCGAATTCGTCTCCTCTCTGGCGACCCGCATCCTGGAGCTGACCGAAGATGGTATCCGCGACTTCGGCGGTACCTACGAGGATTACCTGCGCACTCAGGGCGTGGTATAACCTCTGCCCTACGCAAGCTCGCAATGAAAAACCGGCACTCAGGTGCCGGTTTTTTTATATCCCATGTTTATGGCGACTGATATGGCTTACGGCTGCGCAGCGATCACAGAGAGCAGGAAGCAGGAAGCAGGAAGCAGGGCTTGATTATTCACCTCACCCACAGATAAAAAAACGGCTCCATAAAGGAGCCGTTTTCACTGGATTGAACTGACGATTACTCGACAGTCGCTTCCACGCTGGTGAAGTACTCGATCTTGGCCGCTTTGCGCAACTCGTCGATCAGAGACTTGTAATCCACCTGTGCTTTGCCCTGACCCAGCTGACCTTGCAGCATGGCAACCATCTTGGAAGGCTCGGCAGGTACGTTCACCTTGTCCAGCGCAACCACGACGCGGTCACCGTTGCTCTCGGCAACCAGTGCCACGCTCGGCTTGCCATCCTTGGGATGGGGCAGCGTGAAGGCTTCGGTCACCAGATTCTGATCCATCTCGCGATCGAAACGTGACACCCCTTTGTGGGTTTGTACCTTCAGACCCAGCGCAGCCAGATCGCCATCGATACTCTTGCCAGCCTTGAGCTTGTCCAGCAGGCCCTGGGCCTTTCCACGAGCCACTTCACCGGCCTTGTCATGCTTGATGGCGGCAATCACCAGCTCTTTCACCTCGGCCAGCGGCTTGACCGCTTTGGGCTTGTGACCGGTGATGTGCAGCACCAGCGCCTTGCCGTCAGCCAGCTCGATCACATCGGAGTTGGTGTTGTCATCACGCAGTTGCTCGGAGAACGCCACGGAGAGAACCTTGGGATCGTTAAGCGGAGCAGGAGCAGAACCCTGACTGAAGTAGTCGGAGGATTGCACCTTCAGACCCATGGCCTCGGCAGTCATGTCCAGCGAGTCCGGGTTTTCGAAGCTGTTGTCAGCCATCTTCTGCTGCTCGGCAAAGAAGCGCTCTTTGGCCTTGTCGCTCTGCAGACGGTTGATGGTCTCTTCCTTCACATCGGCAAACGGCTTGGTCTGAGCTGGCTCAACACCCAGCAGCTTGATGATGTGGAAACCGAACGGGCTCTTGACGACGGCGGAGAGATCGCCCGCCTTGCTCAGAGCAAAGGCCGCTTTCTCGAAGGACGGATCCATCACCCCCTTCTCGAACCAGTCCAGCTCGCCGCCTTTTTTGGCGGAGAAGGTATCAGAGGAGTCGGCCTTGGCCAGCGCGGCAAAATCATCGCCCGCCTTGGCTTTGGCCAACACGGCTTCTGCTTTCTGCTCGGCCGCTTTCTCATCCTTGCCGAACGGGATCAGGATATGGGCAACATGACGACGCTCTGGACGCTGGAACAGGTCCTGATGCTGGTCGTAGTAATCCTGGGCATCCTGTTCGGTGACCTTGATATCCTTGGCGAGGTTGGTCGCATCCAGCAGCAGGTAGTCTACTTTCACCTGCTCGTCATTCATGAAGTGAGCGCCATTGGCCTTGTAGTACTGCTCCAGCTCGTTGTCGGAAACCTGTACGTCAGCCACGTAGTTGGCAGCCGCCAGACGCACCAGACGCAGATCGCGAGTCTGGTTGTAGAGCTTGTCGAGCTGCTCGGCTTCACCCTTGAGGGAGAACTCGGTACCCAGCAGGGCACTCATCAGCTGTTGGCGCACCATGTCCTGGCGCAGGGAGTCGCGGAACATTTCGGGAGTCATGCCGGCACGACGGATCAGCTGCAGGTAGCGATCATTGTTGAACTTGCCGTTCTCTGCAAACTCGGGCATGGCAACGATGGCCTGTTTGATCTGCTCATCGCTGACCCGCAGACCCAGCTCGCGAGCCTTGCTGTCCAGCAGCGCCTGATCGATCAGGCGATCCAGCACACCGCGGCGGAACTGTTTCATGTAATCAGGGTTCGCGGCCAGCTGGCTGAATGCCTCTCCCATCTGGGATTCCATGCGGGCGCGCTCGTTGCGGTAGGCATTCTCCAGTGCGGCTGCACTGATATCTGTGCCGTTGACAGTGGCGGGGGCGGTACGGGCCGGACCATTCAGGTAACTACCAACACCAGCCAAAGCAAAGGAGAGGATGATCAGGCCCAAGATAACCTTGGCTACCTTGCCTTGCGCCCCTTCGCGTAGTTTATCCAACATCATGTTTGTACTTATGCTCCCGAACTCGATGGGCGTAAATAATGAAAAGGCGCACCGATTGCGATGCGCCTTGGTCAATCAGTATGAGAGAGGACTCTCTAACCTGTCTGGTCTGCGACCAAGGACGGTAGCCGACATATCATCGGCGCCCGACTTAGTTGACCGCGTCTTTCAGGGCCTTACCGGCTTTGAAGGCAGGAACTTTACCAGCAGCGATTTCGATGGTCGCGCCAGTTTGCGGGTTACGGCCAGAACGGGCAGCACGCTCGCGTACAGCGAAAGTACCGAAACCAACCAGAGCAACCTGGTCACCCTCTTTCAGAGCTTCACCTACAGCGTCAATGAAGGCATCCAACGCACGGCCGGCAGCAGCCTTGGAGATATCAGCACCGTCTGCAATCTTGTCAATCAGTTGAGATTTATTCACTCTTATATTCCCCTTTTATCGAACACCGCTGCGGCGCTGATTTCCCTGGCCACAACAAGTGGAGGTTTTATAGCAAGCCTCCTGACCAGTTGCAAGTGACAATCTGGCGCAAACCCGCGCCACACAACGCATTGCGACTTATCACGAGAACCCGATCGGTGGTCAAGGCTACTTCCGTTATGGGATGCATGCAAGCCTTAACCACCCCCCGAATGCGCCAAATTTGCGGCGCATCAAAATTTACACGACAGAAACGCGCTCAAACCCTTGCGGATTGTCCTGCAACGCCAGTTCCAGCACCTCGTCTATCCAGCGAACGGGATAGATTTCAAGGTCTTGTTTGACGTTTGCCGGGATCTCCTCGAGGTCACGTTCGTTCTCTTTCGGGATCAGCACACGCTTGATACCACCACGGTGAGCAGCCAGCAGTTTCTCTTTGAGACCACCGATGGGCAGCACTTCACCACGCAAGGTGATTTCACCTGTCATGGCCACATCAGCACGAACCGGATTACCGGTCAAGCTGGAGACCAGCGCAGTACACATGGCGATACCGGCGCTCGGGCCATCTTTCGGGGTTGCCCCTTCCGGTACGTGCACGTGAATGTCACGCTTCTCATAGAAGTCGGCGTTGATGCGCAGCTTCTCGGCACGGGCTCGAACGACGGTCATGGCAGCCTGGATAGACTCCTGCATCACATCACCCAAAGAACCGGTGTAAGTGAGCTTGCCCTTGCCCGGCATGTTGGTGGTCTCGATGGTGAGCAGATCGCCCCCCACCTCGGTCCACGCCAGACCACATACCTGACCAATCTGGTTCTGGTCGGTGGCCTTGCCGTAATCGAAGCGCTGCACCCCGAGGAACTCCTTGAGGTTCTCCTGATTGACCTGAACATGCTTGATGCTCTTGTCCAGCAGAATGCGCTTGACCGCTTTGCGACAGATCTTGGAGATTTCGCGCTCCAGACTCCGTACCCCGGCTTCACGGGTGTAGTAACGGATCACCCCGACCAGCGCCGAATCCTCGATGGTGATCTCGGAGGCTTTCAGGCCGTTGCGCTGGATCTGCTTGGCAACCAGATGCTGCTTGGCAATGTTGAGCTTCTCATCTTCGGTGTAACCGGAGAGACGGATCACTTCCATCCGGTCCAGCAGGGGACCCGGGATGTTCATGGAGTTGGAGGTGGCCACGAACATCACGTCCGACAGGTCATAATCCACTTCCAGGTAGTGATCGTTGAAGCTGTTGTTCTGCTCGGGATCGAGTACCTCCAGCAGAGCGGAAGCAGGATCACCACGCATGTCCGAGCTCATCTTGTCGATTTCGTCGAGCAGGAACAGCGGGTTCTTCACGCCAACTTTCGCCATCTTCTGGATGAGCTTGCCTGGCATGGAACCGATGTAGGTACGACGGTGACCGCGGATCTCCGCTTCATCACGCACCCCACCGAGGGCCATCCGCACATATTTGCGGCCGGTCGCCTTGGCGATGGATTGGCCCAGCGAGGTCTTGCCCACACCGGGAGGGCCAACCAGACAGAGGATCGGGCCCTTGAGCTTATTGACGCGCGCCTGCACCGCCAGATATTCGAGGATGCGATCCTTGACCTTCTCAAGACCATAGTGGTCGGCATCCAGCACCTCTTGCGCCTTGCCCAGGTCTTTCTTGACCTTGGAGCGCGCCTTCCACGGCACCTGTACCATCCAGTCCACATAGCTGCGAACCACGGTAGCCTCGGCAGACATGGGAGACATCATCTTCAGCTTGGCAAGCTCGGCCTGGGCCTTTTCACGGGCATCTTCCGGCATGCCAGCCTCTTCAATCTTGCGATTGAGGGCTTCAAACTCATCCGGGCTATCTTCCAGCTCACCCAGCTCTTTCTGGATGGCCTTCATCTGCTCGTTGAGGTAATACTCGCGCTGGCTCTTTTCCATCTGCTTTTTGACGCGGGTACGGATGCGCTTCTCGACCTGCAGCAGGTCAATTTCCGACTCCATCATCGCCATCAGGAATTCGATGCGCTCGGAGACAGAGACAATCTCCAGCACCTTCTGTTTGTCTTCCAGCTTGAGCGGCATGTGAGCGGCCATGGTATCGGCCAGACGCGCAGCATCGTCGATCGCCGAAATCGAGGTGAGTACCTCGGGCGGGATCTTCTTGTTGAGCTTGATGTAACCTTCAAACTGGCCGATGGCGGAGCGAACCAGAACTTCCTGATCCTTGTCGTCAATGGCCTTGGAGGAGATGTACTGGGCCTCGCAGACAAAGAAGTCCTTGTCGTCGATCATCCGCTCCAGGCGAGCACGCTGCCCACCCTCTACCAGCACCTTGACGGTGCCATCCGGCAGTTTGAGCATCTGCAGAATATTGGCCACTGTCCCGACGGTGAAGATCTCCTCCACGGTCGGCTCATCGGTTGACGCATCCTTCTGGGCCACCAGCAGAACTTTCTTGTCCTGCTCCATGGCCGCTTCCAGACAGCGAATGGATTTTTCCCGCCCCACAAAGAGTGGAATGACCATGTGGGGATAAACCACCACGTCACGAAGAGGCAGGACGGGAATCTCGATGCGTTCTGAACGCTCTAGGTTCATATATGTCCTCTCGGCTTGTTATACCGTTGGCAAAGCGCTTGGCTGAGTATATGGGGGCGCTCCAACGAGATTCAATCGTCTAAACCGCAAAAAGCATGAAAGGGGCAAAAAGCCCCTTCCATTTGATTAAAAATCAGACTGTTACTCTGATGCGGCAGCTTGAGTCTCGGGATTTTCGTAGATCATCAAGGGCGCGGAGTCCCCTTTGATCACGGTCTCGTCGATCACCACCTTGCTGACCCCTTCCAAGGAAGGCAGGTCATACATGGTATCGAGCAGCACGGCTTCCACGATGGAACGCAGACCACGAGCACCGGTTTTACGCTCCATCGCCTTGCGGGCAATGGCGTGCAGCGCATCTTCACGGAACTCCAGCTCAACCCCTTCCAGATCGAACAGCGCGGCATACTGCTTGGTCAGCGCGTTTTTCGGCTCTTGCAGGATCTGGATGAGCGCAGCCTCGTCCAGTTCGGTCAGGGTAGCCACCACCGGCAGACGGCCGATGAACTCGGGGATCAGACCGTACTTGATCAGATCTTCCGGCTCCACCTTGGCGAAGGTTTCGCTCAAGGAGGCCTTGGCATCCTTGGACTTCACCTCGGCGCCAAAACCGATACCGGTTCCCTTGACGGAACGCTGCTCGATCACCTTGTCCAGACCGGCAAAGGCACCACCACAGATGAAGAGGATCTTGGAGGTATCAACCTGCAAGAACTCTTGCTGCGGATGCTTGCGACCACCTTGCGGCGGCACGGAAGCGATGGTCCCTTCAATCAGCTTGAGCAGGGCCTGCTGTACCCCTTCCCCGGAGACATCGCGGGTAATGGAGGGGTTGTCCGACTTGCGGGAGATCTTGTCGATCTCGTCGATGTAGACGATGCCACGCTGGGCCTTCTCCACGTCGTAGTCGCACTTTTGCAGCAGCTTCTGGATGATGTTTTCCACGTCCTCGCCCACATAACCGGCTTCGGTCAGGGTGGTCGCATCGGCCATGGTAAACGGCACATCCAGCAGGCGAGCCAGGGTCTCGGCCAGCAGGGTCTTGCCGCTACCGGTCGGGCCAATCAGCAGAATGTTGGACTTGCCCAGCTCCACACCACTGTTTTCGCCGCTGTTGCGCAGGCGCTTGTAGTGGTTGTAGACGGCAACGGCCAACACCTTCTTGGCGTACTCCTGCCCGATCACATAGTCATCAAGATGAGCGCGGATCTGATGAGGGGTCGGCAGCTCATTACCATCGCGCTTGGGAGAGATCTCGCGGATCTCCTCGCGGATGATGTCGTTGCACAGCTCGACACACTCATCACATATGTAGACGGAAGGGCCAGCGATCAGCTTACGCACTTCATGCTGGCTTTTGCCGCAAAAAGAGCAGTAGAGCAGCTTATCACCCTCACCCTTGCGTTTTTCTGTCATTCAGCAACCTCGTTTTATCAATAGAGGATGGGTCGGCCTGTTGAGTTTACAACAGACCGGGACACCCTGCTCAGCCGCGCTGAGTCAAGACACCGTCGACCAGACCGTAAGCGACTGCCTGCTCGGCAGACATGAAGTTGTCGCGGTCGGTGTCACGTTCGATGGTAGCCATATCCTGACCGGTATGGAAAGCCAAACGCTCGTTCAGGGTATTTTTGATCTTCAGGATCTCCTGGGCGTGGATCTGGATATCAGATGCCTGGCCCTGGAAACCGCCCAGCGGCTGGTGGATCATCACGCGGGCATTGGGCAGGCAGAAACGCTTGCCCTTGGCACCGCCAGCCAGCAGGAAGGCGCCCATGGAACAGGCCTGCCCCATGCAGACGGTGCTCACGTCCGGCTTGATGAACTGCATGGTGTCATAGATGGACATGCCGGCAGTCACGGAGCCGCCCGGAGAGTTGATGTAGATGTAGATGTCCTTGTCCGGGTTCTCGGACTCGAGGAACAGCAACTGGGCAACCACCAGATTGGCCATGTGATCTTCAACCTGACCGGTCAGGAAGATCACCCGCTCTTTCAGCAGACGGGAGTAAATATCGTAGGAACGCTCACCCTTGGCAGTCTGTTCGACCACGATGGGGACCAGCGCATTGCTGGGAGAATCGGTCACATCGTTATAGTTCTTGTACATAAGGCATTGTCCCTAAAATAAAATGGCCCGAGTGGAGATCACACGAGCCATTATACTTAACAGTCTTGACCTTAAGTCAAATGTTCTTAGGCAGCGGCGCCAGACTTGTTGATCACTTCGTCAAAGGCAACTTCTTTTTCGGTCACTTGCGCTTTGGAGAGGATCAGGTCGATAGCTTGATCTTCGATGGCCAGGTTACGAACGCCGTTCAGCATCTGTTCGTTCTTCTGGTAGTACTCGATCACTTCTTTCGGATCTTCGTACGCAGTGGCCATGGATTCGATGATGCTGGTCACGCGAGCATCGTCAGCCTTGATTTCGTTGGTGCGGATCACGTCACCCAGCAGCAGACCTACGCGTACACGACGCTCGGCCTGAGCCTGGAACAGCTCAGCCGGCAGCTCCGGAGCGTTGCCGCCCTGGAAACCACCGAAGCGCTGCAGAGCCTGCTGGCGCAGAGCGTCGATCTCTTGCGCAACGGCAGCTTTCGGCAGATCGATTTGGTTGGCTTCAACCAGACCGTTCAGAACCTGCTCTTTCACGCTGTTTTTCAGGGCTTGAGCCAGTTCGCGCTCCATGTTCTTGCGCACTTCGGCTTTCAGCTCTTCAACGGAACCGCTCTCGATGCCGAAACGCTTGACGAACTCTTCGGTCAGCTCGGGCAGGATCTGCTCTTCAACCTTGTTCAGCTTGGAAGCGAACTTGGCCGCTTTGCCTTTCAGGTTTTCAGCGTGGTAGTCAGCCGGGAAGGTCACTTCGATGGTGAACTCGTCGCCAGCTTTCTTGCCCAGGATGGCATCTTCGAAGCCAGGGATCATGCGGCCGGCACCCAGTACCAGGTTGAAGCCTTCAGCCTTGCCACCTTCGAACTCTTCACCGTCGATGGAACCGACGAAGTCCATGGTCACACGCATGCCGTTGGCAGCAGCTACGTCAGCTTCAGCCCAGGTAGCGTGCTGCTTGCGCAGGGTGTCGATCATGTTGGCCAGATCTTCGTCCTTCACGGTAGCAACCGGCTTCTCAACCTTGATGCTCTCCAGACCGGCAACTTCGAACTCCGGGTACACTTCGAAAGTGGCGGTGAATTCGAAATCTTCGCCTTCTTTGATCTCTTTCGGATCCATGGTCGGCGCGCCAGCCGGGCTCAGTTTGTTTTCGATGATGGCTTTGATGAAGTTGTTCTGCATCATTTCATCGGCAACACGGGCGTGAGCCATGGCACCAAACATCTTCTTGATGATGGCAACCGGAGCCTTGCCAGGACGGAAACCGTCGATGCGACGGGTTTTGGCCAGGCCGTTCAATTCTTTGCGCACAGCGGCGTCTACGGTAGCAGCCGGTACAGTGATGGTAAGACGGCGTTCCAGACCCTGGGTTGTCTCTACAGAAACTTGCATTCTTCTACCTCGTTCAACTCAGCACTGTGTGCTGACCCTTTATTGCCTCCGGGCAAAGCCGGAGTCTTCCTGTTTATAAAGACAACAATATGTCTTTGTGATGAGAAAATATGACGCGGCATTATAGCGGCGCACTCTGGTCGAGTCGAGCCACACAACCCCCACATTGGGCGCCGCAGAGGCACAATTCGTGCAAAAGTGCTCTTTATATGGGGAGTTGCAGCCCGAACTTCAACTGGCATTGCGCGATATTTTTGCGCTTGCTCACCTTTTTCTGCGCAAATTTGCCTGAAACGCCGATCTATTGGTCAATATCCGGCAACTGAATACCCGCTGCCCATAGGTGGTATCACGACCCAGGTTGACCGGCCCGATGCATCCGGGCCAATCAATCGTTGCGTCCCCTGCCCTCCCTCGTTATGGTGGCAACCAACTTGATAAGTCTGGAGTATCCCACATGGCCTTTTTCCGCTTCTTGTTCAATCTGCTCTGGTTTGTACTGGGAGGTGTCTTTATGGGCCTGGCCTGGTGGCTGGCCGGTCTGCTCTGCTTTATCTCGCTGGTCGGCATCCCCTGGGGGCGCGCCTGCTTCGTCATTGGCACCTTCACCTTCTTCCCTTTCGGCAAGCAGGCGGTCAGTCGCAAGGCGATGACGGGTCAAGGTGATATCGGCACCGGCACACTCGGGCTGATTGGCAACATCATCTGGTTCGTGCTGATCGGGATCTGGCTGGCCATCGGCCACATTGCCTCGGCGCTGGCCTGCTTCATCACCATCGTCGGCATTCCATTTGGTATCCAGCACCTCAAGCTGGCCATCATCAGTCTGGCCCCCATCGGCCAGATGATCGTGACCAATCAGGAAGCCGAATCAGGCCGCTATATCCGCTGAGCGGGTTAAAAATCGGATGGCAGGCGGTGCCTGTATTGCAAAAAAAGGGCAGACTAGGGTCTGCCCTTTTTCATTGCATCCATTCGAGGCACTCCATGCTCCCCAGCCACTTTTTTGCCAATCTCGCCCGCATGAAGCTCATCTACCGCTGGCCACTGATGCGCAACATCCAACCGGAGAACATCGCCGAGCACAGCCTGCAGGTCGCCATGGTGGCCCATGCTCTGGCCATCATCAAAAACCGGCTCTTTGGCGGCACTGTGAATGCCGACCGCGCAGCAGTGATGGCGCTCTACCACGACAGCAGCGAGGTGCTGACCGGCGATCTGCCCACCCCGGTCAAGTACTTCAATCCCGAGATTGCCCGCGAATACAAGAAGATTGAGCTGGCCGCCGAGCAGCGTCTGCTTGGCATGCTGCCAGCGGAACTGGTGGAGGACTTTCGCCCACTGCTCGATTCGGCGATGCAGGATGAGGAGCTGGCAAGGCTGGTGAAAGACGCCGACACCCTCTGCGCTTATACCAAGTGTCTGGAGGAGATCAACGCTGGCAACCGGGAGTTTGAACCGGCTCGCAAACGCCTCGAGGCGATGTTGGCAGCGCGGATGAGCGAGGAGATGCGCTACTTTATCGACACCTTCGTTGCGAGCTTTTCCCTGCCGCTCGATGAGTTGAACGCCCACTAAGTCCGCTCACTACATTGACACACAGACATAAAACAGGAGAGCCCGCCGGTTTAACACCGGCGGGCTCTTCGTTTTGATTAGCGGATCAGATGCTGTGCATCAGTGACCCAGCTCGCGAGACGGCACCAGACCGCTCGCCCGCCAGGCGGGATAGAGGGTCGCAACCAGACTCATCAGGATGGCCGCCCCCGTCACGATAAGCAGATCCTGCATATGCAACTCGGTCGGCAAGAAGTCGATAAAGTAGATATCCGGATTGAGAAAGCGGTGGCCAATGAGCTTCTCGATAACACCCAGGATCTGGGTCAGCTTGCTGGAGAGCAGGCCCCCCAGCAGCGCACCGAGCAGGGCACCGGCTACACCGTTGACCATCCCCTGAATGACGAAAGTAAGCCGGATCTGGCCAGGACTCGCCCCCATGGTCTTGAGGATGGCGATCTCGCTGCGTTTCTCGTTCACCGCCATCACCAGGGTGGAGACGATATTGAAGCAGGCCACGGCCACCACCATCAGCATCACCACATACATGACGGTACGCACCATCTGGATGTCCTGATAGAGGTAACCCTGGCTGTTCATCCAGCTGCGGATATAGACGTGATGAGGGAAGCGCTGGGCCGCCGCGACCGTGATGGGCTGCGCCTTGAGCACATCGCTCACCCGCAGGCTGAAGCCCTCCACATCGCTGCCCATACCGGTGATCGCTTGCGCATCGGTCAGGTGCATGAAACCGAGCAGGCCATCGAGCTGGCCGCCGATCTCCAGCAACCCGACCACAGTCAGGGTTTCCCGGCGGGGATTCTTGATCCCCGTCTGATCGCCCCCTTGCGGCAACAACAGAGCAAGGGTGTCGCCAACCTTCACCCCCAGCTTGTCGGCGATGGTCTTGCCGAGGATCACCCCCCGCTCGCCGGGCTGCAGCTCACGCAGGCCACGGCCCGTCATGTATTTGCCGGCATCGGAGAGATTGGCTTCCAGATCGGGCAGCACGGCACGCAGCTGAACCCCCTTGAGGGCGGAGCCGTGCTCCAGCAAGCCGTTGAGACGAATGACGGGGGCGGCAGCTTCCACCCCGGGCTGCGCCAGCAGGTAGTCGCGCAGACGGGGCCAATCCGGCAGCGGCCGCTCGACAGCATCCAGCTCCCCTTGCGGCACCACGGAGAGCACCCGGTCTTTCAGTTCACGCTCGAAGCCGTTCATGGCGGAGAGGCCCAAAATCAGCGCCATCACCCCGAGGGCGATACCGATCAGGGAAGAGGCGGAGATAAAGGCGATAAACCCGTTGCGACGACGGGAGCGGCTATAGCGCAGGCCCAGAAAGAGGGGCAGCGGTTTGAACATCAGGCAACCTCCGCCATCACGCCGCTCACCAGCGTGACCCGACGATGGAGCTTGGCCGCCAGACTCAGATCATGGGTGACCACCACAAACGCAGTGCCCAGCTCACGGTTGAGCTCGCACAGCAGCTCGTAGACGGCGGTAGCGCTGGCGTGATCCAGATTACCGGTCGGCTCGTCCGCCAGCACCAGGCTCGGTTCGTTGACCAGCGCACGGGCAATCGCCACCCGCTGGCGCTCACCACCGGAGAGCTCGGACGGTCTGTGGTTGAGACGGTGGGAGAGCCCTACCCGCCCCAGCATCCGGGTCGCCTTCTCGGTAGCGACCGCTACCGATTCACCGGCGATCAGCAGCGGCATGGCCGCATTTTCCAGCGCACTGAACTCGGAGAGCAGGTGGTGGAACTGATAGACGAAACCCAGCTCCTGATTGCGAAAACGGGCCTGGGTACGGCTATCCCAGTGGTGAATATCCTCCCCCTTGAACAGCACGGCGCCGCTGGAGGGGTTATCGAGTGCCCCCATCAGGTGCAGCAGGGTGGTCTTGCCGGAGCCAGAGCTCCCCACTACCGCCAGCATCTCGCCCGGTGCGACGCTCAAATCGATCCCCTTGAGTACCTGGGTCTCCAGCTCGCCCTCTTTGTAGACATGGTTGAGGGCCTGGCAACGCAGCAGAGGCTCACGGGATACGGCTTCATTCATAAAGGGGGCTCCACTTGCTCCAGTAATTGCACCAGAGGTAACAACAGAAGATGAATTATTCATAACGCAGCGCCTCCGCCGGCTTCACGCGCGCCGCGCGGGCTGCTGGATAAAGGGTGGCGCTGAAGCTGAGCAGCACGGCGCCCAGCAAAATGGTGACGACCTGGGCTGGTTCGACGATAACCGGCAAGCCGCTTCCGCCCGCAGCCATATAGAGGTTGAGCCCCACCGCATTGAGCAGCGGGTTGAGACCCAGGGTCAGGCCAAGCCCCGCCAGCGCACCAAACAGGGAGCCAATCACCCCGCTGGAGGCTCCAAGCACCATGAAGATTTTGACAATCCCCGACTCGCTCATGCCCATGGTGCGCAGGATGGCCACTTCACCCTCCTTGTCAGTCACCACCATCACCAGCGCTGAGAGGATATTGAAGGTCGCAACGGCGATGATCAGCACCAGCATCAGCCCCATCATCCGTTTCTCCATGGCGACAGCCTGGAACAGCTCACCCCGCTCACGGCGCCAATCCTGCCACAGCAGGCCGTCGGGCAGCGGGGTTTTGATCACCTGATCAGCGGCAAACGGGTCATCGAGCCAGAGGCGAATGCCACCGACGGTTTCTGTCGGCAGACGCAGCAGACGCTGGGCATCCCCCAGCGCAATGAACGCAATCTGGTTGTCCACATCGGCACCGACCCCGAAGATACCGGAGACCGTAAAGAGGCGCTGGGCCGGCACCCGGCCAAAGGGGGTAAAGCGGGAGCCTTCAGTCAAGATCAGACGAACCTGATCGCCGATGGTGACATTGAGGCGGCGCGCCACCCCCTGCCCCAGCACGATGCGGTAGTGACCGGCCTGCAAGGTATCGAGGCGCCCCCCCAGCATCTGGGAGTGCAGGATGTCATCCTTGGGCCAGAGGGCGGGATCGATCCCCTGCACGCTGACGCCGGTGAGCTGGCCGGGGCTTTGCAGCATCCCTTCGCTGTCGAGCATGGGGGCCGTGGCCACCACATGAGGCAGCCTGGCCAGGTCCGGCAGCCCTTGCGGCGCGGCATCAATGCGGCCAGCATCGTTGGTGACCACCACATGGGGGATCACCCCGAGGATGCGCCCCTTGAGCTGGCCTTCGAAACCGTTCATCACCGAAATGACCACCATCAGGGCCGCAACCCCGATAGCAATGCCGAAGGTGGAGAACAGGGAGATAAATGAGACGAAGCGGTTGCTGCGCTTCGAGCCGGCATAACGCAGGCCGATGGCCAGCGAAAGGGGCTGAAAAAGTCCGGTCTTCAAGGATATCTACGTTGCCAACAAAATAAGATACCGGATAATAAAGGGAAACCGTCCATGACAACAAGGGATAGCCTCCATGCAGGAACAGTTCTTCAGCGTTACTCATGCCATGCCGGTCAATGTGATCCCCATGCCGGCAGACTTCCATCTCCCTTCGCTCACGGAGCTGGACGCTGAGCTGCCGGAGCCTTTTCGCATCTCCTCGGCCATCACCTCCATCGACATGGTGACCAGCCGGCTGCTGCGGAATCAGAACGAATCGATGCACGATCTGGTCGAGATCGTCAATCAGCAGTCGCGCAAGATCGACATGATCATGGGCTATGTGCTCTCCATGCAGGATCACCCCGAGCAGCGCTTCCACACCCTGCGCTTTGGCGCTGGCGAGCTCACCTACCTGCACCCCTATCATGGCCACGGGGATGCGCCGCATCCACACCAGATAGTGCGCCTCAAGATCTTCCTGCGCGAAGAGGCCGCCGCCATCTACTGCTATGGCCAGGTCAGGGAGGTCACCCCGGGCGAGCATGGCACCCATGTGGTGCTCGACTATGTACGGATCCGTGAAGATGACCGTGAACTGCTGGTACGTGCCAGCCTCCATGTGCAATCCAAACAGCTCAAACTGCGTGCCCAAGAGCGCCAACAACGTTAAAAGAATCGAACGATGCCAATGACACTCCCCGCCTTGCCCGCCAAAGCGGGCCAAAAGATCACGCTCGGCCAACTGGTCGGCAGCAGCCTCTCGCTCATCGCCGCTCGCCTCATTACACAAAACAAGGGGCCCGTGCTGCTGCTCACCGCAGATACTCCGAGTGCCTTGCGCCTTGAGCAGGAACTGCAATACCTGCTGGCCGACAAGGGCTGCCCGGTACTGCTGTTTCCGGATTGGGAAACCCTGCCCTACGACACCTTCTCCCCCCATCAGGACATCATCTCCCAGCGGCTCGAGACCCTCTACAAGCTGCCGCAGATGAGCAGTGGCGTACTGATCGTCCCCGTCTCGACCCTGATGCTGCGTTGTGCGCCGCGCGCCTATCTCGACAAATACAGCCTGATGGTGAAAAGCGGCCAGCGCCTCAACCTGCAACAGCTGCGCGGGCGCCTCGCCGAAGCGGGTTACGTGGCGGTGGATCAGGTGCTGGAGCACGGCGAGTTTGCCGCCCGCGGCTCCCTGCTCGATCTCTTCCCCATGGGCAGCAGCAGCCCCTATCGCATCGACTTCTTCGACGATGAAGTGGACTCCATCCGCCCGTTCGATCCGGAAACCCAGCGCTCCAGCGAACCGGTCAAGAGCGTCAGCCTGCTGCCAGCCCGGGAGTTTCCGACCGATGAGGGGGCCATCGAGCTGTTTCGCGGCCACTATCGCGAGCAGTTCGAGATCTCCCGCGCCGAGGGCTCCGTCTATCAGGAGGTGAGCAAGGGGCACTGGCCTGCCGGCATCGAGTATTATCTGCCGCTCTTCTTCGACCAGACGGCCTGCCTGTTTGACTACCTGCCGGCAGAGACCCTGCTGCTCACCGTGGGGGATATCTACCCCGCCGCCCAGCGCTTCTGGAACGACATCGAGCAACGCTACGAGGACAGGCGCTGGGACAACACCCGTCCCCTGCTCCCCCCGGCCCAGCTCTACCTGCCGGTGGAGCAGCTGTTTGCCGCCCTTGGCCACTACGGCGCCGTCAGGTTGCAGGAGGGGCCGACTGCGGGAGATGCGGGGCAACACGATATGCCGGCCAGCACGCTGCCGGACCTGCAACTCGACCACAGCAAGGAGCAGCCGCTGCTGGCGCTCAACCAGTTCCTGCAAGGCTTTGCCGGGCGCACCCTGTTTGCGGTGGAGTCCGAGGGTCGGCGTGAAGTGCTGGGCGAGCTGCTGGCGCGCATCGCCCTGCAACCCAAGGAGTTCCCCTCCCTCGACGCCTTTATGGCGAGCCAGGATCGCCACGGCCTGCTGGTTGCCCCTCTTGAGCGCGGTTTCCTGTGGCAAGAGGCCGGAGCTGATGCCAGTAATCAGCCACTGGCCCTGATCACCGAGACCGAGCTGCTGGGTGGCAAGGTACGCAGCAAGCGGGCACGGGAGAAGAGCAAAAACTTAAGCTCCGATGCGGTGATCAGAAACCTCGGCGAGCTGACCCAGGGCCAGCCGGTGGTGCACCTCGATCACGGAGTCGGCCGCTATCTGGGGCTCGAAACCATCGACGCCGGTGGCCTGCCCACCGAGTTTTTGACTCTCGAATATGCTGGCGGCGACAAGCTGTTCGTGCCGGTTACCAGTTTGCACCTTATCAGCCGCTACACCGGCTCTGACAACCCGCCCAGCCACAAGCTCGGCGGCGAGGCCTGGAGCAAGGCGCGGCGCAAGGCGGCGGAAAAAGTACGCGACGTGGCGGCCGAGCTGCTCGATGTCTACGCCCACCGCGCCGCTCGCGCCGGCTTTGCCTTCAAACACGACCGCGAAGCCTATCGCCAGTTTGCCGCCGGCTTCCCGTTCGAGGAGACCGAGGATCAGCTCAACGCCATCAATGCGGTGCTGGGGGACATGTGTCAGGCCAAGAGCATGGACCGACTGGTGTGCGGCGACGTGGGCTTCGGCAAGACCGAAGTGGCGATGCGGGCGGCGTTTGTGGCCGTTCATGGCGGCAAACAGGTTGCCGTGCTGGTGCCCACCACCCTGCTCGCCCAGCAGCACTACGACAACTTCCGCGACCGCTTCGCCAACTGGCCGGTACGGGTCGAGGTGCTGAGCCGCTTCCGCTCCGCCAAGGAGCAAAACAGCGTCATGCAGGAGCTGGCCGAGGGCAAGGTGGATATCATCATCGGTACCCACAAGCTGCTCGGCTCCGAGCTCACCTTCAAGGATCTGGGGCTGCTCATCGTCGATGAGGAGCACAGATTCGGGGTGCGCCAGAAGGAGAAGATCAAGGCGCTGCGGGCCGATGTGGACATCCTCACCCTCACCGCCACCCCCATTCCGCGTACCCTCAACATGGCGATGTCGGGCATGCGGGATCTCTCCATCATCGCCACCCCGCCCGCCAAGCGGCTCGCCATCAAGACCTTTGTCCGCCAGCACGAACCGGCGGTGGTGCGCGAGGCGGTGCTGCGGGAATTGAAGCGCGGCGGGCAGGTCTACTACCTGCACAACGACGTGGAGAGTATCGAGAAGTGCGCGGCAGACCTTGCCGAACTGGTACCGGAGGCGCGCATCGGCATCGCCCACGGCCAGATGCGCGAGCGTGAGCTTGAGCGAGTGATGTCGGACTTCTACCACCAGCGCTTCAACCTGCTGGTCTGCACCACCATCATCGAGACCGGTATCGATGTACCGAGCGCCAACACCATCATCATGGATCGGGCTGATCATCTCGGTCTGGCCCAGCTGCACCAGCTGCGGGGCCGGGTTGGCCGCTCCCACCATCAGGCCTATGCCTACCTGCTCACCCCCCATCCCAAGCTGATGACCAAGGATGCGGCCAAGCGGCTGGAGGCGATCGCCTCCCTCGAAGATCTCGGCGCCGGCTTTGCGCTGGCCACCCACGATCTGGAGATCCGTGGCGCAGGCGAGCTGCTCGGCGACGATCAGAGCGGTCAGATCGAATCGGTGGGTTTCACCCTCTACATGGAGATGCTGGAGCAGGCGGTCGAGGCGCTGAAATCGGGCAAGGAGCCATCTCTCGAGCAACTGATGAGCCAGCACACCGAGGTGGAGCTACGCCTGCCAGCGCTCTTGCCGGACGACTACATCCCGGACGTCAACATGCGCCTCTCCATGTACAAGCGGATCGCAAGCGCGGCGGACGAACAGGAGCTGCGCGAACTCAAAGTGGAGCTGATCGATCGCTTCGGCCTGTTGCCGGAGGCGACCAAAACCCTGCTGGAGTTGGCGGCCTTCCGTCAGCGCGCTACCGCCCTTGGCATTCGCCGGGTGGAGATGAGCGAGCGCGGTGGCTATCTCGACTTCACCCAGGAGACCAAGGTCAACCCGACCTATCTGGTCAAGCTGCTCTCCGAGCAGCCGCGCATCTACAAGATGGACGGGCCGACCCGGCTGCGCTTCCAGGTGCCGACTCAGGACAGAGCCATGCGCCTCAAGCTGGTGGATGGCTTGCTGGCGGATCTGGCCAGTCACAGCCAGTAACGGCTGCGAACGCCAAAACGAAACGGGAGCCTGTGCGGCTCCCGTTTTTTATTCACTCGCGATAAATCAGAGAATTACCCCTGACTGGCCGGGTCCTCGTGGGAAGAGAATTCGCGCATAAAGGCCTCTGCCCGCTCCACCATCTTGGTTGAACCGACGAAGTAGGGGGTACGCTGGTGCAGCGCGGTGGGCTGGATATCCATGATGCGGTTGAAGCCGTCAGAGGCTTTGCCGCCTGCCTGCTCCACCAGAAACGCCATCGGGTTGCACTCATAGAGCAGGCGCAGCTTGCCGTTCGGCGAGTTGGTGCCGGACGGATAGATGTAAATGCCACCCTTGAGCAGGTTGCGATGGAAATCGGAGACCAGGGAGCCGATATAGCGGGAGGTGTAGGGTCTGTGGGTCGCTTCATCCCGCTCCTGGCAATATTTGAGGTACTTCTTCACCCCGTCCGGGAACTTGATGTAGTTGCCCTCGTTGATTGAGTAGATCTTGCCCTCCTCCGGAATGCGGATGTTTTCGTGGGAAAGGCAGAAGCAGCCGATGGAAGGGTCATAGGTAAAGCCGTTGACGCCAAAGCCGGTGGTGTAGACCAGCATGGTGGAAGAGCCGTAAACCACGTAACCGGCCGCAACCTGACGGTTGCCCGGCTGCAGGAAATCCTCGAGGGTGACGGGGGAGCCCTGCGGACTGACCCGGCGATAGATGGAGAAGATGGTTCCGACCGAAACGTTGACGTCGATATTGGAAGAGCCGTCGAGGGGATCTATCAGCACCACGTATTTGGAATTTTTGGAAAGCGGCGAGTCAAAAGCGACGAAGTCCTCCTCCTCCTCGGAGGCCATGCCGCACACCTCACCGCGCGCCTCCAGCGCCGCCTTGAAGCGCTCGTTGGCGTAGACGTCCAGCTTCTGCTGCACCTCGCCCTGCACGTTTTCAGCCCCCATGGAGCCGATGATATCGGCCAGCCCGGCCTTGTTGATCTCCCGGTTCACCACCTTGGCGGCAAGGCGGATTGAGCTCAGCAGCGAGGTCAGTTCGCCGGTCGCGGTAGGGTAATCAGCCTGCTTTTTGACGATGAACTCGCCCATGGTGATCATGTTTCGCATTTTTGGTCCTTTAAGATCGTTTCCGTTGGCGTTGAAAACGTTTGCAAGCATCGACAAAAAAAGAGCCGATCCTCGGTCGTGTTGTTTTGTAACTTAATGTAACGTCTGCTTTTTGTTTTTGCAGCGAATTAAGCGGGCTAATAAAACGGCAATCTGAACCCGATTTGTACTCGTTTCGGTCATAAAAAGGGGGCCATACGGTAACTTTAAGCCTCTTATTTTGCGCCAAAAAACGGCGCCAAACAGCGACCTTACTGACATTTCCCCCTCTTTGGCCTGTCGTTTCGCCCACCAGATACGTGGTGGCCTCTCCCCTATTGAGTTCCAAACGCCAATCACGCACACTCGTTTTCCGTTGGAAGCAAAAACATAAGGATTATCAATGAACAAGACTATCATTGCCGGCACGGTAGCCGGATTGCTCTCCCTGCCCGTCTGGGCTGCCGAAGTGCCGGCCGGCACCAAGCTGCTCCCCCCGGAGCAACAAACCTTTGTCACCAATATCGGCACCGAACCCACCACCATAGATCCGCAACTGGTGGAAGAGAGTGCCGGCAGCGCCGTCGTCAACGATCTGTTCGAAGGTCTCTATGTGCTCGATGCCAGCGGCAAGACCCAGCCTGCTGGCGCGCTCAGCTACGAGCTCGACAGCACCGGCACCGTCTACACCTTCAAGCTGAGGCCGGAGGCCAAGTGGTCGAACGGCGAGCCGGTTACCGCCGCCGACTATGTCTACGGCTGGCAGCGGGCGGCCAATCCCAAGACCGCCTCCAACTACGCCTGGTTTATCGAATTGATGGGTATCGCCAATGCCAGTGAAGTAATTCAGGGCAAGAAGAGCCCCGATGCATTGGGGGTCAAGGCGCTGGATGAACATACCCTCCAAGTGACCCTGAAAAACCCGGTTCCCTTCTTCCTGAAAACGCTGGCGCACTACACCACCTTCCCCGCCCCCAAAGCCACCATCGAGAAATATGGCAAGGAGTGGGTCAAGCCCGGCAATATCGTCTCCAACGGCGCCTTTGTGCTCAAGGAGTGGACCCCCAACGAGCGGCTGACTGCCGAGCGCAACCCGCACTACTGGGACAACCGGCACACAGTGCTGAACAAGGTGATCTATCTGGAGGTGGTGTCGGAGACCTCCGCCTACAACCGCTACCGCACCGGCGAGTTGCACTACACCACCTATCCGCTGGAGCAGTACCAGCACATCAAGAGCCAGAGTCCGGAGGAGCTGGTCAGCGCCCCCATGCTGGCCACCTACTACTACGTCTTCAACATACAGCGCAAACCGTTCGACAATCCGAAGGTGCGCAAGGCACTGTCGCTCGCCATCGATCGGGAGACCATCACCGACAAGATCCTGGGTCAGGGACAACTGCCCGCCTTCAGCCTGACCCCACCGAGCGTGGATGGCTTTGATCTGAAAAAACCGGCCAGCCAGCTGCAGAGCAAAGAGGAGCGGATCAAGCAGGCCAAAGCCCTGCTGACCGAAGCAGGTTATGGCCCGGACAAGCCACTCACCGTGGACATTCTCTACAACACCAACGAGAGCCACAGGAAGATCGCGCTGGCCATATCATCCATGTGGAAACACAATCTGGGGGTCACAGCCACCCTCAACAACATGGAGTGGAAGACCATGGTCTCCACCCTCAACGAGGGGGATTTCGGGGTGAGCCGCTACTCGTGGAATGGCGACTACAACGATGCCTCTACCTTCCTCGACATCCTGACCTCCAGCAGCAGCGCCAACAGCGGTCGCTGGTTCAACAAGGAGTACGACGCCCTGCTGGCCAAGGCTCACGATGCGCAGAATGCTGACGAACGCAACGGGCTCTATCAGCAGGCAGAAGCGCTGATCGATGCCGAGGCCCCTATTGCCCCCGTCTACTTCTACGTCAAGTCGCGCCTGCTCAAGCCTTTCGTCAAGGGTTACCCCTATCAGAACCCGCAAGATATCGTCTACAGCCGCGATCTCTATCTGGTTGCCCCGTAGCGCTGATCAGTAGTGCTCTGACCATAAAGAGCCGCCATCAAAAAAGCGCCTGCATTACTGCAGGCGCTTTCATTTTCACTCTGGCGATAGGCGCACTCACTCATCCTGACAGACGGCCATCTCCTGTCGGGCACGGCGTCTCAATACCACCGGCTGCACCAGCAGCTGGGCCAGCAGCACCCCGAGCAGGGTCAGGCCACCGCCGATGAGATGGTAGGCGGTCAACCGCTCCCCGAGCAGTGAGATGGCGAGCCCAGCCGTCATCACCGGCAACAGGTTCATGAAGATGGCGGTACGGTTGGCACCGATCAGGGTGATCCCCTGCATCCAGAGCCAGGGGCAGAGCGCCGACGCGGGGATCCCCGCATAGAAGATGAGCCAGAGCGCGCGCGCCTCGGGCAGTTGACCATCCATCAGCAGATAGAAGGGGGTCAGCAGCACCACGCTGCAGAGCACCTGACTGTAGAGCAGAGACCAGTTGTCGAGCCCCAGATCCCACTTCTTGAGCAGTACGCTGTAGAGCGCATAGGTGCCGGCCGAGAGCAGCATGTAGACCGAGCCAATCTGGATGCCGTGGGTAAAGAGCCGGGTCGGATCCCCCTGCCCCAGCAAAATGGCCAGCCCCATGATGGAGAGCAGTGCCCCCAGGATGGCGCCCCAGGTGGGGCGCTCGCGCAGCAACCAGATGCTGAACAACACGGTGAGCAGCGGCGTCAACCCCATCATCAGCCCCATCTCGGTGGCGCCCATGGTTTGCGCCGCGTAGTAGCCGAAGGTCTGGTTGAGCACCATGCCAAGCAGCGCCAGCGCGGCGATCTGCCAGATACCGGCACGCAGGCGGGCCCGCTCGCGCCATACCCGGCGAGCCAGAAAAGGGGTCAGAACCAGCGCAGCCACCACCCAGCGGGACCAGGCGAACGCGGCGGGTGACAAGACACCAACCGCCAGTTTGCTGACGACGCCATTGCCAGCCCAGATGGCAATGCAGGAGAGAGGGAACAGAAAGGCAAGGGGCATCAACGGCTCCGGCATCCCGAACAAAAATTGAGCGAGGCAGTATAGGGGGCAACGGGTGAGAAACAAAGCCGTCATCAAGGGAGGCACGAGAGAGAAAACCGGATCGACAAAAACAAATATGCCCGCATAACGCGGGCATATCCGTGCAGAAACACGCTCAGAAGATTATCACGCCGCATCCATGTGCAGTCTGGAGATCAGCTCATTGACCTCGGTGACTGTCTGACGGTGGGGAATGTCCGCCTGGCTCGGCATGAGCAACAAACCGGACTGAAAATCAAACCGCCCCCGACCATGGATATAGATCCGACCTTTAAAGAAGGTTTTGACGTGTTTTGCCACCATCAGTGGCAGGTACTTCTTGAACACTCTCATCGTTTGCAACCTCTTGCAGTTGTATCCGTATGACAGCAGCTTCTGCGAATTAATTCCGTAAAATAATCATAAAAATCCGGAAAACTCGCCCATCTCTTCCCAAAAAATTCAATCTATAACTTTTTATTAACTTTTAGCCTATTGTATGCGGCCCTTCGAGCCAGAGCAAGGATCCTTTGCCATTGTGCCACTCGATGCAGGCAATGCCCGAGGTGGCGAACATGGGGGCTCCGGCGGCCGGGCAGAGGCTCTGCACCAGATATCCCACCAGCGGCAGATGGCTCACCAGCATGATCTGCTGATGCCGTTCTGCCAGCGCGGTCAGGTAGCTGGAGACAAATGCTGGATCACCATAAGGGGTGATGTCACCGCTCTCCTCCACCACGACGGCGTCTGGTAATTCCTTGCATATGGTCTGCCAGGTTTGGCGGGCGCGCAGATAGTTGCTGTGGATCACCCGATCGATACGACCGGTCAGCTGAGGCGCCAACCAGCGGGCCATCAGAAGGGACTCTTCAATGCCCTGCTCGGTCAATGGACGCTGTTCATCAGTTTTCGCATTCATGCCAGCCTGGCCATGACGCATGATATAGATCTTCATTACAACCTCGCCCAACGGGCCTGTTTTGATAGCCGGGGGATCTTACCCTGCCACGGGTGTTGAAACAATTGCGCTACCTCTCAGAAAAGGGTTTGCCTCACCGGGTAGCGGGGTCGATAATCATGTTTAAATTCAAATAAATCCAACGTGAGTCGCCCACCAATGAGCCCATATGCCAGTCCCAATGACCATCGGCAATACCACTATCTGGAGCTGGCCAACCGGCTCAGGGTCTTGTTGATTTGCGATCCCGATACCGATAAATCCGCCGCTTCTCTGGCGGTCAATACCGGCCATTTTGACGATCCGGCCGACCGGCAGGGGATGGCTCACTTTCTCGAACACATGCTCTTTCTCGGTACCGCTACCTACCCCAAGCCAGGTGAGTACCAGCAATTTATGAGCCGTCATGGCGGCAGCAACAACGCCTGGACCGGCACCGAGTTCACCAACTTCTTTTTCGAGATCGACAACGGCTTCTTCGAGGCGGGTCTCGACCGGTTCGCCCAGTTCTTCATCTGCCCCACCTTCGATCCGGAGTGGGTCGACAAGGAGCGCAACGCGGTCGACTCCGAATACCGCCTCAAACTGCAGGATGATGTGCGCCGCAGCTATCAGGTACACAAGGAGACGGTCAACCCCGCTCACCCCTTTGCCAAGTTTTCGGTGGGCAACCTCGATACCCTGGCCGATCTTCCGAGACGGGACCTGCGCTCCGACCTCATCAACTTCTACGAGAGCCACTACAGCGCGGATCGCATGGCGCTGGTGATGATGTCGCCTGCCGACATCGACACCCAGTTGCAGTGGTGCTGTCGCTATTTCGCTCCCATTTTGAATCGCAATTTGGGAACGCCGACTCTCGATATGCCACTCTACCGGCTCGACGACCTCGGCATCCGCATCCAGATCAAGCCGGTGAAAGAGACCCGCAAACTGGCGCTCACCTTCCCGCTACCCAATGTGGACGCCTTTTATGACAAAAAGCCCCTCACCTTCCTGAGCCACCTTATCGGCTACGAAGGGGATGGCAGCCTGCTCTCCCTGCTTAAAGCGAAAGGCTGGGTCAACCAGCTCTCGGCAGGCGGCGGTATCAGTGGCGCCAACTTCAAGGATTTTGGCGTCAACTTCGGCCTCACCCCGCTCGGCCTTGAACATGTGGACGAGATCGTGGCCTTCCTGTTTGGCTACCTCAAGCTTATCGACCGAGCAGGGCTGCAGGCCTGGCGCTACGACGAGAAGCGTACCGTGCTCGAATCGGCGTTCCGTTTTCAGGAGCGCGGCCGCCCCCTCGATACCGTCTCGGGGCTGGTGCTCAACCTCTTTAGCTACCAGCCGGAGGATCTGCTGCACGGCGACTACATGATGCGCGAATATGACGAGGCGCTGATCCGCCGCTTCCTCGCCAAGCTCACCCCGCACAACCTGCGCATGACCATCACGGCGCCGGAGGTGACCACCGACCGGCTGGCCCGCTGGTATCAGACCCCCTACAGCGTGGCGACCATCACCGAGGCGGAGAAGATCCGCTGGCAGCAGAGCGAACCGGACAAGGCACTGGCGCTGCCCAAGCCCAACCCCTTTATCAGCAGCCGACTCGATCCGCGCACGCCGGAGATCGCCGCCGAGATGCCGGCCTGCCTTATCGATCGCCCCGGCTTTCGCCTCTGGCACCTCCACGAGCACCTCTTTAGCGTGCCCAAGGGCAATCTCTATATCTCCATCGATAGCGAACACGCGGTCAAAAGCCCGCGCCACATCGCCATGGCGCGCCTTGCGGTGGAGCTTTTGGCCGACCACCTCAACGCCCTCACCTATCCGGCGGAGCTGGCGGGGCTTGGCTACCAGATCTATGCCCATCAGGGGGGCTTTACCATCAACCTGAGCGGCTTTGCCGACAAGCAGCCGCTGCTGCTCGACATGATCCTCGGCAACCGCACCCTGGGTTACCCCGACCCGGGCCGCTTTAGCGAGATCAAGGAGGCGCTCATTCGCAACTGGGACAACCAGTCCAAGGCGCGCCCCATCTCCCAGCTGTTCAACCAGCTCACCAGTTTGCTGCAGCCCAACAACCCGCCGTTCGAGCAGCTGCTGCGCCACCTGCGCACCGTCGAGCTCTCCGAGATGCCTGACTTCGTGGCGAGTCTCTTTGCCGAGGTGCATATCGAGACGCTGGTGCACGGCGACTGGACTGCGGCCGAGGCGCTGGAGCTGGCGGCGCTGATGGAGCGCCACCTGAGCGACATCAATGGCACCAGCAGCAAGCCCAGTGGCGAGACCCGCCGCCCGCTTATCTCGATTCAGGACAGGGGCACCCTTATTCGCGAGCAGGGCTGCGAGCACGAAGATTCGGCCCTGCTGGTCTACTACCAGTCCCGCACCACCCGGGCACGGGATCTCGCCTGCTTTACCCTGGCCAACCACATCATGTCCTCCACCTTCTTCCACGAACTGCGCACCCGCCAGCAGCTCGGTTATGTGGTGGGGGCAGGCAACCTGCCGCTCAATCGCCACCCGGGTCTCATCTTCTATATCCAGTCGCCGGTAGCGGGGCCCCAGCATCTGCTCGACGCGGTGGAGGAGTTTATCGACCTCTTCCCGCTGGCCATGCTCGAATTTACCGAGCAGCAGTGGCAGGAGAGCAAGGCCGGGCTGCAGGCCCAGCTCAGCGAGCGCGACGCCAATCTGCGCAGCCGCGGCCAGCGGCTGTGGGTCAGCATCGGCAACAAGGACTTGGGGTTCGATCAGCGGGAACGGGTCTGCGAGGAGGTCGGCAAGCTGACGCGCGCCGACCTGGTGCGCTTTATCACCCAGCTGCGTTCACGCACCTCCGATCGGCTGATCCTCTGCAGCTACGGGCAGGGGCACGAGCACGAGGAGCGGATCACCGGCCAGTTTATCGACGATCCACGAGCATTCCGGCTCAATGCCGCCACCTTCGAGGCCTGATCAGGCCTCGCATCTCCCCGTTTTTCCTTCCACGGCAAATCGCAGCCAATAAAAAGCCGACCCACGAGGGTCGGCTGGAAAAACCATAACAATTGCGACAAAGCCGCCAAAAGTGAACATGAGCGTGAAAATCAGACACTGAGTTGATGACAGGCAAGCAGGAAACCCCTTGAACTCGCCGTACAATGCCAACAGTGATTGAGAAACAGCCACATCTTAGGCACTCCCCCCGAAAACCACGTTGATCTACGTCAAAGGAGGTAGCGAAGAGTCCACCTGAAGACTCATTTGCCCTGCCGGATCACCCTTTGCCGCCCATCTGCCGCCTCTCAAGCGCGGCGGATCAGGCGATAGGCCACTTCATCGAAATAGGAGAGCTGACCGGAGAGCACCCGCGGGTGATCCACCTCGGCAGCCCGCCCCAGCACCTCAACCCGAAAGTCCCGTTCAAACAGCGCCCGCACCTCCATCTCGCCCACCGAGAAGGGCGGCTGGCTCTGCTGCTCCGGCTGATATTCAAGGGTCACCAGCAAGATCTGACCCCCCTCCTCCACCAGTCGGCTCATCAGCGCCGCATACTGGCGGCGCATGGCGGTTGGCAGGGCGATCAGCGCCGCCCGGTCGTAGACCAGCCGATAGCGGCGACCGAGCTCGGGCGCGGCAAAGAAATCCCCCTCGAAGATGCGCAGGCTATCGACCTGATGGCTCTGATAGGGGCCCACCTCGCTCACCGTCGCCTTCAGGTTGTTTTCACTGAAAAAGCTGGCGATAGCGACGGAGGAGAGCTCGAAGCCATCGACCGGATGGCCCTGCCCGCTCAGCCAGAGCATGTCGCGGGACTTGCCGCACAGAGGCACCAGCACCGGCTCGTCCGGCTGCTGCGCCGACCACCAGGATTGCAGCCAGCGGTTGAAATCTGCCTGATGAAAGCCAATTCGGTTCTCTTCCCAACGCTGATGCCAAAACGCAGCTTCCATCATGATTCCCCATTGCTTACGAAAAATTGCTTACTAAAAGATGCCTCAATATCACAACTTAACCGGCACCACGCAACCCTCTGCCTACCCTTTTTATCGGGCGGCCCCTCACCGCCTCTCCCGTGATGGCCTGCGGGGCAATCTGGCCTCTCCGGCAGGCAAACAGGGGCTTAAACCCATGCCAAAATGGCATTGGTTGGTAATGATTGATGAGAAAAAGAGGAGGATTTAACGGGCCGAAGAGGCCCGCAAGATCACAACAGCGTGCTGCGCGCCGCCACAAGCTGACGGCCGATCTCGGCAAAAGCGGGCCGCTCGCCATGAAGTTCAGAGAGGCAGGCCGCCGTGAGCTGGTGCAGATCGGCAAGCAGCGCTTCTTCAATATCGCCATCGCAGCGTGCCAGCAGCTCCTCCAGCAGACAGCCAAAGGCGCGCACCTCCAGTCGCTCCAGCCCCTGCGCCAGCTCGCGCTCATGCAGGTCATAGAGGGAGGCGGCGCCAAAATCACCGAGCAGGGCGTGGGCAGAGGGCCCGCGGGTAAACAGGATATTGTGGCCGTAGAGATCCCCGTGCATGATGCCGGCCTGGTGCAGATGACCCGCCACCGAGGCAATCCCCAGGGCCAGCGTCAGCGCCTCGGCCAGGGTAAAACGCAGCCCTTCGTCATAAACATCGCGGGTGCAGGAGGCCAAACTCGGCGGCCCCGCCAGATTGGCAAAGGCCGGGTCGATCAGCGCCATCACCAGCGCCGGCATGCCGGAGGGGTGATCGGCCACCCGCCCCAAGACGGGAATAAGATTGGGATGAGCGCCTGCCGCAAGCGACGCCGCCATCTCGCACTGGGGCAAGCCATCGCTGGTCACCGCCCCCTTGAAGATCTTGACCGCCACCTCGCTCGCGCCAATGGCATCGCGCGACTCATCGGCCATCCGATCTGCCACCAGCGGCTCACTGTGCATGGCCGCGCGATGAATCACGCCAGAAGCCCCCTGCCCCAGCAGCTCGCCAAGCGCCAGGCGCTGCCACGGCAGGGTGGCAACCTGGTCATCGCTGATGGCGCGCGCCTCCGCCCCCTCGCTAAAGGGATTGCCGGAGTAGGCAAGCCAGGCAAGGCGCGGCAGCGAGAGCAACCACTCGGGGAAGCGTTCGATGCGGTTGGCGGCGATGCGCAGCAGCTCCAGCTTGCGGCAATTGGCAAGGCTGGCCGGCAACTCGCGCAGGCGGTTGCCCGCCAGCATCAGCTTTTGCAGAGCGTCGCACTGGCCCAACTCATCAGGCAGCCGCTCAATTGCGTTATCGGTCAGGATCAGCCAGCGCAAACCGGCGGGCAGCGCTTTGGCCGAGACGGTGGCAATCTGGTTGGCCTTGAAGCCCACCATGGTGAGCGCCGGGCAGCGCCCCAGCACCTCGGGCAGCTCGGTAAAGCGGTTCTCGGAGCAGAAGATGATGCGCAGCTTGCCAAACCCGGCCAGCTCGTCAGGGAGCGTGCTTAGCTGGTTGCCGGTCAGATCCAGCACCTCCAGCGTCTCTTTCAGGCTCAAAATCTCGCTGGGGAACTCCGTCAGATTTTCAGAGAGCTTCAGATGGCGGGCGCCGCACAGTTCACCCGCGCGCAGCTGTTCCAGAGTATGCATAACCGTTTCTCAATCCTGATGATCTGCCTGATGGCACAGCGACCATCAGCGCGCGCCGAACCCGGGTCCGGCGATTTTAAAGGGGGGCATTATAAAGAATTCGGGGCGAAGATCGCCCCTTTTGTTACTTTGGCAAAGCTCAACGCTCAGCCACACCACCCCAGCGAATTGACGAAGAGACGTAGGGTGCAATAAGCGCAGCGCATTGCACCGTTTGCCGAGCGGCTTTTGTGCAAGGTATGAGGAACAAAAGTAGAGGTGCAATTTCATTGCACCCTACGGCGTGGTGCTTTTTTCCTGTACTACAAGGTTCAGCAGATGGGAATAATCCCCCATCAGTTCTTCATCCTCCATAAAAAGCCTCCGCCAAAAGCAAGAATACGGATAATCCGGCTGAAGCATTCGCTCTAATTTATCTGCAGCCTTTTTCTTTTGCGCTCTACCACTATCATCATCGAGTAATGCTTCAGAATACTTGTAATACTTCCCATAGAATTTAACCAACTGATTGCGTAATTCCGCCCTTGTAATTTCTTGATAGCCTGACTCATTACGATTATAACATTTCTCAAGTAACTTAACCGTATTGTCTGCTTCTATTGAAGCATACCCATCATTAACACGAACTAAAATTGGTTTCTTTTTAAGAGTTGGTAACTCACACGTTATCGCAGAAAAAACATCTACTCTTGTGCAATCAAGTAATTTATCGGGACTACTACTTTTTATTGAATTGCATCGACGACATGCATAGAACAGATTGTTCCAATCTCGTTCTAAATCAGGATTAACAGATTTAGGTATAAAATGCTCGACTTCTGGCGACATTGGATTTTTTGTCTCACACAAATAGCACTTTTTATAAAAAGCCTTCCTTAATGCTTTCACTACATCTTCAGAATCATAACCTTGAACTAATCCAACAGGAGCTTCTTTAGGTCGCACGACTTTGAACATACCCACCCCTATTTTTATTTTTGACCAAGTTTAAACTTCGACATATCAAAACCACTCTTGACCAACGCTTTTCTTGTTTTTAAAAGGAGTAAAACTGCTTCAGGACTTAAATCCTTTTCATGCACTGCAAGTTTTAAATATAACTTGCTGACTTTTGTTAAATCAAAATTATCAATATTGATAGCATCGTCTAACTCATCTAGCAAGTCTTCAGTAGACATAGAGTTAATACTTACACCAAGTAATCCCTCCAAAATCGCTTGATATGAAAACTTTGATAAATCTTCTAGCTGTTCTCGTTTAGAAAGATCATATATAACAGCGTCACCTACAGATTGAACAACAAAAGGAGAGTGTGTTGTAACTATGAACTGGATACTAGGAAATGCATGAGTGAAAAAGGATAATATTCGACGTTGTAAAGAAACATGCAAATGTGCATCTATTTCATCAATTAGCACGATGCCATTTAGCTTGTCTGCTGGTATATCCTTCAACTCCACCTTCATTAACAAGTCAGAGTATATATACATTATTGCGGAGAAGCCAGATGATAGTTCATTGAATTGAAAAGGACTTTTACCTTCCTGATTAATCTCGAATGATTGCTTTTCTCTATTATACGTTAAATGTAGTTCTGTATCCTCGAACAAATAACGTAAATCAGATTGAACCTTTTCCAACCATTTAGCGACCCTATCAGCTTGAGGCTTCGCGATAATATCTTGAGTTGCAACTATATCGTTATAGATAACTTTTTGTGCCACTAAATACTTTTCAAATAAAACACCAAAGTGCTCTGATAACATTTTACTTTCTTCGCCAGCCTTAAGAGCATTTAAACTTGGTCTTGTGCTATCAACTGAAATATTCGACTGACGTTCCGCTGGATAGTAACTTAAAACAAACCGTTTATCTGCGTACTCCTGCCTAAGATTATTTTCATCGACAACGGAAACAACGACGCGCTTCACATCTTCAATTTCATTTTCAAGAATAGAAACCCTGTCTTTGAAGTAGGTGTAATTAGAGTTTACGGCTCCTTTGCTCACCTCCTGTCTAGCATAATTCAAATTTGAGATGAGCTTATCCATTGTTTTATCGGGGTCAGTGCAGGAAATCAATCTATTATTTAGATTCTTAATAAAGCTTGTTTTGCCACACCCGTTACTTCCTGTGACGATAAGGTTTTTCCCAGCAAGATCTATATTGATTGGTACAGACATGTAGGGTAGTTCTAGTTTTATTCTCTGTATCTGTTTCATATTTACCACCGTAAGTTAGCAGATTTATAATCTTACTCCTTTATTTAAGGTATGTTCAACCATCCCTTAGTATAAAAATCTAGTTCAACTATCTTTCACTCATATTTCCATCGAACTCTATCCCATAAACTCTCAGAAAAAGAAAAGACGCCCTAAGGCGTCTTTCTTTATCTGGAGTCTGTAGCAAACCGGTTAGGAGATCTCCCCCTCCCCGCCTTGCCCGCAACCCGATCAGATCGGGGTGATGGAGGTGATATGGGCCGAGCCATCCAGAGACTGGAAGATCTGCACCACGGCTTCGCCATGGATCGGCTGGGCGAGCGGCACAGTGCTCTTGCACTTGAAGCGGTAGTTGGTGCCAGCCACCACCTGGGTGGAGACTTCAAAGGGGGTGTACTGTACCCCGACAAATCCTTTCATCGCCTGATTGAACACTGCCTGATCTTCGGCGGTCAGCTTGTGATATGCGGTCCATCCACCTACCAACACTGCTTGTTCTGACATATCAAACTCTCCGTGCTCTATGATCCCGATTCGTTTGGCCGATCGGGCTGCGCCCCGTTGATTCAAGTGGTTTCCGGTCTCCACCGGGAGCCGCTGCCGGTTGGCACGCTGACACCCCTTTGCCGCATCGCGGCCCTGTTGCCGCCCGCCTTGCCTGATGAGGCTTGCTGGCGCTGTATCATCAGGGGCCGGTCGCAATGGGCATGAAAGAGCCTAGTGCCGATGCCAGAAATCGCCCCCTGTTAGATGTGACAGGGGCGCGCCCGGGCAAAGCTGCTAGCGGGCAGAAAATTGCGGCGCAAACGATTGGAAAAAGAAAAGACGCCGCAAGGGCGTCTTTTTTGCATTTTTATGCTCGATGGGCAGCAGGGCGCGTGCCGCTTATTCCCATTCGATGGTTGCGGGCGGCTTGCCGGATACGTCGTACACCACGCGGGAGATACCGTTGATCTCGTTGATGATGCGATTCGATACGTGACCGAGGAAGTCGTACGGCAGGTGAGCCCAGTGAGCGGTCATAAAGTCGATGGTTTCGACGGCGCGCAGGGCAATCACCCAGTCATATTTGCGACCATCGCCCATGACGCCAACGGAGCGCACCGGCAGGAAGACGGCGAACGCCTGGCTGACCTGGTTGTAGAGGTCGGCTTTGCGCAGCTCTTCGATAAAGACCGCATCGGCGCGGCGCAGAATATCGCAGTACTCTTTCTTCACTTCGCCAAGGACGCGCACGCCCAGACCGGGGCCCGGGAACGGGTGACGGTAGAGCATGTCGTAAGGCAGACCCAGCTCGAGGCCGACGCGGCGCACTTCGTCTTTGAACAGCTCGCGCAGCGGCTCGACCAGACCCATCTTCATCTCTTCCGGCAGGCCGCCGACGTTGTGGTGAGACTTGATGACGTGGGCCT
The DNA here is from genome assembly GCF_001887375.1 of Aeromonas sp. SCS5. NCBI lineage: Bacteria > Pseudomonadati > Pseudomonadota > Gammaproteobacteria > Aeromonadales > Aeromonadaceae > Aeromonas > Aeromonas sp. SCS5. The sequence continues at coordinate 139,004 of NZ_LFCS01000002.1, forward strand.
TGCCGGTCTTGCTGGCAGCAGATTCGATAACGTCCGGATAGATGGTGCCTTGCGCCAGCCACTTGGCGTTTTTCAGCTTTTTCGCTTCATCATCAAACACTTCGACGAAGACGCGGCCGATGATCTTGCGCTTGGCTTCCGGCTCGTCAACACCGGCCAGCGCAGAGAGGAAGCGCTCTTCGGCATCGACCTTGACGATGTTCAGACCAAAGTGATCACCAAACATCTCCATCACCTGGGTGCCTTCGTTCAGGCGCAGCAGGCCGTTATCCACGAAGACGCAGGTGAGGCGATCGCCGATGGCGCGGTGCACCAGCATGGCGACCACGGAGGAGTCGACACCGCCGGAGAGGCCGAGGATCACTTCATCGTCACCCACCTGCTCGCGGATGCGGGCAACGGCGTCGTCGATGATGGTGGCCGGGGTCCAGAGGCATTCGCAGCCGCAGATGTCTTTGACGAAGTGCTCCAGCATGCGGGCACCCTGACGGGTGTGGGTCACTTCCGGGTGGAACTGCACGCCGTAGAAACGCTTGGCCTCACACGCCATGGCCGCGTGCGGGCAGGTCGGGGTTTGGGCGATGGTGGTGAAGTCGGCCGGAATGGTAGTGACCTTGTCACCGTGGCTCATCCAGACATCCAGCAGGGCATTGCCGTTGTCGGCGATGGCATCTTCGATGTTGCGCAAGAGCGCGCTGCTCTTGCCAGCTTCGCCCAGCACTTCCACCTTGGCATAACCGAATTCACGCTCGGTGGAGGATTGCACCTTGCCACCCAGCTGCTCGGCCATGGTCTGCATGCCGTAGCAGATACCGAACACAGGGACACCGGCGTTGAACACATACTCGGGGGCGCGCGGGCTGCCCGCTTCGGTGACGGACTCGGGGCCGCCGGAGAGGATGATGCCGCTCGGATTGAATTCGCGGATCTGCTCTTCGGTTACGTCCCAGGCCCACAGTTCGCAGTAAACGCCGATTTCGCGCACGCGGCGGGCGATCAGCTGGGTGTACTGGGAACCGAAGTCGAGGATAAGGATACGGTGCTGGTGAATGTCTTTAGTCATTTTATTCCTGCATCAGGCTGATGTTGTCACAAAGGGCACGGGATAAAAAAAGGGTGGAAAAACGGGGCGCAGGGCCCCGTTTTATCAGCCCATCCGATAGTTGGGGGCTTCTTTGGTAATAGTCACATCGTGGACGTGGGACTCTTTCATCCCGGCGCCGGAGATGCGCACGAATTCAGCCTTGGTGCGCATGTCGTCGATGGTGGCGCTGCCGGTCAAGCCCATGGAGGAGCGCAGGCCGCCCATCTGCTGATGGATGATCTCTTTGAGGCGACCTTTATAAGGCACGCGACCTTCGATACCTTCCGGTACCAGCTTGTCGGCGGCGTTGTCGGTCTGGAAGTAGCGGTCGCTGGAGCCTTTGGACATGGCGCCCAGAGAGCCCATACCACGGTAGGATTTGAAGGAGCGACCCTGATAGAGCTCGATTTCGCCCGGCGCTTCTTCAGTACCGGCGAACATGGAGCCGACCATGACGCAGCTGGCGCCCGCGGCGATGGCCTTGGCGATGTCGCCGGAGAAGCGGATGCCGCCGTCGGCGATAACCGGTACACCGGTGCCTTCCAGCGCATCAACGGCATCGGAGATGGCAGTGATCTGGGGCACGCCCACGCCGGTCACGATACGGGTAGTACAGATGGAGCCCGGGCCGATACCGACCTTGACGGCGTTGACGCCGGCAGCAACCAGCGCCTTGGCGCCAGCGGCGGTCGCGACGTTGCCACCGATGATCTGCAGATCCGGATAGGCTTCGCGGGTGGCTTTGATGCGATCCAGCACGCCCTGGGAGTGGCCGTGGGAGGAGTCGATCAGCAGCACGTCAACACCGGCTTCCACCAGCGCGGCGACGCGCTCTTCGTTGCCGGCACCGGCACCAACGGCAGCACCGACCCGCAGACGACCCTTGTCATCTTTACAGGCGTGGGGCTTGCGCTCGGCTTTCTGGAAATCTTTAACGGTGATCATGCCCTTGAGTTTGAAGTCGGCGTTCACCACCAGCACTTTTTCGATACGGTGCTTTTGCATCAGGGCAACCACCTCTTCACGAGGGGCCCCTTCACGCACGGTGACCAGACGATCTTTCTGGGTCATGATCTGTTCAACGGTCTGGGAGAGGTCAATCACGAAGCGCACGTCACGGCCGGTGATGATACCGACCAGCTGATTGCCGTCAGTCACCACGGGGTAACCGGCGAAGCCATTCTTGTGGCTCAGCTCCTTGATTTGGGCGATGGTCATGTCAGGGCGTACGGTGACGGGGTCAGTGACCACGCCGCTCTCGTACTTCTTGACCTTGCGCACTTCGGCAGCCTGCTGCTCGATGGACATGTTCTTGTGGATAAAGCCGATACCGCCTTCCTGGGCCAGTGCGATAGCCAGACGGGCTTCGGTCACTGTGTCCATGGCAGCGGAAATCATCGGGATGTTCAAGCTGATGGCGGAGGTCAGCTTGGTACGCAGATCGGCAGTATTGGGAAGAACTTCGGAGTGGGCGGGAACCAACAGTACATCGTCGAAGGTTAACGCTTCTTTGGCAATCCTGAGCATGGCAATATCTCACCGTTGAGGAAGTGGGGGTGTAAAATATTGCCGACGAAGTTTACTCACGGATTGGTCACTGGTAAAGAAGTTTTTTGAATTTTTTATGGCGTAGCCCTCATTTAGGAGGCCAAAACGCCAAAAAACCAAGATTATCAGTACGAAAACCGCCATTTCGGGGCAAAAGAGTTGGCAAAGTGGTGTTTTATGCACCCTGCCCGTTTGCCAAACGCCCCTCTCAGAGCGGTCAGAATGGCTCCCCTCACCTTACCTAGCGCACCAAAAAGAGCGTCAACATGCTTGTTTTTTGAGCGCTTTTTCTTGTTCGAATCGCGCCTCGCACGGCACATATCTCCTATTCGGGCACGGTTTTGCCACTGCGGCAGCCCCTATAAGACAGCAACCATTTTCGCCATTGTCATACCTATGAGACAACATACAGGCCATTTGTTGCACAGGTGAAAAATTAGTGGTGCAAAACATCATGAGCTCCGTATGATTACTCACATATGCCGTGGTTACGAATCCACCGCACCAATAGCTGAAGCTTGTTTTCATAAGGGGTTACCTCAGCGCCATAATCTAGCAACAAATCAACATTTTATTTTTTTAAAACCCCAATACGGAGTTGAAATGTCACGTAACAAATCAATCATAAATCTGTTTGTCGCAGCATCATTCATTATCTCACCCTATTTATCTCATGCCGCCAGTTTTGATTGTAAGAAAGCAAAAACATCAAATGAAAAGTTGATATGTATGACGCCTGAGCTGAGTAAATTAGATGAAGAACTTGCCAAAACATATCTACTCTCACTCAAAAATAGCGCAGATAATGATATTATAAAAAAATCACAACGAGCTTGGCTGAAACAGATTAAGAAAGAGTGCTCATCTGCTGACTGTCTAATCAAAAATTATCGGATCAGACTGGAAACACTGGAAAATTGGGAAAAGAGCATCCCTGCCGATACAACAATGATTGGTACGCATTATCTCTCGCATTCAGTACCAATAATAAGTAACTCGACAAAGGAAGGATATTACTTAATTGATGCTAAAAATTGTATATCCATTGAAGAAAAAGACAATAAAACCATATCTTTCTCCATATTGACATTTAATACAAATGGGCATATTTGTGATATTAATGGCATAGCCAAACTTGTTGGAAATGAATACCAATATATACCCTCATCGGATACAGATGAACTAGATAAAGCATGCTCGTTACGCATAGTTAATCGGGCTGGCAGTATCTTGATACTCGACCCTGAAATGAAATGCAGGGAATATTCCTGCGGTGTGAGAGCCGGCCTTGATGGCACCGTTTTTCCTAAAAATTTGTCGATGACAACAGGCTGTGACCGTGGATACTGAATGTCTTCATGCGTGGCAAGTTATATATGGCCTGAATACCCGTAACGCATCACTTCCAGATAGAGGCTCGGCACCTGCCCCGCGCTGGGGTAAGATAGCGTCCATCGTTTTATCCCGGCCCCGCCGGGGCAGACCATAGGTACGCCATTGAACCGATTTACCTCATCCAGTGCGGCGAACGGCCGCGAGCAGCAGGTCTTTACCGTCACCCGCCTCAACAGCGCCGTGCGCATGATCCTGGAGCAGGATCTGGGGCTGGTGTGGCTGACCGGCGAGCTCTCCAATCTGGCGATGCCAAGCTCCGGCCATTGGTACTTCTCCCTCAAGGACATGTCGGCCCAGGTGCGCTGCGCCATGTTCAAGGGCAACAACCGGCGGGTGGCCTTCCGCCCGCAGGATGGCATGCAGGTGCTGGTGCAGGCACGGGTCTCCCTCTATGAGCCGCGCGGCGACTACCAGTTGATCATCGAGTCGATGCAGCCCGCTGGCGACGGCGTGCTGGCGCTGCGCTTTGAAGAGCTCAAGCGCCGCCTCGGTGCAGAGGGGCTGTTTGACGAAGGCCGCAAGCGGCCGCTGCCCCGTGAACCGCGCGCGGTGGGCCTTATCACCTCCGCCACAGGTGCCGCCCTGCACGATATGCTGACGGTGCTTAAACGGCGCGCGCCGGATCTGCCGGTCTTTATCTACCCGACTCAGGTTCAGGGGAGCGCCGCCATCAGCCAGATCGTCGCGGCGATCGCCAAAGCGAACCAGCGCGCCGAGGTGGATGTGCTGATCGTCGGGCGCGGCGGCGGCTCGCTCGAAGATCTCTGGTGCTTTAACGAAGAGGCGGTGGCCCGCGCCATTGCCCACTCCGCCATACCGGTGGTGAGCGCAGTGGGCCACGAGGTGGATGTCACCATCAGCGACTTTGCCGCCGACTTGCGCGCCCCTACCCCTTCGGCTGCCGCCGAGCTGGTGGCGCCGGATCAGAGCGCCCGTGCCCAGCGTCTGGTTCACCTCAAGCAGCAACTGCTGCAGGCGATGAGCCGCCAGCAGACCGCCGCCCGCCACGATTTCATCCTGCTGCAAAAGCGGCTCGACCATCAGGATCCGAAACGGCGGCTGGAACAGCAGTCCCAGCGCCTCGACGAACTCTCCACCCGTTTGCAGCAGCTATTGCGCCAGCGCCTGCATCAGGGTGAGCGGCGCCTCGTCAACCTTGAGCTGCGCCTGCAGGGCAAAAGTCCGGAGCGTCTCTTGGCAGCTGGCAAGCGCCGCCACCAGCTGGCCGAGGAGCGGCTCTATGCTCTGATTGCCAAGCGGCAAGACCTTGCCAGTCACCGCCTCGCCATGCTCACCGCCCGCCTCGACGGGGTGAGCCCGCTCGCCACTCTGGGGCGCGGCTACTCCATCACCCGCACTGCGCGTGGCGAAGTCATCAGCCGCGCCGATCAGGTCAACAGTGGCGATCAGCTCATCACCACCTTGGCACAAGGGAGCCTGCAGGTACGGGTCGAGGAAATTATCAAAGATTCAGCGCAGTAGCTCCTCGGTATCAAACCACCAGCCAGCATGCTCCCCAGCTAGGCTGTTGGCCTGTTAATCAACCAAACAAAAAGGCCACCACCGCAAACACGGTGGTGGCCTTTTTCATCTCGGGTGCTGGTGCCTGCTCACCCCTTGGCGCGGCGAGCGACCAGGGTGAACTTGTAGTCATCGCTCTTGAAGAAGTTGCGACTGAACTCAAACACGGTGCCATCTTGCAAAAAGCCACGGGAGACCTTCTCGATAATGGGCTTGGCGGGATCGATACCGAGCGCCTCCACCACCTGCGCCGAGGGGAGCACCGGAATGATCTCCTGCTCGCTGCGGTCGATCACCAGCTGCTTCACCTCTTCGATGTAGTGGTACTTGGAGCCCTGCATCACCGCATAGCTGAGGTCGGGGAAGAGAGCGAGCGGCATCCAGGTCTCCTCCAGCGTCACCGCGATCTGGCGAATAAAGCGCACCCGCTTGACGTAGTAGACCAGCGCCCCTTCCAGCAGATTGAGCCGCTCGGCCAGCTCGCTGCTCGCCTTGATCACCTCGAAGGCGAGAATGTCGCTGTGGGTCTCGGCCGCCGGATCGGTCACCTTCTCATAGAGGCTGGTGAGCTGATAGATGTCGTAGTTCACCTTCTCCTGCCGCACATAGCTGCCGCTGCCCTGAATGCTCTCGATGACGTTGAGTTCGGTCAGCTGCTTGAGGGCCTGGCGCACCGTCACCCGGCTCACCCCGAACTGCTCGCGCAGCTCGGCTTCGGTGGGCAGGGCATCGCCGGGGGCCAGCTCCCCTTGCGCAATCCACTGCTGGATGGTGTCGGCTATCTGACGATACATGGGTTTTTTCGACACGAAAGGCCACCTCGTCGGCTCTGCGCCATGATAAATGGAAGAGGCGCCATTCTACCCCAGTTGCCCGGCAGACAAAACGGCTTGGCCCCATTTGACCTAACAAATTACCTCGACCAAACAATACAAAAACAATACAAATAATGAATTGTATGATACCACTCACAAAAATCAGTCGGCCGGTTTGTTAGCATCGCTGTCACTTTCACCATGACGGCTTGCTGGCAAGCCAACCTGACAGAGGATCATCATGAATCTGACCAGTCTTACCGGCCCCCATCTCATCACGCTGCAAACCCGGTTTGCCGATCGAGATGCGGCCATCCATGCCCTGGCTGATCGGCTCGATCAGGCCGGCAAGCTGCACGACAAGGCCGCCTTTCTGGCCGCGGTCATGGCCCGCGAGGCGCAGGGCCCCACCGCCCTTGGCGAAGGGCTGGCAGTGCCCCACGGCAAGTGCGATGCGGTGCGTGAAGCGGCCTTTGCCGTCGCTACCCTGAGCGAGGAGCTGGGTTGGGAGGGGATCGACGGCCCCGAGCCGGTCAACCTGATCTTCATGCTGGCGATCCCGACCGTTCAGGCGGGCTCCACCCACATGCAGCTGCTCACCACCCTCACCACTGCCCTGGTGGATGACGATACCCGCGAGGCGGTGCTGGCAGCTCAAAGTGCCGAGCAACTGATGGCACTGCTCGATGGTGAGGGGGATAGTGGCAAGCAACCAGAAAAAGAAGACAAATCAGATACAAATCAACCCACAGTGGTCTGTGTCACCGCCTGCCCGGCGGGGATCGCCCACACCTATATGGCCGCCGAGTATCTGGAAAAGGCGGGGCGCAAGCTGGGCATTCGGGTACTGGTCGAAAAGCAGGGTGCCAACGGCATCGAGGATCGCCTGCCGCAAGAAGCGCTCGATGCTGCGGTAGCCTGCATCTTCTCCGCCGAGGTGGCCATCAAGGAGCAGGAGCGTTTTGCCGGTATCCCCCGGATCGAGACGCCGGTTGCCGAGCCCATTCGCCATGCCGAGCGGATCCTGAATGGGGCGCTGGAAGCGGCCAAGGCCGGTCGCACCGCCCCGACGCCCAACCCCAACCAGAGCGACGCGCCAACCGGCAAGAAGGTGAGCCTCAAGACCGAGCTCAAGCAGGCGCTGCTGAGCGGCATCTCCTTTGCCGTGCCGCTGATTGTGGCAGGCGGTACCGTGCTCGCCGTCTCTGTGCTGCTGGCCCAGATCTTCGGCCTGCAACATCTGTTTGATACCGAGAACTCCTGGCTCTGGATGTACCGCAAGCTGGGCGGCGGCATGCTGGGCACCCTGATGGTGCCGGTGCTGGCGGCCTATACCGCCTATTCGCTGGCAGACAAACCGGCGCTGGGCCCGGGCTTTGCGGCGGGACTGGCCGCCAACATGATTGGCTCCGGTTTCCTCGGTGGCGTGGTCGGTGGCCTGATCGCCGGTTACCTGATGCGCTGGGTCAAGCAACATGTGCGCCTCAGCCCCAACTTCAACGGCTTTCTCACCTTTTACCTCTATCCGGTGATCGGCACCCTGGTGGCAGGCAGCCTGATGCTGTTTGTCATCGGCCAACCGGTGGCCTGGCTCAACAACAGCCTCACCGAGTGGCTCAACGGCCTCTCCGGCACCAACGCGCTGGTACTGGGCGCCCTGCTCGGCTTTATGTGCTCGTTTGACTTGGGTGGTCCGGTCAACAAGGCGGCATACGCCTTCTGCCTCGGCGCCATGGCCAACGGGGTCTACGGCCCCTACGCCATCTTCGGTGCGGTCAAGATGGTCTCGGCCTTTACCGTCACCGCCTCCACCCTGCTGGCGCCGCGCCTGTTCCAGACCTTCGAGATCGAGACCGGCAAATCGACCTGGCTGCTGGGGCTGGCGGGGATCACCGAGGGCGCCATTCCGATGGCCATCGAAGATCCGATCCGGGTGATCGGCTCCTTCCTCGCAGGCTCGGTGGTCACCGGCGCCATGGTGGGAGCCATGGGGATTGGTCTCTCCACCCCGGGGGCCGGCATCTTCTCCCTCTTTCTGCTCCACGATGGCGGCCACGGTGCCCTGATGGCTGCCGCCGTCTGGCTCGGTGCGGCGCTGGTGGGCACCCTTATCTCCACTGTGGTGCTGATCGGCTGGCGCCGTCACGCCATGCAGCGCGGCACTTATCAGGTGGTCGCCGCAGAGTAAAGCTCATCTTCACCACCGTTTTTTCAACAGACTATTTTTCCGCACGGCAGGCAAGGGCCGCCGTGCGTCAGCAAAGGATCATTGTCATGACAGTTTCACGAGTTCACATCACGCCGCACATGCACTGGGATCGGGAGTGGTACTTCACCACCGAGGAGTCCCGCATTCTGCTGGTCAACAACATGGCGGAGATCCTGGCGCGTCTTGAATCCGACCCAGACTACAAGTTCTATGTGCTGGACGGCCAGACCGCGGTGCTGGAGGATTACTTCGCCATCCAGCCCGAGAACAAGACCCGGGTGAAGGCACTGGTGGAAGCGGGCAAACTCATCATCGGTCCCTGGTACACCCAGACCGACACCATGCAGGTGAGCGGCGAGTCCATCCTGCGCAACCTGCTCTACGGGATGCGCGACTGCCTCAGCCTTGGCGAGCCGATGAAGATCGGTTACCTGCCCGATTCGTTCGGCATGTCCTCCCAACTGCCCCACATCTTCAACGGCTTCGGGATTGACCGTGCCATGTTCTGGCGCGGCTGCTCCGAGCGCCACGGCACCGACAAGACCGAGTTCCTCTGGCAGAGCAACGATGGCAGCGAGGTGATCGCCCAGGTGCTGCCGCTCGGCTACGCCATCGGCAAGTACCTGCCAGAAGATGAAGCTGGGCTGCGCAAGCGGCTCGAATCCTACTTCGAGGTGCTGGAGAAGGCCTCGGTGACCAAGGATATCCTGCTGCCCAACGGCCACGACCAGATGCCGCTGCAGCAGAACATCTTCGCCATCATCGACAAGCTGCGCGAGATCTACCCCCAGCGTGAATTCCACATGAGCCGCTTCGAGCAGGTCTTCGAGCGCATCGAGGCGTGCCGCGATCAGCTGGCCACCCTCAAGGGGGAGTTCAACGACGGCAAATACATGCGGGTACACCGCACCATCTCCTCCACTCGTATGGATATCAAGCTGGCCCACGCCGCTATCGAGAACAAGATCGTCAACATCCTCGAACCGCTGGCGAGCATCGCCTGGGCGCTCGGTTTCGAGTACCACCACGGGCTTTTGGAGAAGATGTGGAAGGAGATCATGAAGAACCACGCCCATGACAGCATCGGCTGCTGCTGCAGCGACAAGGTGCATCAGGAGGTGATGACCCGCTTCATTCTGGCCGACGACATGGCCGAGAACCTGATCCGCTTCTACATGCGCAAGATTGTCGACAACATGCCGGTGGCACTGTGCGAAGACGGCGTGCAGGTGGCCGACAAGCTCTGCCTGTTCAACCTGATGCCCTTCCCCCGTCAGGAGGTGATCAACACCAGCATCCGCATTCGCGCCCAATCCTTTACCCTGCGCGATGAGGCGGGCCAGCCGGTCCCCTACTTCATCCGCGCCAAGCGCGAGATTGACCCGGGTCTGGTGGACAGACAGATCGTTCACTACGGCAACTACGATCCCTTTATGGAGTACGACATCCAGCTCTGCCATCCCCTACCCGCCATGGGCTACTGCACTCTCCATATCGAAGGCAACCAGCCGGGACTGGAGCAGCCGGTGACTGCCAGCGGCGAGCTGCTGGAGAACGATTTTTACCGCATAGCCCTCAATGACAACGGCACTTTGCAGATCCTGGATAAACTGCGCGGCACCACCTTTGATCAGGTGCTCACGCTGGAAGAGGGCTCCGATGATGGCGACGAGTATGACTACTCGCCATCGCGCGAAGAGTGGCTGCGCTACTCCACCGAGTTTGCAGTGACCCGCGAGATCACCCATCAGGCGTGGCAAAGCATCGCTACGCTCAAACTGCGTATGGCATTGCCTGCCAACCTCGCCGAGCGAGCCAACCGTCAGTGCAGCGGTCACCTCGATGTCACCTGCCGTATCACGCTGGCGCATCAGAGCCCACGCATCGACATCGAACTAGAGCTCGACAATCAGGCCGATGATCACCGGGTTCGAGTGCTGATCCCCACCCCCTTCCCGAGCGACACCGTGGTCTCCGACAACCAGTTTGGCTGCATCACCCGCCCCACCCGCGACAGCGCCATGGCGAACTGGGAGGCAGAAGGGTGGAAAGAGGCCCCCATTCCGGTCTGGCAGCTGATGAACTTCGTCGCTCTGCAAGATGGCAAGCAGGGGCTGGCGGTGCTGAGCGACGGTCTGCGCGAGTTTGAAGTGATCGGCGAGCAGTGCGACACCCTGGCGCTCACCCTGCTGCGCGGGGTCGGCGTACTCGGCAAAGAGGAACTGCTGCTGCGCCCGGGTCGCCCCTCCGGCATCAAGCTGCCCACCCCGGACTCCCAGGTGCGCGGCAAGCTCAGCTGTCGTTTCAGCCTGCTGGCGTTTGCCGGTGATCACATCAGCGCCAACGTGATGCAGGCGGCGCGCAGCTACCTCACCCCGGTGCGCTGCTACAACAAGATCCCGTTCGATGCCATGAAGCTCAACAATGCAAGCTTCACCACCCCGCTCCACTTCAGCCTGCTCACCATGGATCCCTCCGGTCCGGTGCTGAGCGCCCTGAAAAAGGCAGAGGATGAAGAGGCGCTAGTGATCCGGGTCTACAACCCGAGCGAGCAAGCGGTGCTGGAGGGTGGCAAAGTGAGCTGCGAACACTCCCTGAGCGACTGGCAAGCGGTGCGGATGGATGAGCAGCCCCTGCACCTTGAGCTGGCTGCTGGCGAGTTTGGCGAACTGGCGCCCTGCCACTCCCGCAGCGCGCGCTTTCGGGTGGCTCGCGGCTAACGGCCGGTAACACCCACAGGTAGCAACAGGCGGGGAAGAGCCATCCCCTCCCCGCCTGCTTATCCCTCAGGCAGGCCTATCCCGCTTGATAAAGACATAAAAAAATCCCCGCCAATTGGCGGGGATTTTTATTGGAACGGTATCAACGCCCGTCAGCGAGAGCGCCCCGCTTAGCTGGCCTTGCGCAGGATCTGCTCAAGGTAGCGGGCGAAGTCGTGACCGTGATGCTCCAGCAGTTTCGGGAACATGGAGATGGAGGTCATGCCCGGGAAGGTGTTGATCTCGTTGAGCAGGATCTCGCCCTCCTCAGTCAGGAAGAAGTCGATACGGGAGAGGTGAGTCAGTTTCAGCTGACGGAACGCCTTGAGAGCGTACTCGTGAATGGCGTCAGCCTGAGCCTCGGTCAGCCCTTCGGCACGTAGTGCGGTCTCGGTATGGCTGGCGCTGCTGTACTTCTCTTCATAGGTGTAGAACTTGTCCTGCGGCACGCAGATCTCGCCCGGATAGGTGGCCACCAGCTCGTCACCATACTGGTAAACCGCCACTTCCAGCTCGCGCGGCTTGACCGCCTTCTCAATCAGAACCTGCTCGGAGTAACCGAAAGCATCGGCAATGCCCTTCACCAGATCCGCTTCGTTGCTGGCGGAGTAGCAGCCAACGGAAGAGCCCTGGGAGGCGGCCTTGATAAAGACCTTGCCCCACTTGGCCAGCGCCGCTTTCGCCTCAGCCAGAGCTGCATCGCCCTGTTCGGTCAGGAACAGATAAGGGGTGTTGGGGATACCGATGGCGGAGAGCCACAGCTTGGTGGTGATCTTGTTGAAGCAGATTTTGCTCGCTTCGGCGTCGCAGCCCAGATAAGGCAGGCCAGCCAGCTCAAGGAAGGATTGCAGATCGCCAGTCTCGCCCGGGTAACCGTGGATGCAGGGAACCACGTAGTCTACCGGACGGGCCACGCTGTCAAACGAGAGCAGCTTGTCCAGCCCCAGTTTGCACTCGCGACCATCGGCGCTGAGCCAGCGGTCGGCAAACATCTCGACGCGGGTCACTTCGACGCCGGGCAGGAGAGCGAGTTGTTTTTCGAGGAAATTGGCGCTGCGCAGAGAGACTTCGTGCTCGGAGCCACCGCCGCCGCACAGCAGCAAGACATGCATGTTCTTCATTAGATGTGATCCCTTGGGAGAAGCGGCTTCGTCATGACCATTCAAAAACCACCGCATTCAAAACCGGACGAAGCCAGATACGAACATAAGTGCGCGCCAGTGTAGCAAGGGAGACAAACCCTTGTCAGCTGATGGCTGCCCTGCCAGCCACATCTTGCGGTGAAAAAGGGCGTCCTGTGTCAAAAACCGCGCAGCCCTATGGGTCAGCGAGGGGGATCGACCCGTCCCATGCCGCTGCCATTGACGCGAAACCAGCCGGCAATGCTGTAACGCTCCTGATTGGCGGGCAGCACTTCGTGGGGAAACTCTTCGGAGAGGAAGATCACCAGCCGCCCCCCTTTGGGGCTCACATCCATCAAGAACTGCTCGTCGTTGTCATAAAAGCGCAGGACACCGCCCGCTTCGGGTTGCCAGTCGTTATTGAGGTAGAACACCGTCGTCAAGCGACGGTTGGAGCGACCGGCAAAGGCATCGCGATGGGTCGCGTAGAAGTCGCCGCAGCGATAACGGGCAAAGTGAGCCTCATAGTCGAACAGCCCCAGCATCAACATCCGGTTGGCAGCCAGACGCAGTGCCTCCATGCGGGCGAGATAATCGGCGACCGGCGCCCCGAGGGAAGGCTCCAGCCAGTGGATCTGGTCGCGGCGGATCTCGCTGTTGCCTTGATGGAGCCCTTCACGACCGATCCCGGCCGGTTGCCACTCCTCTGGCAGACACCCTTTGAGGGCATCCACCTCGGCGGCAGTTAAAAAATCGTCCACTATCACCCAACCTCGGGTGTAGAAGGCATCCATGACGGCTTGATAGTCCAAGATTGACTCGCAACATGTGGAAAAGAGAGCGCTTTTTAGCGGCTTCCCGCTAAAGGCACAAACCGGTTTGCTTCTCTTGAGAAGTCCCACCATCAATACCCGATTTGGCAGGCCGCGCCCCCTTTTTCCGGGCCGATTGTGATCCTGCCCTCACCCGGTGCGTAATGGAGGGGAAAAGTGTGAGCCGCCACCCATTGCATCGGTGCCCGTTAACGTAACGCCTTGCCGTTAAAAGAGCCAAGCGATACCGTAGCGACCATGGGAATAACCCCCTTTCCTCCTGCGAGCACACTGTGCAACTTATGTGCAATCAACGACATGCAATCAACAAAAGGATGATGTGATGCCTCTGCCCGACCTGACGCTGCAACAACTGGATGGCACCCCCTACCCGCTCTCCCAACTGGCCGGCAAGGTGATCCTGGTGGTGAATGTGGCCAGCCGCTGCGGCTTTACCCCCCAATATGAGGGGCTGGAAGCCCTCTATCGCGAGCTGGGCCCCGAGGGGCTGGAGATCCTGGGTTTTCCCTGCAACCAGTTCGGTCAGCAGGAGCCTGGGGATGCCGAGGAGATCGCCCGTTTCTGCTCCTTGGACTACCCGGTCACCTTCCCCATCATGGCCAAGTGCGATGTCAACGGCGAGCAGGCCCACCCGCTCTATCAGTGGCTCAAGAAGGAGAAACCGGGGCTGCTTGGGTTGGAAAACGTCAAGTGGAACTTCACCAAATTCCTGATCGACCGTGACGGTAACGTGGTGGAGCGGTTTGCTCCCACCACCAAGCCGGAGAGTCTGGTCGCCCCCATCCGCGACCTGCTCTGATTTTGCGGCACATAAAGAGCGGCCGGTGCGACAGCTACTGCGCACCGGCCGCTCTTTTGCTATATTACGCCCCCGTTATCATTTCCATATCGTGGCTGGCGCCCGCGCCGGTCATCCGCTGAGCCAAAGGCTCACCAGAGGAGTTTCTCTCGAACATGTCATTCAACGAACTGGGTCTCTCCCCGCACATCCTGCGGGCCGTCAAGGAGCTGGGTTACGAACAGCCAACCCCCATCCAGCAGCAAGCCATTCCGGCTATTCTGGCTGGTCAGGATGTCCTCGGCGGAGCCCAGACAGGCACAGGCAAGACAGCCGGTTTCACCCTGCCCATGCTGCAGTTGCTGCTGGCCAACCATGGCCGCGGTCGCCGTCAGGTGCGCGCCCTGGTACTGACACCGACCCGCGAACTGGCCGCCCAGGTGGGTGAGAGCATCATCAAATATGCCCACCACCTGCCGTTTCGAACCCTGATCGCCTACGGTGGCGTCAGCATCAAACCCAATCTGGATGCCATCAAGCTCGGTATCGACATTCTGGTGGCCACCCCGGGCCGTCTGCTGGATCTGCTGACCCAGGGCGCATTGACCCTGAGCGAGCTGGAAGTGCTGGTGCTGGATGAAGCGGATCGCATGCTCGACATGGGCTTCATCGTCGACATTCGCCGCATCATGAAGGCGCTGCCCGCCAAACGGCAGAGCCTCCTCTTCTCCGCCACCTTCTCAAGCGAGATCAAGGCGCTGGCGGATGACCTGCTCAACGACCCCACCCTCATTGAGGTCGATCCCAGCAACACGGCTGCCGAACAGGTGACCCAGCGCATCATTCAGGTCGATCGGGAGCGCCGCCGCGAGCTGCTCTCTCACATGATTGGCCGTGGCAACTGGCAGCGGGTGTTGGTGTTTGTCCGCACCAAGCAGATCGCCGATCGCCTCGCGCATCAGATGCAGAAAGATGGTCTCGACACAGTCGCCATTCACGGTGACAAGAGTCAAGGAGCCCGCAACCGGGCGCTGGCCGATTTTCGCGAAGGCAAGGTGCGGGTGCTGGTGGCAACCGATATCGCCGCCCGTGGCCTGGACATCGATCAGCTGCCCCACGTGATCAACTTCGAGCTGCCGCAAATGGCGGAGGATTACATCCACCGTATCGGCCGAACCGGCCGTGCCGGTCGCGGCGGCGAAGCCATCTCGCTGGTCAGCCATGATGAGTTGGGCCAGCTCAAGGCGATCGAGGCCCTGATCGGTCAATCTCTCTCCGTGGAGATCCTCGACGGGTATGAGCCGAGCGGCAAGCCAAGCCGCCAGACCCTGCCCGGCAGCAAGCCGGTGCAGAACCCGCCGCGCACCCGTGGCGCAGCCAATGCCAAGGGTGGCAAGGGCAAACCGGCAGCAGGCAAGGGCAAAGCCAAAGGCGATACCGCCAAGAAGCCTGCCCCGGCCCGCAAACGGGAAGTGGTGGGTGAGGATGTCGGGTTTACCCCGATGCGCCGCCTGCCAAGGGCCCAGCGCGACAGCTATCAGGATAGCGACGACGAGTAATTCGTCCCGTACCTACACCAGACTGGTTGGCCAAGCAGCTGATTGACCAGACAAAGGGAGCCTCGTCGGCTCCCTTTGTGCTTTTGGCGATCGGGTAAAGCCCCTACACCAGCGAGTGGCGCACTCTCGGATGTTTACCATCCAGGTGCTTGCCATGCTGCAACGCAGGCTCGCTGCCATCGGCCGGATTGTGCTGCAAAAACTCGAACAACCCGGCCTGCATATTGACGTTCCAGAATCGCCCTGCCAGCGTCAGAACCAGCTGATCGCCAGCAAGATCGGCCAGCCCGTTTTGCCGCCAGGCATCGAACAGCGGCATCAGATGGCTGCGCAGTGAGGCTGGCAGGCGCGCCAGTGCCAGCACGCCACTGTCGAGTGCGCCACGCAGCAGACCATCCATCCGCGCATTCGGATTACGCCCCATCACCATGCCGGGCGCCCGAACTCCCTTCTCATGCGCTTCGTGCCACTGAGCCAAATCCCGCCCGTACATCACGCCATGGCCATGGATAGTGCCCCCGGCTCCGGCACCAAAGGGGAGGATCTCGGCACCGCGCTTGGCCATCTGGTTATAGCGACTCTGCTCGGCTGGGCTGCGCCGCCAATGACTGCAGGAGAGCCGCTCCCAACCATGCTGTTCCAGTTGTTGACCGCCGTAAGCGTACATGGCGGCCCGCTGCTGGCCATCGGCAGCCCAACCCAGCTTGCCCTTTTGCCCGGCCCGCTGCTGGCCATCGGCAGCCCAACCCAGCTTGCCCTTTTGCCCGGCCCGCTCCAGATTGGTGCCCGGCATGGCGATAAGCTGGTAGAGATCAACCCCGTGCACGCCGCTTGCCATCACATCCGTGATGTCCTGCTGCCACACGACATCATCCTGACCGGGTAGACCGAAAATAAGATCCGCCACGATCACAGCCGCATCATCGCGAGTCAGCTCGCCAAGGCGGGTCAGCAGGGTCTCCCTGTCATCGATCCGCGCCGCTTGCTGGCGCACACCGGTATCAAAACTCTGCACCCCGAACGAAAAGCGGTTGAAACCACCGCTCAGCGCGGCCTGCCACTTGGCATCGTCAAAGCCGTTGAGTCGCCCCTCCAGTGTTACCTCGGCATCAGCCGTCAGAGGAAAGCGCTGGATCATCCTGGCCAGCATCGCCAGCTCATCAGCATTCATATCAGTGGGGGTTCCGCCCCCGACATAGACGGCCGAGAAGAGGCCGCTTTGTACCAGCGGCGTCTCTGCTGCCTTGGCAAGCAATGCGCACAACCCGTCGACATAGCGGCTGATCCGCGCCGGATTGGCGCCATTTTCGAAGAAATTGCAGAAGCTGCAGCGCTTGCGACAAAACGGAATATGGAGATAGAGGGCACGCTCTTCGGCATCGCTCTCTTGCTGCCACCACTGTTGCCATTGGCTCTCATCGAGTGACAAGGGGCGGATCCCTCCCCGACTGGCATGTGCCGAGGTTTTGGCACTGAAGGCAAACTTGAGAGGATCCGGCGAAGCCACGCCGGTCATGGAAGGAGTTAGATGGATCATGGTGATGACTCGCAAATAACAGAAATGATACTTGTTATCATTCTCATGTTTTTGCGCAGGATCAACTCTTGGTGCCACTCAATCTGAAATTGCCCTGTTGGCAACCTCTATTACCGATCTGCTTAACAGATTATTTACTCAAGAGTGACTAAAGTGTGCCGATAGGAAACTGTCTCCCCGCCTCTCCTTGTCTACGCTCAAGATGAAACGGGAACCAATAAAAACAGATAAAGGGCATGGGATCGGCCACTATGCATAACCTCTCACTGAACTGGAAAATCTTTCTCCCCCTTGCGCTGGTCATCAGCTCCACCTTTGCCCTCTGCTTCGAGCTCTCTGCCTGGTTGCAACGGGATCTCGCCATCCGCATGGCAGAAGAGAAGGTAGAGAGTGCCGCCAACACCTACATGGATCAGCTCAACGTATTGATGATGACCGGTGGCATGGCCAACCGGCAGATAGTGCAAACCAAGCTCAAGAGCGAGGCCGGGATTGTCGAGGCCCGTCTTATTCGTGCCCCCGCCGTCAGCAACCTGTTTGGCCCGGGCCATCCCGACCAGAAAGCCCAGGATCCCCTCGATGAACGCGCCATTACGAAGGGGGATATCATCCTAGAGCAGCAGGGCAATCAGCTCACCCTGATCAAACCGTTCAAGGCCTACAAGGAGTATCGCGGCACCCAGTGCACCAGCTGCCATCAGGTGGATGAGGGAACCGTCATGGGAGCGGTTAGGATCAGCTATGACCTGACCCATACCTTCGACGATATCCGCCATAACAACTTTATTTTAAGCGGCAGTCTGGCGGCTGTTTTCGGCCTGGGCTTCAGCCTGCTCTGGTGGGTGCTGCAGCGCTACGTCAAACGGCCGCTGCGCCAGTTGCAACTCACCATGATCCAGATGGCGAAAGAGCGTAACCTCGCGCTCCCTCTCGTCAACAACAGTCAGGATGAGCTGGGTCAGATGACCCGCGCCGTCAACGACATGGTGCAGGGCTTCCGCCACAGCTTGCAGGAGGTGGAAGGAGCGACGCACCAGCTCTATCAGGAGTCGAGCCAGATCCGCCAGGTCGCCACCCAGACCGAAAACTCGGCCCGTCAGCAGGAGGGGATGACCACCCAGGTGGCGGCCGCAGTGAGCGAGCTCGCGGCCAGCTCCCACGAAGTACGTGAGCATGCCCGCCACAGTGCCGAGCTCTCCGCACTCACCAATCAGGATGCTGCCAATACCAGCTGTCTCGCCCAGCACTCCATCACCGACATGGGCGAGATGTCGACCGAAATCGACAGGGTGGATCAGGTGATCCAGCAGCTCGACAGCCGCTGTCTTGCCGTGGATGGAGTATTGGAAGTGATCAAGGGGATCGCCGATCAGACCAACCTGCTGGCACTCAACGCCGCCATTGAGGCTGCGCGAGCCGGCGAGCAGGGACGCGGTTTTGCCGTGGTGGCCGACGAGGTGCGCGCCCTCTCCAACCGCAGCCGGACCGCCAGCGAGGAGATCTCCCAGATGATCGCCGCCTTGCAAAAAGAGGCCCAGAGCGCCGTTACGGTGATCGGGGATGCAAAAACCAAGGCGGACGAGAGCATCAGCAAAACCGAGGCAACCCTGGCAGCCATGCAGAACATCATTGAACGCATCGCCCGGATCAACGATCTCAATGCCCAGATGGCTCAGTCAGCCGAAGAGCAGGACAGGGTCTGCAACGAGGTGGACCACTCGGTGAACCAGATCCGCAACACCTCCAACGATACCCTGGGTCAGGCTCATTCTGCCAACCTCGCCAGTATTCAGCTGGTCGAGCAGTGCCAGAAACTGGAAGCCCTGCTCAAGACCTATCGCTGGTAGCCCTGCCCCGACAACAAAAAGCGCGCCTGTGGCGCGCTTTTACTTTGTATCAATTCCTAGCTGTATCAGCTCGCTGATATATCCGTCTCAGCGGGCGTTGCGGGTGGCGACCGCATCGGCCAGATTGCGCAGCAGAGTTTCGGTATCTTCCCAACCGATGCAGGCATCCGTGATGCTCTGGCCGAAGGTGAGCTCGCAGCCCTCGACCAAATCCTGACGCCCTTCCACCAGATGGCTCTCCACCATCACGCCAAATACAGCCTTGCTGCCGGCGCGCAGCTGACCGGCTACATCTTCAGCCACCACCATCTGGTTCTTGAACTGTTTGCTGCTGTTGGCGTGACTAAAGTCGATCATCACCTTCTGTGGCAGACCCGCCTTCTCTAACCCCTTCACCACCTCGCTGACATGGGCTGCGCTGTAGTTCGGTTCACGGCCACCACGCAGAATGATGTGACAGTCCGGGTTCCCTTTGGTGGCAACGATGGCGGAGTGGCCATACTTGGTGACCGACAGGAAGTGATGGGGGGCACTGGCAGCACCGATGGCATCGATGGCTACCTTGATGGTGCCGTCGGTACCGTTCTTGAAGCCCACCGGGCAAGAGAGACCGGAGGCCAGCTCACGATGCACCTGGGATTCGGTGGTACGAGCGCCGATCGCCCCCCAGCTCATCAGATCAGCCACGTATTGCGGCGTGATCATGTCGAGGAATTCGGAAGCGGTCGGCAGCCCCATGTCGTTGAGATCGAGCAGCAGCTTGCGACCCAGGCGCAGACCGTCATTGATCTTGCAGCTGTTATCGAGGTACGGATCGTTGATGAGCCCCTTCCAGCCCACGGTAGTGCGCGGCTTTTCGAAGTAGACCCGCATCACGATCTCCAGCTGGCCCTTGAGCTCATCACGCAGCGCCTTGAGGCGCTTGCCATATTCGATGGCGGCAACCGGATCGTGGATGGAACAGGGGCCAATGACCACCAGCAGACGGTCATCTTCACCATTCAGGATGCGGTGGATGGCCTGACGGGAATCAAACACGGTCGATGAGGCGGTCTCGGTCGCCGGAAACTTCTCAAGCACCGCAACCGGAGGGAGTAACTCTTTGATTTCACTGATACGAACGTCGTCGGTTTGATGCTGCATGACAAGGCTTCCTGCTAGATAACTGCGATTAAGAAATCTCAACATAGCCCGCAGCCGAGTCGGTGTAAATAGAAAATTACATCGCTAAAGAAAGTTTTTTTAACATGCATCTTGCAAGTTAATGAAATGCTGCTAGCTGCGAACGTGCCGGAGATAAAAAGGCCCGCACAAGGCGGGCCCCATCATGTTGGAGGGATTAATCGCGCTGGCTGATGCTGGCCAGTTTTTCGAAGTAGTCCGGGAAGGTCTTCGAGGTGCACTTGGGATCGTTGATAGTCACCGGCGTATCGGACAGAGCCACCAGCGAGAAGCACATGGCGATCCGGTGATCGTTATAGGTATCGATCTCGGCATGCTTGAGCTGCGTCGGCGGGGTCACGGTAATAAAGTCACGCCCCTCCTCCACTTCTACGCCCAGCTTGCGCAGCTCGGTCGCCATGGCATGCAGGCGATCGGTCTCTTTCACCCGCCAGTTATAAATATTGCGAATGGAGGTCGGCCCCTCGGCAAACAGCGCCGCAACCGCGATGGTCATGGCAGCATCGGGAATATGGTTCATATCCATATCGATGCCGTACAGCGGCGCCTGCTCCGCTTCGATAAAGTCATCACCCCAGGTGATGCGCGCGCCCATCTTCTCCAGTACGTCGGCGAAATGGATGTCGCCCTGAATGCTGTGCTTGCCGATGCCGGTGACCCGCACCTTGCCCTTGATGGCGCCTGCCGCGAGGAAGTAGGAGGCGCTGGAGGCATCACCCTCCACCAGAAAATCACCGGGGCTGATGTAGGTCTGGTTGCCCTTGATGTAAAACAGCTTGTAGTTGTCGTGCTCGATGACCACCCCGAACTGCTTCATGATGTGCAGGGTGATATCGATGTAGGGCTTGGAGACCAGCTCCCCCTTGATATGGATGCGGGTGTCGCCAGCCGCCATGGGCGCAGCCATCAGGAAGGCGGTCAGGAACTGGCTGGAAACGGAACCATCGACATGGACGTCGCCGCCCCACAGCCCCTTGGCATCCACCACCAGCGGCGGAAAACCATCTTTTTTCAGGTACTGGATATGAGCGCCCGCCTCACGCAGGGCATCAACCAGATGGCCGATGGGACGCTCTTCCATGCGCGGCTCACCGCCCAGGGTGTACTCACCGGAGCCCAGACACAGCGCGGCACAGAGCGGGCGCATGGCAGTGCCGGCATTGCCAAGGAACAGATTGATCGGCTCTTTGACGGCAAAGCTGCGGCCAAGGCCTTGCACGGTGCACTCGGTCTTGTCGGCAGAGAGTTTGTACTTGACCCCGAGCTGGGTCAGTGCCGCCAACATGTGACGAATGTCATCGCTGTCGAGCAGGTTGGTCAAACGGGTAGTACCACGGGCCAGTGCCGCCAGCAGCAGCGCCCGGTTAGAGACACTCTTTGAACCGGGCAGATTGACCTCACCGGCCACACGAGAAATGGGTTCCAAACGCAACGAATTCATAGACTTCCTGTGCAATCTCAAATAAATGACCTGACCGGACGTTAACAGTACGCGCCCCGCTCGGCAAGGGCAGCGACAGGGGAAAAACGGGGCTGCACGCTAAGATTCAGTCGTTGTTGAAAAAAAGACGCCGGGCAAGCCCGGCGTCAGGATTAACTACAGACCGGATCAGCCGTGACGCTTGGCAAACTCATCCATAAAGCTGACCAGCGCCTTCACACCCTCCAGTGGCATGGCGTTGTAGATGCTGGCCCGCATGCCACCGACGATGCGGTGACCTTTGAGCGCCAGCAGGCCAGCAGCTTCCGATTCGGCCAGGAACTGCTTGTCCAGTTCGGCATTTTTCAGCTGGAACGGGATGTTCATCCGCGAACGGCAGCTGACATCCACCTGATTGCTGTAGAAGCTCGATTGATCGAGATAGTCGTAAAGGAAGTCGGCCTTCTCCTTGTTGCGCGCTTCCATCGCCGCAAGGCCACCCTGTTCTTTCAGCCACTCGAACACCAGACCGGCCAGATACCAGGCGTAGGTGGGCGGCGTGTTGAACATGGAGTCGTTCTTGGCGGTGAGCTTGTAGTCGAAAATCGACGGTACATCGGCTCTGGCCTGATCCAGCAGATCATCGCGCACGATGGCGATGGCGAGCCCGGACGGGCCGATATTTTTCTGGGCACCGGCATAGATGATGCCAAAGCGGCTCACATCGATGGGACGGGAGAGGATGGTCGAGGAGAGATCCGCCACCAGCGGTACACCGCCGGTAGCAGGGATATCGAACATCTCGATCCCTTCAATGGTCTCGTTCGGGCAGTAGTGCACATAGGCGGCATCAGAGCGAAACGCCGGTGTCGGCAACAGGTGCGTAATCCCCTGCTCGTTTTTGGCAACCCCTTGCCAGGTCTGGATGTCGCCGTACTTTTGCGCCTCATCCACAGCCCCCTGCGACCAGACACCGGTCAGCAGAAAATCGGCCTTCTTGTTGGCGCCACCCAGCAGGTTCATGGGCACGGCGGAGAACTGACCGCGGCCGCCACCGTGCATGAACAGCACCTTGTAGTTGTCCGGCACCGCCAGCAACTCGCGCAGATCGGCTTCGGCCTTCTCGGCGACCGCCATGTAGTGCTTGCCGCGGTGGGAAAGCTCCATGACCGAGGCTCCCAGCCCCTGAAAATTACAAAATTCGCGCTGGGCGCGCTCCATGACTTCAACCGGCAACATGGCGGGGCCGGCGCAGAAGTTGTAAACCTGTTTGCTCATGACGCTTTCCGTGAGTGGATGAGTGTGATCGATGACTTGTCAGGTTTTACACAAGAGCAGCCAGCGGATCAAAGGCTTTTTGGGAGCTGGCTCAACCTTTTACCGTCACTCTTGCTCCCCTTTTCAGTAGAAAAAGCCCTGAACGGGTCAGGGCTTGCAGAGAACATGCGCAGAAACGGTCAAGAGACCGCATAAACGGGTTGCCTCTCCCCTTTCCGACAAATTTACACCTTGGCGGTGAGCTCGGGCAGCAGGGTGAAGAGATCCCCCACCAGACCGTAGTCGGCAACCTGAAAGATGGGCGCCTCGCTGTCCTTGTTGATGGCCACAATCACCTTCGACTCCTTCATCCCTGCCAGATGCTGAATGGCACCAGAAATGCCAATCGCGATATAGAGCTCGGGAGCGACCACCTTGCCAGTCTGGCCAACCTGCAGATCGTTGGCGACGAAACCCGCATCGACGGCAGCGCGCGATGCGCCGACCGCCCCCCCCAGCTTGTCGGCCAGCGCCTCAATCAGGGCAAACTGCGCCTTGGAGCCAAGGGCTCGGCCACCGGAGACCACCACGCGCGCAGCAGTCAGCTCGGGTCGGGGCGATCGCACGGCAAGACGCTCCACCAGACGGGTCCGGCGGGTCAATTCGGGCACCACCAGATTCTCGACGGAAGTATTGCCTTCCTGCGGAGTCTTGGCAAAAGCGGTCGCCCGTACCGTCATCACCTTGATAGGGGCGCTGCTCGCCACCCGGGCGATGGCATTGCCCGCATAGATGGGGCGCAGGAAGGTATCGCTGCTCTCGATAGCCGTCACCTCGGAGATCATCTCAACCCCGAGCCGGGCAGCGATCTGGGGCAGCAGCGCCTTGCCCATGGTGCTCGCCGCCATCAGGCAGTGGCTGTAACCTTCGCACCAGCGAGCCAGCAGCTTGTCGAGTCCCTCCAGCAGACCTTCCGCCAGTGCGGGAGAGTCGGCCAGCAGTACCTTGCTCACCCCGCTCAGCGCAGCCGCCTGCTGGCCCACTTCGCTTATCCCCTGCCCCGTCAGCAGCAGATGCACTTCACCCCCCAGTTGGCTGGCAGCCGTAACCAGGCGGGCGACGTTGTCGGCCAGATGGCCCTGATGATGTTCGGCAATGATCAATACGCTCATAGTACCTTCGCCTCGTGCTTGAGTTTGTCCACCAGCTCATCCACCGAACTCACCTTGATCCCGGCTTTGCGAGCTGGTGGCGCCATCACCCCGAGCAGACGAGTCTGGTTGGCAGGTACAACGGCGAGCTCGGCAAAGGGGGCACTCTCCAGCAGCTTGCGCTTGGCCTTCATGATGTTGGGCAGCGAGGCAAAGCGCGGTTCATTCAAACGCAGATCGGCGCTGAGCACCGCAGGTAGCGGCATGCCCAGGGTCTCCAGTCCACCATCGATTTCACGGGTCACCAGCAACTCCTCTCCTTCCAGCCTGATAGCTGAAGCGCAGGTAGCCAGCGGCCAGTCGGTCAGGGCGGCCAGCATCTGAGCCACCTGACCGTTGTCCGAGTCGATGGACTGCTTGCCGAGCAGCACCAGATCCGGTTGCTCCAGCTCACACACCTTTTGCAAAGCCCGTGCAACCGTCAGTGGCGCCAGCGTCTCGTCTGTCACATAGTGGCGCGCCCGATCCGCTCCCAGCGCCAGCGCATGGCGCAGCTGCTCGGCGGCAGCATCCGGGCCAAAGGTCACCACCACCAGCTCGCTGGCGATACCGGCCTCACGCAGCCGGACGCCCTCTTCCACCGCGATTTCACAAAAGGGGTTGATCCCCATCTTCACATTGGCCAGCTCCACATCGGAGCCGTCCGCCCTGACCCGGATCTTGACGTTGTAATCCACTACCCGTTTGATTGCGACCAGCAGCTTCATGGGGTCATGCCTCGTCTCTTTGGATTGAATTCATTCACCAGTCCCTGCACTTTTGCACCGTGTTTCGCTTAATTTTTTGCTTACAATCACTTTACGTTTACGTAAACTACCAGCACTACCCTAGGTCAACTTCGGTGCAGAGGCAAGATGGAACGGGAAGCAATGGAATTTGATGTCGTCATCGTAGGTGGCGGCCCGGCGGGGCTCAGCGCCGCCATCGCGTTGAAACAGCAGGATGCCAACCTCTCGGTCTGCCTGCTGGAAAAGGGCGCCGAAATTGGCGCTCATCTGCTCTCCGGCGCCCTGCTGGATCCCGTCGCCCTCAAGGAGCTGCTGCCACAAAGCTGGCAACAGGCACCGCTCGGGGTAGCGGTCAACGACGATCAGGTACATTTGCTGCAAAGCGAGCACCGCTCTCTGCAGCTGCCAAGCTGGGCCGTACCACCACGGATGCACAATGAAGGCTGTCACATCGTCAGCCTTGGCAACCTTTGCCGCTGGCTTGGCCAGCAGGCGGAGCAGCTGGGAGTCGAAATATACCCGGGGTTTACCGCCAGCGACCTTATCATGGAAGCGGGAAGGGTCAAGGGGGTCATCACCGGCGATTTGGGACTTGATCGCGCTGGCAATCCAAAACCGGATCATGTTCCCGGCATGGCGCTCTATGGCCGCTATACCCTCTTTGCCGAGGGAGCCCGCGGCCATCTGGGCAAACAGCTGATCGCCACATTCAATCTGGAAAACCCTGCACAGCCCCAACACTATGCCATCGGTTTCAAGGAGCTGTGGCAGCTTCCCGCTGGCCGGGGTAAGGCGGGACAGGTACTCCATGGCAGTGGCTGGCCTCTTGGCAAGGAAGGAAAGAACCACAGTCACGGCGGCTTCTATCTCTATCAGATGGAGGGAGATCAGGTTGCGGTCGGGCTGATCGTCGACCTCAACTACCAGAATCCCTGGCTCAGCCCGTTTGACGAATTCCAGCGTCTCAAGCATCACCCGCTTATCGCCAACCTGCTGCAAGAGGGCGAGCGCATCAGCTATGGTGCCCGCGTCATCACCAAGGGGGGCTGGCACTCCCTGCCTCGCATGCACTTCCCCGGCGGGCTTCTGATCGGCTGCGATGCCGGCACCCTCGACTTTTCCCGTATCAAGGGGATCCACACCGCCATGAAATCGGGGATGCTGGCGGCAAAAACCGTCGCGATGGCGCTGCGAGGTGGCGATGAGGGAGGACGGGATCTGGTTCACTATGCCGACGAACTGCACCAGAGCTGGCTGGCACAAGAGTTGGGCGCGGCCCGCAACTTCGGAGCCGCCCTGCATCGCTGGGGCCCCTGGCTTGGTGGCGCCTTTAACTGGCTGGAGCAACGGCTGTTTGGCGCAAACTCGCCCTTCAAACTTATCGATAAGGAGCCAGATTACCGCCAGCTGCGCATGGCCAGCCGCTGCGAGCCCATCCATTACCCCAAACCCGATGGCAAGCTCAGCTTCGACAAACTCTCCTCCGTCTATCTCGCCAACACCAGTCACGATGAGGATCAGCCCTGCCATCTCAAGCTGCAGGATGAGCTGATCCCGGTAAAGGTCAACCTGCCGACCTGGGGAGAACCCGCCCAGCGCTACTGCCCGGCAGGGGTGTTTGAGGTGCTGGAAACGGAGGGGGTGGCCAAGCTGCAGATCAACGCCGCCAACTGCATTCACTGCAAGACCTGTGACATTAAAGATCCCAGCCAAAACATCGTCTGGACACCGCCACAAGGGGGCTCCGGGCCCAACTATCCCAATATGTAAGCTGCAGCTCACCTGTTGCGAAAACGAGCCTGCAACAAAGGGCTCGGATAAAGGGGGCAGGAAGGCAATGAGAGATGCACAAGGAGCAGCGCTCAAAACGGGACGAGCTGCTCCGACCTCGCCACCTTGCAGCTGTTTTTTTGAACAAACAAGCTGAATCCCCAATGAATAGCCCCTGACAAGCGCGGCCCGCCCCTGTATAGTTCGCCGCATTCAGGTTTTCCATCGGCCCGATCTGCTTATCCACGGGATCGCCTTCTGCAGCGATCTAAGGCCGCATGACCTGTGCAACCATCCCTGATTACCCATGACTTTTTAAGGGGGGACAGATGATCACCGCCTACATTCTCAATAACAAGGTGCTGGATATAGTCACGCTCGGGCCTGACGACATAGTACCTGACAACACGGTCTGGCTGGATGCCTACAAGCCGGACACGGCAGAGCGAGAATGGTTGACGGGCCTGTTCCTGGAAGAGGTTCCCGACAAGGAAGAGCTCGACGACATCGAAGCATCAGCCCGTTTCTACTGGGATACCGATGGTCTGCACATTCACTCCCTGTTTCCCCAGCGGATCGGTCGTGACACCAAGGGTGTCCACGTCTCCTTTACCCTGCGCAACAACCTGCTGATCAGCATTCGTGAAGATGACATCGGGCTGGTTCGCCTGCTGCGCCACTATATGCGCCAGGATCGGCTGGAGGTAGAGGATGCCCTCGACATCCTGCTGGAAGTGCAAAACCTCAAGGTAGAGTACCTCTCCGACCTTATCGAAGATGGTTACAAGACATTGGAAAACACCGCTGACCAGATCTTCGAGCCGGATCAGATCAATCCCATGCTCAAGGAGTTGATGGCTCAGGAAGAGGCCAACGGCCAGATCCGTCTCTCCCTGCACGATACCCGCCGCGCCTTGCGCTTCCTCAAGCGCAGCCTGCGCCAGCGCATGAGCCTTGAGCAGAACAAATGGATCGACGAGATGCTGCACGACGTGGAGTCACTGTTGCCCCACACCCAGTTCTTGTTCGACAAGATCAACTTCCAGCTGGAGGCCTCCATGGGGGTCACCAATCTGGAGCAGAACAAGGTGATCAAGATCTTCTCGGTAGCAGCCGTAATTTTCCTGCCGCCGACCCTGATTGCCAGTATCTACGGCATGAACTTCGGCCGCATGCCGGAGCTCGCCTGGGAGTATGGTTACCCCCTCTCGCTGGTGCTGATGGTGATGTCATCGCTCGGCACCGGTCTCTTCTTCAAGCGCAAAGGCTGGCTATAACGCCGGCTGCCCGGCACAAAAAGATTCTCGCGCATTGGGGGGCATGACCCCCCGATTAATTCCCACCCCCTCCCGCGCCTTGCAAAGGGCTCGCCTTCGCCCCATATCCTCTGCATCACTTGCACTCTATCAATGGATATCGGGCAACCATGACCCTCTACCCCGAACACCGCTATGACGATCACGGCCAGCTTCGTCCCCCTCTCTGGTTCTGGCCCATCGCCCTACTACTGACCCGCTCGGTCTGGCTCTTTCTGATGGCTGGCGTCACCCGCCAGAGCGGCAGCGAGATCCTTGAGCTCTTCTACCCCGACAAGCTCACTCTCTATATCAGCCTGCTGACCGATGTGCCCGCCATGCTGGCCCTGCTCGCCTGTGGCGGCACCTATCAGCAGACCCGCGGCATTCGCGCCAGACTCAGGCGCCATAGCCCCTTGTTGCTGCTCTGCTCTGCCACCAGCGGCCTGCTGATGCAGCTGCACAGCCTCAACTTGCAGAAGTGGTCGTTCAGCTGGCCCACCGCGCTGGTGCTGGTCGCCAGCCTCTGGGCGCTCTGGTATCTGCTGCGCAGTCGCCAGTTGCGCGAATATGCGGCCGACGAGCCCCACTAACGGGGCTCCGGACACGGTTTGCGAGGTATTCAGTGCTATTGAGGAGTAACCCGGATCTGCAGGGTCTGGCGATCGCTCTGGCTGCCACGCCCGCCCTGCAACTGCGTACCAAGGGTGCTGCCCTGCTGCGCCGAACTGGTGGATAGCTCCCCCACCGTCAGCCACTGGCCCGGGGCTCCACTGACCTCGGTGGCACTCTGCCCACGATTGATGGTTCCCTGCTCCAGCCTCGCCTGCTCGCTGCTGAGCGCTACCTGAACCCTGTCCCCTATCAGGGTTGCGGTGGCATAGAGGCCGTTCACCAGCGGCATCATCCCCACCACCGCGCCCCCGTTCCACTGATAGAAGGTGACCGGCTGATAGGAGCCCATTTGCAGCAACACGGGGCGACCCGAAAGCCCGCGTACCTGCCAGCTGTCGTTCTGGCTGCGCTGGTACTGCCGGGCATTGCCATCGAGCAGCCACTGCCGTTTGGCCTCGTCACGGCTTACTGAACCGCCCAGTTGTTCACTGTTGGAAAGCCCATCCACCCGCCACTCGATAAGCAGGCTTTGCGGTGGCTGGTTGATTTGCGCCAGAGTCGCCTCGGCTTCCTGCAATTGGTCCGGCGTCCCGCTCAGCACCAGCTGATTGCCCATGGCGCTTACTCCGAGCCGGGGATAGATCTCCTTGAGGGTCTGCACCGCGGCCTGCGCCTCGAATACCGGGATCACCTTCACATCGGCCCACGAAGATGAGCTCCATATTCCCGCCATACAGCAGAGCCACAGCAACCACCTGCATCCATATCTTGTCAGACTGCCCATCACATCTCCTCCTGGACCCGAACCGGCTGTTCGATGATGAGCCCCGTCACAGGCAAAAGACAACCTCCGAGATGCCACTCGCAACAACCGTGTCATCAGACTCCCGCCCGGGGCGGGTTATCGCGTAAGATACGCCCCATTATGTTGACCAACCGGAACCTCTCATGCTGAAACAGCTGTTGTTACTCCCCCTCGCCCTGCTGCTGGCGGCCTGCTCGCTGACCCAGTACAACGTCAGCGAAGCCGAAATCAACCAGTACCTCAAAAAGCAGGTCTCTTTTGAAAAACAGCTGGGGATCCCCGGCATCATGTCGAGCAAGATCCGCCTGGACGAGATGCAGAGCCGTATCGGCCGCAAGCAGCCGGATCGCATCGAACTCGATGCTGCCGGTGACCTGCAGGTAAGCAGCCCCCTTGGCAGCCAGCAGATGAAGGTTCGTTTTGCCCTGAGCGCCCGCCCGGAATATGTCGCCGATCAGGGGGCTATCTATCTGCGTGATCTCGAACTGGTCTCGGTGCAGACCGATCCGGCCAACATAGGTGCCGCATTGACCCCTATCCTGCCCACCTTCAATCAGTCACTCTCCCTCTTCCTTTCGCAGACGCCGGTCTATCGCCTCGACAGCAGCCGCAAGAACGAAGCGAGGATCAAGGAGAAGGTTGAAGATCTCAAGGTGGAGCCGGGTCGTCTGGTGATCCCCTTCAAGGTGCTCTGATCAGGTAATTTCTCCCCCCTCACCTTTGTTGTGCAAACCGCCCGGCCTCTTGTCCTGATCCCCAGACAAGCTGCCGGGCGGTTTTTTGCTTCTCAACCCGGCGCGAACAGAGCATAATGCACACCATTCTCATTTAGATTCGTCATGAGAAGCGTCAATAATAAAACCAATGGTGAAAAGGGACATGAGAAAAACCGTTCTGGCACAGGCCGTTGCCTGTACTCTGGTGAGTGGCATCGCACACGCAGCCGTCAAGGTTGAAGACAAGACTTTCAACACCGCCGCCAACATGCTGGCCTATACCGAATTTGAACTCTCCGGCGAGCCGCTGGCCGAAGCGCTGGGGCTGGATCTGGACGTGCTGGATGCCAACCGTGCCGATGAACCGACCCCGTTCGACTTCGCTGCCGGCATCGAATCCTATGAATACTCCGAAGAGGCGATGTACGCCCTCAACTATCAGTCGGGCATGGGCCCCCATCTGGTGAACGGGCCGCAAAACCTGGCCCGTGGTGGCACCATGGCCGATCTCGGCAAACGGGTCATGGCCATGGCGGAGGCAGTTGGCTTCCCGGCTGACGAGATCCCGCAAGGCATGTATCCCCTCTCTCTGCCCTACGCCTCCGCCAACCCGGAGTTTGCCGACGCTGTGAATACCACTCCGGTCAATGGTGACCAGATCACCATCAAGACCGCCAAAGGCGTCGAGAAAACCGTCAAGACCCAGGTTCCGGCCTACTTCCGTGACTACACCACCCTGCGCTGGAGCGGCAGTGACAACCTGCTGGTACCGGCGGCTGTGGGCGGCATTTTGCTCAAAGAGGTGATGTGGTCTCAGGACTTCCTCGGCGGCATGCACGTGGCCGAGAGCGATGAAGAGGTTGAAGCCGCCTCCGCCACCATGGATCAGGATGGCAAGCACAAGCTCGGCGTCTCCGCTGCCGACGGCTTCAACGGCATGATGCTGACCGAGCAATCCATCGACAAGCTGACCATCATGCAGAACCAGCTTGGCTTCGATGGCAAGCAACTGGGTGCCAAGATCACCCCGCAGTATGATCCGGCCAAGGGCATCATCTACTTCCCCCATCAGGTGAAAGTGACCGAGACTCGCAACAACGATGCGGGCGCCATCGGCAAGCTCGACGTAGTGGATGGCTCAGCCCAGCTGCGCGATGCCTGGATGATGCTGTGGCCACTCTCCGAGTTCTACGCTTTCAGCGACCAGCGCACGGCCAACACCAACCAGAATCCGGCCTTCCACGCCGTGTTTGACGGTGAGCCGTTTGCTGCAACACCCAAGGCCAACCAGACCAATGATCTGGGCAAGGCGGTGGCGGGCAGCGACGCCTTCTCGCTGGCGCTCAACCTCTCCAGCTTCACCTTCAAAAACCTGACTGCCCTGCACTTTGATGGCAAGGCCGGCACTCTGGTAGATAGCTGGCAGGCAGGCAAACAGAGCAAGCACGTCACCACCTTTGACGCCGCTTACGCACTGGTCGCTCTGCAGATCTTCCAGCGCGCTCAGGATGCATTGCCGGTCGGTTACGCCGCTGGCGACAACGGCGAGCTGAACCTCAAGACCAAGCAGGGTCAGCAGGCGCTTGAGCTTATCCGCAAGCAGGCCGATTTCATCCTTGCCAATCTCAAGGGGAACAACGGGCTGGTATACGATGGTCTGACACTGGGTGGCAAGGTAGACAAGGCGCAATCCGTTGATGCCCAGTTTGCCGCTATCCGCGGCCTGACCGCGGCGTTCCTCGCGACTTCCGATGCCAAGTACCGCACCGCCGCGCGCGAGCTGTTTATCGCCGCTGACAAGGCCTATTTCAGTGCCAAAGCGGGCACCTGGCTGGCTGGCAAACAGGGCGAGTACACCCCCTGGACCCAGGCTGCCATCTCCGGTGCGCTGCGTTCTGCCATGCTGAACCTGCGCAACGAAGGGGCCGAGAAGGCGCCCGAACTGGAGCTGGCCAAGCTGACCGGTCAGTACGTCAGCTGGTTCCGCAGCACCGTCAACGGCGGCATGCAGATGGCCGAGTGGGTCGGCGACTCCGGCGAGAACGTCATCGAAGGCGCCGGTGGTGACACCGACGAAGATGGCGTCCCGCAAGTGACCGCCGCCGGTGGCAAACACGGCACCGCCATGGTGATGGCCGCCAAAGCGGTGGTCAGCGAGTAATTCGCACCATTCACCCGGATGAAAAAGGGAGCCTTGATGGCTCCCTTTGCATTACAGCGTCTGACTCTTCATTTCAGGGCACTTCAATTAATTCGCTTGGGTTAACCCAGCTTGTCCAGCATCTCCTTGGTCACCAGCACAATGCCCTGCTCTGAGCGATAGAAGCGGCGTGCATCCTCATCGGCATTCTCACCCACCACCAGCCCGTCAGGCACCTTGCAGCCCTTGTCCACCACCACCCGGCGCAGACGGCAGCCAGTACCGATCTCGACCCCCGGGAAAATGACCGCCTGATCCAGAGTGCAGAAGGAGTGCACCCGCACGTTGGTAAAGAGCACCGAGTTGAGCACGAACGAACCGCTGACGATGGTTCCACCAGCAAACATGGAGTTGATGGTCATGCCGTGCTGACCATTTCTGTCCTGCACGAACTTGGCGGGCGGCGTCAGGGTCTGGCTGGTCCAGATGGGCCAGTTTTGATCGTAAATATCGAGCTCGGGCAACACGGAGGCGAGGTCCATGTTCGCTTCCCAGAATGAATCCAGGGTACCTACATCACGCCAGTAGGGCTTTTGTCCCTCGCGCGCCCCGACACAGGACATGTTGAAGGGGTGCGCAAAGGCCAGCCCCTCCTCCACGATGCGGGGGATCACATCCATCCCGAAGTCGTGTTTGGAGTCTTGGTTGAGAATGTCTTCCTCCAGCAACTGGTAGAGGTACTCCGCCTCGAAGATGTAGATCCCCATGGAAGCAAGGGAGCGATCATCACACCCCGGCATGGCGGGCGGATTGGCCGGTTTTTCCACGAAGGCGCGGATCTTGCGCTGCTCGTCGATATCCATGATGCCGAAGGCTGACGCCTCGGCGCGCGGCACCTCGATACAGGCTACCGTGACCTTGGCTCCGAGACGCACGTGATCGAGCAGCATGGCGGCGTAGTCCATCTTGTAGATGTGATCCCCCGCCAGCACCACTATGTATTTGGGGCCGTAGTCGCGAATGATGTCGACGTTCTGATAGATGGCATCGGCAGTACCGCGATACCAGTGCACCTCGTCCACCCGCTGCTGGGCAGGCAGCAGATCGATGAACTCGTTCATCTGGTAGCGCAGGAAAGACCAGCCTGATTGCAGATGACGCAGCAGGCTGTGGGATTTGTACTGGGTCACCACCCCCACGCGGCGGATCCCGGAGTTAATACAGTTGGAGAGTACAAAATCGATGATGCGGAACTTGCCGCCGAAATGGACGGCCGGTTTGGCGCGGTTGTCGGTCAACTGCTTCAGGCGACTGCCACGTCCTCCCGCCAACACCAGTGCCATACTCTGGTTCAACAACTGACGTGCTTTGGCACTATTTTCGGGCTCTAACAACATGATTTACCTCTGCCTTGTTTGATCTATTTTCAACCCATCTTCGCCTGTTTCAGTGGCACTGAAAGTGGTTTCACTCACATTTAACCGATCTCAATTGGCCCTTTTATCCGAGTTGCGAGTCATAACATGTTTTGCTTGGTATGCTTGGTTAAAATTTCCTCATAAAGCAGCCACTTCAAGGATGACAAGATGGTTCACAAGCTCGGACGCCCTCTCGTTTTGATCGCCATCATAGTGGCCATACCTCTATTGCTTCTGCAAGGGGTTTGGCTGGCTATGCAGAGCACTCCGCTGACGCTCGTTCTGATTCTGGGCACCACGCTGATCGGCATGGCCCTACTGCTGATGCTGGCTCTGCGCACCCTGGGCGGCATTCAACAGAATCAGGAACAAGTCTGGATAAAAGCCCTGCGCAGCCGGGATCCGCAGTTACTGGAAGCTCCCCGCTCGCAAGAAGCGCTGCAGCAGTTGCTGGAGCAGTTTGAAAGCGCCGAGCAGCATGTCCATCGCCAACTCACCGAGCTGAGCAATCTGGCCACTACCGACGAGCTGACCCAGCTGCTCAATCGCTACGCCTTTCGCCGCGATATGACCGAGTTGCTGCAGCGGGATCAGGATACCCAGACCGCGACGCTGGTGCTGGTGCGCGCCACCGAGCTTGGCAAGATCAACGCCCAGCGGGGTTTTCAATCGGGAGATGCCTACATCAAGGACATGGCTGCGCTCATCAAGCGGGTGGTCAGCCGGTTTCCCGGCAATCAGGTTTATCGCATCTCGGGGGCAGACTTCGCGGTGCTGGTGCAACCGGCTGCCAATATTCCCCCTCACCTGTTGGGGCAGGATCTGAAAGTCGCCTTCGATCACTATCAGGAGCAACACGAGCTGGAGAGCACCGGTTACTCCGGGCTGACCAAACTCAGCAGCGGCCAGAAAATCGAGGCCGTGCTGGCCCGGGCCGATCTGGCACTGGCCCGCGCCCAGACCGAAACCATCAATGGCTGGGCCATTCAGCAGGATGACAATGTCTCCGACATGCAGGGCCAGCAACACTGGCGCGACGTGTTGACCGAGGTGCTGGCGCAGGAGCGGCTCGGCTTTACCTATCAGCCGATCCAGCCGCTGCATCGCAGCATGCTGGCCTACAACGAGATCTATACCCGCTTTGCCGGCAGCGATGGCACAGCGCTGCCCACCGATACTCTCTTTGCCATGGCACAGCGGCTGGATCTGGTGATGCGACTGGAGCAACTGGTCATCACCCACATCATGCGCCAGTACCGGGCGTTTGGCTCCAACCAGAGTCGCTGGGGGATCAATCTCTCATCCAACCTGCTGCAAAACAGCGCTTTTCTGATCTGGCTGGATAGACAGCTGCTCAAGGATCCCAACACCAGTGCCAATCTGGTGTTTGAACTCGACGAGGAGCATCTGGAGCGCAACTTGACCGGCGCCAAGCGGGTGTTTGAACTGCTCAGGCGCAATGGCAGCCGCTCGGCCATCGCCAACTTCGGCAAGGGGATCGGCTCATTCACCCTGTTTCGCGAACTGAAACCTGACTACATCAAGCTCGACCCCGCGCTCATCACCGGACTGGAGCAGGATCAGACCAACCAGCAATTTGTGCGGATGATTGTCGATGTATCGCACCGGATGGGGTGCCAGGTGATTGCCGAGGGGGTTGAGCAGCTGGGCCAGAAGCAGCTGCTGCAGGGAATGTATGTCGATGGACTGCAAGGCTACCTGATTGCCCGGCCGCAACCTTTGCGACCGGATATCAGCCAGCTTGGTCTCTTTACTGAGGATGTTTCAACTTCAACAGAGTCAGAATGATCTCGTTGAGCTGGCGGTAACGCTCCAGCTCTTTCTGATCGTAACGGGTAGCCAGGGTGGTGGGGTTGTGGCGGTTCTTGAGGTAACGATTGATCTGCAGGCGATTGAACCCCGCCACCTGATAAACCTGTGCCAGCAGGGTATTCAACTCCTCATTATCCAGACCGGCTCTTGCCAGATAGTGGCTGTCGGCCGGGCTTTCGGTCTGGAAACTCCACTTGCCGATACGGCCACTCTCTTGCAGATAGGCAAGCCACTGCTCGACATAGAGCGGTTTGCAGCCAGCCAGCAGATTGAAGAAGCCGACCGAATCGCAGCGACAGCCGCTCAGCAGCATGACCGCCAGTGCATCATCGTCACACTGGAAAATGACCGGCCCGGATTGTGCCCAGTCCAGCGCCTGAATGCGGATGCTGGCCCGTCCTCCCGTCGCACCTGCGACATCGAATAGAAACATGGCGCCCCCCATGGCAAAAGGTTGATGATGGACCATCCCCCGGCGAGGTGCAAAGGCAAATTGGCATTTAACTCATCAATGCAGCCATTCGACCATAAAAAAAGACCGGTATTCTCACGAATACCGGTCTCTAGCTTGCTGCCCTGTACGCTCAGTGCATCAGTGGAGGCGCTTTCAGGCGTCCAGTTCAACCAGCGCTTTGGCCAGCTCAATCGGTTCGAGCTCCTGGCCTTCCAGATCGGCGTTCCAGTTCGGGCCGACCAGCACATCGTCTTCATCCAGATCGTTGATCCAGATATCGAGAAACTCTTCCAGATCGATCACTTCCGGCTCGTAATCGGCCCACTCGTCCACGCAGTGCAGACGGGCATCTTCTTCGGCAGACCAGAGCGGCATGACGTCGGCATCTTCAAACTCGGCAGAGCGGCAGACCACCCAGTCCTCACCATAGCGCAGGCCCCACACCTGACCCGACTCGCGGACTTGTTCGATAAAAAGTTGGAAATTGGCGTCAAGGTTCTCGGTAAGCATGCTCATGGGGCTCTCTCATTTTCTCAGGTGCGGCAGCATTGCCGGCCGGCAATGCGGTGGCCAAATGGTGTCGCAAAAGCGACATGGACTCAAGCATATTGGGGTTATTGATGGAAAAAAGGGGCCTGAAGGCCCCTTTTCACGTCAAAACGTCTGCCAATGGCGGTGTTTTGCAACAATTCGGGATCAACGCTCCCAGTAAACCTCTTCCAGACTGTCCTCTTTCTCCGGCAGACCGCGAGAGAGACGCGGGCTGCTCTGGGCCAGCACCTCATAACTCACCCGGTTGGCGTACTTGCACACCTGAGAGAGTGAAGAGTAGGTGAGGAACTCGGAGATGTGCTTGGCAGAGTTGGGCACATTCATCCGGTGATAGGAGTTGGCCACCATGTCGTGCAGCACGGCGGAAAGTGCACCATCCCCTGCCCCGTTGGTGTTCTTGATCTTCTCCGGCCCGCCCATGTAGGGAGAGATATGGGAGTAGATCCGCACCGGCTTGCGGCACTTGGCGCGTGCCATGGGGCGGCTGAACTCGTACATGTTGAACTCGGGAATAACCCCGGGCAGCAGCGGCAAGGTGGTCTCGCGCTTGAAGTCATCTTCGGTGTAGGCAGCCATATAGAGCCCCACCGGACCGGCGGTACAGAGCACCATGTCAGCCCAGTCGAGCGCCTTGTCGGCTGCGGCCAGCGGATCGGAGAAACCGGTCAGGGCCTCGCCCTCCTCCTCGTTCATGGCGAGCACGGTGACGTTTTCGCTGATGAAGTCACGCCACCACTGGGGGTCTGACTCGATGACGAAACGGGTACCCAGAGTCAGCACCACCGGCACACCGGCCTCGCGGGCATAACGCACAGCGGCCATGGCGGCATCTTTCATCGGGGTGCCATCTTCACCGCGCACCAGATAGGCTGTGATGACCAGAGCGGAGGACTCCTTGATGATCTCTTCAGGGATGTGCTCGACATCCAGATGATCCATCTTGCCGGCGTTGATGCCAAAGCTGCGCTCGCCCCCTTCGGTGATGAAGGTAAAGCAGCGACCGACCGGCCCATCTACCGGCTGCAGATAGTCAAGGTTGACGCGAGAGGAGGTATTGCAGAGGTAACGATAGGCGTAGCTGCCGATGCGGATATCCTGGCTCATGACGCCAAGCAGGATGGAGTGGGAATCAGCCAGCACCGAGTAGTTGTGCATGGTGTTGCCAATGGTGCCACCGGCAAATTCGCTCACTACCATGTTGTTGCTCTTGAGCTCGTCGTAGATCTGCTCGGCTACTTCATCGGAGATGAGCATGGAGTGGCCACGGCTCAGGCTATAACGCTCGAGAAACGCCAGATCGACATGGGCTTCGATGTCGACCAGCGTCTGGTCAATCCCGACCACATAGGCCTTGCCCCGCTCCGAAAGCACCGCACTCTGGGAGATGAGGGGATCACGACGATCCACAGGAAAGTAGTGTTTGGACTTGCGCTGACCGGGAAATTTCATGGCAATGTTCTTGTGCTCTGGGGGAAAGAGGGGCGGGATTTTAACACAATCTGCCGCACCGAAAAGTCGCTCTGTTTAAATAATGGAGTCAGTATAGACAAGGGTTGCGAGGAAAAACGTTTGCCCTTTAACCACAAAAAAACCACCCGAAAGTGGGTGGTTTTTGACTCTCGACTCAGAGGGATAATTCACCCGTTGATCAAGCCGTGAAAAAGGGTCAACCCGGAGAATAGCCCGAGGGATAGCCAGAACAGCAAGGTGCCAACGAAGCGGGGCACATTGGGTGCTCGCGGGATCTGGATGCCAATGGCATGCAGTACGCGACCTGCCAGCAGCATGATGCCGCCGGCATGCAGCAAGAGTGCGCTGGCACCGGCCATTTCACTCAGTGCCATCAGCAACAGAGTCAGCGGTACGTACTCGGCAAAATTGCCGTGGGCCCGGATCGCCGCCAGCAACTCAGGGGCCTCCCCCTGCCCTATCATCACCCCGAACTGGGCGCGGCGTCTGACCACCCAAGCGGAGAGCCCCAGAAACAGCAGCCCCAGCAAGCCTGCGTAGATCAGCGTGATATGTACCATGACTCGACTCCTTGTTTAACTGACTGTCGGTCACTCATGCCAATTCACGGCAAATGAGCGAAACCATCATCCTGATATGGGCCTGATCGCTATTGAGCGCCGGAATATAGCCAAACTCCTCGCCACCGGCAGCCAGGAAGATCTCCTTGTTCTGCACCTGGATCTCCTCCAGCGTTTCGAGGCAATCGGCGGCAAAGGCCGGGCAGATCACATCGAGCCGCTTGATGCCTCGGGCAGGCATGCCGCCCACCGTCTCATCTGTATAGGGCTTGAGCCACTCCTCCTTGCCAAAGCGCGACTGGAAACTGGCGGTCCACTGTCCCGCCTCCAGCCCGAGCGCATCGGCCAGCAGGGACGCGGTATGACGGCACTGATGACCGTAGGGATCGCCCTCCTGCTCGTAGCGCTCGGGGATACCGTGAAACGACATCAACAGATGTTCACCCCGGCCATGCTGCTCCCAGTGACGGCGCACGCTCATCGCCAGCGCCTGAATGTATTCGGGGTGGGCATGGTAATCGCGAATGAGCCGCACCACAGGCAGATTGCGCTCATGCTTCATCGCCCGACCCCAGGCATCGAACACGGATGCCGTGGTACTGACCGAATATTGCGGATAGAGCGGCAACAGGATCACCCGGTTGACCCCCTTGGCCTTGAGTGCCTGCCACCCCTCCTCCAGCGAAGGAGAACCATAGGTCATGGCAAGCTCGACCGGTACATCGACCCCTTCACGCTTGAGCTCCTGCTCCAGCGCAGCCCGCTGCTGTTTGCTGATCACCATCAGTGGCGAACCCTGCTCGGTCCACACCTGCTGATAGAGCTTGGCCACCTTGGGAGAGCGGGTTGGCAGAATGATGAAGTGGAGCAACGGGCACCAGAGGTAGCGTGGCAGATCGACGACCCGGGGATCGTGCAGAAACTGGCTGAGAAACGCTTTGACGGCGGCGGTAGTGGGGGCGGCTGGGGTACCCAGATTGACCAGCAAGATTCCGGTTTTCGTGGTCACATTGGCTTCCTGTCTATCTGTCATGATGCAAAAAAGGGCCCGCTGGGCCCTTTTTATCATTTGCCTGATGGCCCAGGGGACTGTGCCGGCAGTAACGCTTAGCCCAAAATGGTGGCAAGCTGCTTGCTGACCAGATCAACCGGCTGGGTGCCATCGATCTTGACGTAACGGGTATTGCCCGCTTCCGCCTCTTTGCCATAGAAGCCGATGAGCGGAGCAGTCTGCTGATGGTATACATCCAGACGCTTGCGCACTGTGGTCTCTTCGTCGTCGGCACGGATCACCAGATCTTCGCCAGTCACGTCATCTTTACCTTCCACTTTCGGCGGGTTGAACACCACGTGGTAGGTACGACCAGAGCCTGAGTGAACGCGACGGCCGCTCATGCGCTTGACGATCTCTTCGTCTGGCACATCGAACTCCAGCACGAAATCAACCTTGACGCCGGCATCCTTCATGGCTTGCGCCTGGGGAATAGTGCGCGGGAAACCGTCCAACAGGAAGCCTTTGGCACAATCCGGCTGAGCGATGCGCTCCTTGACCAGACCGATGATGATGTCGTCAGAGACCAGCTGACCTGCGTCCATCACGGCTTTGGCCTTCAGACCGAGCTCGGTGCCCGCTTTGATCGCCGCACGCAGCATGTCGCCGGTGGAGATCTGGGGAATACCGTGTTTTTCCATGATGAACTGAGCCTGGGTACCTTTGCCGGCGCCCGGAGCCCCCAACAGAACAATGCGCATACACGCTCCTATTGATTGGTTATTCAAATCTTGCGAAGGCAAAAAAGTACACGGTTTCGCCCATTTCTACAAGCTCGCGCCGCCTGAATGGCCACTTTATCGCCATAAAAAACGGCGGCTCGACGCCATACAAATTGACGGGCTTACGGGAAAAGTGAGTGAAAATTCAACAGGTGTGCTGACAACAAGCTGACGGCAGGGATAAAAAAATCCCGGCTCAAGGCCGGGAATTGCGCTCAAAAGTAACTACTTGTCGCTCGTAGTAGGAACAGGGCAATAGTAGTTTGCCCCCTGTGCGTCAACAACTGTCAGATGTGACAGGGAGGCCGCTATGAAACCGGAACTGGGGGTCTGGCGAGGAGATAAGCTCGGCTTCCAGCTTGCCAAAGTAGGCAACCCGCTCGCAGATGTCCTCCCCCGCATACTGCTCGGCCAGCGCGAGATAATCCTGATAGTGGCGCGCCTCGGAGCGCAGCAGGGAGACGTAGAAGCGCCCCAGCTCCTCATCCAGATGGGGAGCCAGCTTGGCAAAACGCTCGCAGGAGCGCGCCTCGATATAGGCACCGATGATCATCTTGTCGACAATGGTGGCAGGCTCATGGGTGCGCACATGCTGCATCAGTTGCCGGGCATAGCGAGAAGCGGTAACCGGGCCATATTCGATGCCGCGGGCCTGCATGATCTCCAGCACCTGCTCGAAGTGGTGCAACTCCTCCTGAATGAGCCGCACCATGGGAAACAGCAGCGGATTGCGCTCCAGCTCGGCAAAGACCGAGCGATCAGACTCGCCCATGGTGCGCTTGCCCAGGATCTCGGCCTTCTCCGGAATAGCGTCCAGCTCGCGATAAAACTCCAGTTTGGGCAGCAGATGACGCCTGCCCTTGGGCAGGCAGTAGCGGCGCACCAGACTGTGTGCGGTGAGTGCAGCCTTGGTTTCACAGTTGGCGTGATCAATAAGCAGGGTTGGCAAACGGGCCGGATCCCGCGCCATCTCCACCCACTCGTCAGGGGTTTCGCACTGCAAGAACTGGCGCACGGGGGCTAGCAGATCATCCATCTGAACTCTCGTTAAAGGCGTATGAGAAAAGTGACCCTATGCTAGCGGATCAGCCGTTGCATGCCCATATCTGGCAAAATAAGCGCTGTTTTTTCAAACAGATGCCATCTCTCCCCTTTCGCCATCTCCCAGCAAAAACAACAATGGGAGCCAGGGCTCCCATTGCGTTATGCAAACCAGTCCGAAGGAAAACGTTTAACTGCCTTCGTTAAAAATTTCCAGATTGCTGGTCCCTTCCTGCCACTCGCGCACAGCCTTGCTGTCATCGCTGCGCAGGGCATTGAGGTGATCAAGGTAGGATTGATCCACATCGGAGGTGACATAGTGGCCGTTGAATACCGAGGTCTCGAAGTGGCGCAGCTCGGGGTTGATCTCCCGCACCGCCGCTTCCAGATCTTCCAGATCCTGGAAGATGAGGCCATCAGCGCCAATAAGCTTGCACACCTCTTCCACTTCGCGACCGTGGGCGATCAGCTCGTTGGCGGTGGGCATGTCGATACCGTAGACGTTGGGGAAGCGAATTTCCGGCGCTGCCGAGGCAAAGTAAACCTTGGCGGCCCCCGCTTCACGGGCCATCTGGATAATCTGCTCCGAGGTGGTACCGCGCACGATGGAATCGTCCACCAGCAACACCTTCTTGCCCTTGAACTCGGAGCTGATGGCGTTGAGCTTGCGGCGAACCGACTTCTTGCGCTGGGTCTGGCCCGGCATGATGAAGGTGCGGCCGATATAGCGGTTTTTCACGAAGCCCTGACGGTACGGCAGGTCGAGGGTATGGGCGATCTCCAGCGCCACGTCGCAAGAGGTCTCGGGGATGGGGATGACCACGTCCACATCGAGATCTTCCCACTCGCGGGCAATCTTCTGACCCAGCTTGCGACCCATATTGAGACGGGCGGCGTAGACCGACACCTTGTCGATGCACGAATCGGGACGGGCAAAATAGACATATTCGAAGATGCAGGAGCTCATCTGCGGGTTATCCGCGCACTGCTCGGAGAAGAGCTGGCCCTGCTCGGTGATGTAGATGGCCTCGCCCGGCGCGATGTCACGCACCGTCTCGAAACCGATGGCATCGAGCGCCACGCTCTCGGAGGCGAGCATGTACTCCACCTGCCCCTGCTCATCCTGACGACGGCCGAGGACCAGCGGGCGAATGCCGTTGGGATCACGGAACCCGATGAGGCCGTGGCCAATGACCAGCGCCACCACGGCATAGGCACCGCGGATCTGCTGATGGGTCTTGCGCACCGCAGCGAAGATGTCCGCAGGCGCCAGCGCCATCTTGTCACAGCGGTCCAGCTCGTGAGCCAGCACGTTCAGCAGCACTTCGGAATCCGAAGTGGTGTTGATGTGACGGCGCGCGACACGGAACTGCTGCTCCTTGAGCTCCTTGGCGTTGGTCAGGTTGCCGTTGTGGGCAAGCACGATCCCGTAAGGAGAGTTGACATAAAAAGGTTGGGCTTCTGCGGCACTGGAGCTGCCTGCGGTGGGATATCTGACATGACCGATGCCGATGTTCCCTTGCAGGCGCTGCATGTGGCGCACTTCAAACACGTCCTTGACCAGGCCATTGGCCTTGCGTTGCCGGAAGTTCCCACTGTCAATGGTCACAATCCCGGCGGCATCCTGTCCCCTGTGCTGCAACACCGTCAAGGCGTCGTAGAGGGCCTGATTGACGGGAGTGGTGCCTACTATACCGACAATACCACACATGTATTTGCTACCTCGAAGTCGCTATACCTGTTTAAGAAAACTCGAAGAGTTCAGCATGAACCCGAAAAACCACTGGATCACCGGCTTGAACTCCGGCACC
Source organism: Aeromonas sp. SCS5 (assembly GCF_001887375.1). Classification (NCBI taxonomy): domain Bacteria; kingdom Pseudomonadati; phylum Pseudomonadota; class Gammaproteobacteria; order Aeromonadales; family Aeromonadaceae; genus Aeromonas; species Aeromonas sp. SCS5. Next base: position 182,061 of record NZ_LFCS01000002.1, read on the forward strand.
AGCTTGGATGCCGCCCACCAGTCACTCTGGGAGAGGCTGGTGAAGGTATCCATGAAAAAAAGCAGGGCACTGACGATCAGTACCCCGCGAATTGCGCCGAAGCAGACCCCGAGCACCCGATCGGTACCGGAGAGCCCCGTCTTGTCCACCAGCAGACCCACCACGTAGTTCACCACGCTGCCCAGGATCAGGGTTGCCACGAACAGGGCCGCTATGGCCAGACCGTTGCGCACCAGCGCATCGGAGAAAGAGGTAAAATAGGCGGCGAGATCAGGATAGAAATGGCTGGCAATAAAGAAGGCAACGAACCAGGTGACGAGAGACATGGCCTCTTTGACGAAGCCGCGCACCAGGCTGATGAGTGCAGAAAAACCGACGATGCCGATGATGGCGTAATCAATCCAGACCATAGAAAAAGATGTCCTGCGAAATTGCGGCGCAGTCTAACAAAAACGATTGCGCAATGCTTGATAAAATTGTGTTACATGTTCAAAGAGGCGCCGGAAACGCAGATTTATTCACGATAAAAACGGTTGAGCGGCGCCAGAATGCACAACGCCATGGCATGGCCATGGCGTTGTCGTCTGCAACGAGCGCTTACCCGATGTGGGTCAGGCCGCCCATGTAGGATTGCAGCGCAGCCGGGATGGCGATACGGCCATCTGCCTGCTGGTAGTTCTCGATCACGGCGACCAGAGTGCGGCCAACAGCCAGACCGGAGCCATTCAGGGTGTGAATAAGCTGCGGCTTGCCATCGACACGCACGCGAGCCTGCATGCGGCGCGCCTGGAAGTCGGTGCAGTTGGAGACAGAGGAGATCTCGCGGTAGGTGTTCTGGGCCGGCAGCCACACTTCCAGATCGTAGGTCTTGGCTGCGCAGAAGCCCATGTCACCGGTAGAGAGCGCCATCACGCGATACGGCAGCTCCAGCAGTTGCAGCACCTTCTCGGCGTGACCCACCATCTCTTCCAGCGCTTCCCAGGATTTCTCCGGGTGAACCAGCTGTACCATTTCGACCTTGTCGAACTGGTGCATACGGATGAGGCCACGGGTATCACGACCGTAAGAGCCCGCTTCGGAACGGAAGCACGGGCTGTGAGCGGTCATCTTGATCGGCAGTTCCTGCTCTTCAAAGATCTCGTCGCGCGCCATGTTGGTGAGCGGCACTTCGGAAGTCGGGATCAGGGAGAACTTGCGCACCTTGCCCTCTTCTTCCCCTTCACCGTCAATACCGGTATTGAACAGATCCTGGGAGAACTTCGGCAGCTGGCCGGTACCGTACAGGCTGTCCGGGTTGACCAGATAAGGCACATAGCACTCGGTGTAACCGTGCTGCAGGGTGTGCAGATCCAGCATGAACTGGGCCAGGGCGCGGTGCAGACGGGCAATCTGGCCCTTCATCACAACAAAACGGGAACCGGAGAGCTTGACGCCGTTTTTGAAATCTACGCCCTTGGCCGCTTCACCCAGATCGATGTGATCGCGTACCGGGAAGTCGAAGTGACGCGGGGTACCCCAGCGACGCACTTCCACGTTGTCGTTTTCGTCACGACCAACCGGGGTGGTTTCGCTCGGCAGGTTGGGGATGGCGTCGGCAATGGTTTTCAGCTCGGCCAGCAAAGCATCCAGCTCAACCTTGCTGGTCTCCAGCTCGTCGTTGATCTTGGTCACTTCAGCCTTGAGCGGAGCAACATCTTCACCGCGACGGGCAGCCTCACCGATGGACTTGGAGCGGGCGTTGCGCTCGGCCTGCAGCTCCTGAGTACGGGACTGCAGATCCTTGCGCTTCTCTTCCAGAGCATTGACAGCCGCTACGTCAAGAGCGTAGCCACGTGTCGCCAGACGAGCGGCAGCTTCGTCGATGTCGCTGCGCAGATATTTGGGATCCAGCATGGGTTACCTACTTTTTGTAAAAGGGATCTGGGCCTGAGTCATCATGACGGGCGGGAAAACAGATCCGGAAGTTAACATCGGTTGGCGCCCCCGTCGTTTTGAGAGTCAGGCCTTCGAAATCAAGAAGATGGTATCAGGCCGAAACCAACGGGGTCAGAAGGGCAGTGTAGCAGACCGCCCCCCTGCCCGAACAGGGACTATTTGGGTCGTTTTTGCCAACTTGTGGGGTCAAACACCCCAATTATTCCGGTGTCTGACCAATTTTCATTCTGCTGGCCAAAATGGGTGGCTATCGGCCCCGTTTTTGCGGGCTCTGTCGATCGAGCTCATGCAGATAATCGAGCTTCTGGCCGATCTGCTTTTCAAGGCCACGATCGGTCGGCTGATAGTACTGCTTGCCGGCAAGCTCGGGCGGGAAATACTCCTCGCCTGCGGCATAAGCGCCCGGTTCGTCGTGGGCGTAACGGTACTCGGCGCCATAGCCCAGATCGCTCATCAGCCGGGTCGGTGCGTTGCGCAGGTGCACCGGCACCTCGAAGTCAGGCAGGTTTTTGGCATCGTTGAGCGCAGCCTTCCAGGCGGTGTAGACCGCATTGCTCTTGGGCGCACAGGCAAGGTAGACGATCGCCTGGGCGATGGCCCGCTCCCCTTCCGCCGGTCCGATGCGGTGGAAACAATCCCAGGCAGATAGCGCCACCTGCATGGCACGAGGATCGGCATTGCCCACATCTTCCGAGGCGATAGCCAGCAAGCGGCGGGCAATATAGAGCGGATCGCAGCCGGCACTCACCATACGGGCATACCAGTAAAGCGCCGCATCCGGCGCAGAGCCGCGAATGGATTTGTGTACTGCCGAGATGAGGTCGTAGAAGTGATCCCCCCCCTTGTCGAAGCGGGCCACATGTTCCCCCGCCACGGCGGCGAGCAGTGCGCTGTCGATAAGCTTGTGGCCGCTGCCATCGAGCTCGGCCATGTCAGCCAGCAGCTCCAGATAGTTGAGGGATTTGCGCCCGTCACCATCTACCGCCTTGGCCAGTGCCTCTTTGACGCCAGGGGCAAAGGCAAGGGCCGGATCATTGAGACCGCGGGGATCCTGCATCGCCTGATCGATCATGGCGAGGATGTCCTCCTCCTCCAGTCGCTTGAGCAGATAGACCCGGGCCCGGGAGAGCAGCGCGTTGTTAAGTTCGAACGAAGGGTTCTCGGTGGTAGCACCGATGAAGGTGATGGTGCCATCTTCGATGTGGGGCAGAAACACATCCTGCTGGCTCTTGTTGAAGCGGTGCACCTCGTCCACGAAGAGGATGGTGCGCACTCCGCGCCAGCTGTTCTCTTTGGCCTTGTCGATGGCGGCGCGGATCTCCTTGATGCCGGAGGTGACCGCCGAGAGTCGCTCCACTTCCGCCTGACAGTAGTGAGCCATCAGCTCAGCCAGAGTGGTCTTGCCGGTACCGGGTGGCCCCCACAGTATCATCGAGTGGCAGTGACCGGCCAGGATCGCTTTGCGCAGGGGCTTGTCAGGCCCCAGGATATGCTGCTGACCTATGTACTGGTCGAGATTTTGCGGCCGCATCCGGGCCGCCAGCGGACGAAAGTCCGACGAGAAATCCAGCGAGAGATTGCTCATCAGCGCTGATCATCCAGCTCGACCCCCTTCGGGATCTTGAAGACAAATTCGTTACCCTTGAGCACCGGCTTGCGGTTGAAGTTATTGAGGGTAAATTCGGTCCACTGCCCCTGTGCCTCTTTCACATCGAAGCGGCTGATGTTGTTGTCGCGATCGAAGGTGACGCGGAAGGAGGCGATAAGCTCGCTCGGATCACGGCTGGTGACTGTGTAGACATCACCCTGCTGGGTCACGTCATAGTTCTTCCACAGCTTGTCGTCATTGCCGGTGATGAGCACGAAGGGAGTGTTGAGCACCGCATCCTTCAATTTAAGGGCGGTCACCTGCTCGACGAAGGGGTCATATACCCAGACATCCTTGCCATCGGCCACGATCAGGCTCTCGTCAGGCGCCGTGGTATGCCAGTTGAAATGGTTGGGACGCTGTACCACCAGATCGCCGCTGGCGCGCTGCAGCTCCTTGCCCTTGCTGTCGTAGACAGTCTGGGAGAACTTGGCGGAGAAGAGGCTGACACTGGCCAGCTTCTGCTTGAGATCGCTGGCCGCGTCAGCCCACACCTGGTTGCTGGCAACCAGCAGCATGGATCCGATCAACAGCTGTTTTTTCATCATGCTTTTCATAACGACCATCTCGATAAAAGGCCACGCCCGTGAGGGGCATGGCCAGGATAACAGTAAAAGGGTAGGCCTTAGTCCCGCACCGGCGGCGGAGCCAGCACATCGCGCTGACCGTTGCCACCCGGGGCGCTCACAATGCCCTGATTTTCCATCTGCTCGATGAGACGAGCCGCCCGGTTGTAACCAATCTTGAACTTGCGCTGCACACTGGAGGTCGAGCCACGGCGCGACTCCACCACGAAGGCGACTGCTTCGTCAAACAGGGGGTCGAGCTCTTCATCGTCACTACCGCCATATTCGCCGCTGCCACCTTCACCGCCAGATTCACCGGAGAGGATCTCGTCGATGTAGTTCGGCTCACCGCGCAGTTTCCAGTCTGCAACCACCTTGTGCACTTCGTGGTCATCGACAAAGGCGCCGTGCACCCGGGTCGGGTTGGAAGTACCGGCCGGCATGTAGAGCATGTCGCCCATGCCGAGCAGAGATTCGGCGCCGCCCTGATCGATGATGGTACGGGAGTCGATCTTGCTCGACACCTGGAACGAGATACGGGTCGGGATGTTGGCTTTGATAAGACCGGTGATGACATCCACCGACGGACGCTGGGTCGCAAGGATAAGGTGAATACCGGCCGCCCGCGCTTTCTGGGCGATACGGGCAATCAGCTCTTCCACCTTCTTGCCGACGATCATCATCATGTCGGCAAACTCGTCCACCACCACCACGATATGGGGCAGCTTCTCCAGCTCCGGCGGCGTCTGATCCATGGAGTCGCCCGGACGCCACAGCGGATCCAGCAGGGGATCCCCCTCCTCGATGGCCGCCAGCACTTTGTCGTTGTAGCCCTTGAGGTTGCGCACTCCGACCGCCGACATCAGTTTGTAGCGACGCTCCATCTCGCCCACACACCAGCGCAGGGCGTTGGCGGCATCCTTCATGTCGGTCACTACCTCGGTCAGGAGGTGCGGGATCCCTTCGTAGACCGACAATTCCAGCATCTTGGGGTCGATCATGATGAAGCGCAGATCGTCCGGCGAAGATTTGTAGAGCATGGAGATGATCATGGTGTTCACCCCCACCGACTTACCTGAACCCGTGGTACCGGCCACCAGCAGGTGCGGCATCTTGGCGAGGTTAACGACTACCGGCTCGCCGGCGATGTCCTGACCCAGGCCCATGGTGAGCGGGTTGCGGCTATCGCGGAACGCATCGCAGTCGAGGGTCTCGCGCAGGTAGACGGTCTGGCGCACCCGGTTGGGCAACTCGATCCCGACATAAGTTTTACCCGGGATCACCTCGACCACCCGCACGCTGCTGGCCGACAGAGAGCGGGCCAGATCGCGGGACAGGTTGGTGATCTTGCTCGCCTTCATGCCTGGCGCCAGATCCAGTTCAAAACGGGTGATAACCGGGCCCGGATAGACACCGACCACCTTGGCCTGCACGTTGTAATCGGCGAGCTTGGCCTCCACCAGACGGCCCATCCGATCCAGCTCGTCCTTGCTCATCATCTGGGTCTTGGCAGGCGGACGATCCAGCAGCTCAAGGCTCGGCAGCGGCGGCAGGTTGGCCTGAACGCGGCGCTTGGGCTTGGTCGGCATGGCGACGACTGGGGCAACCGCTGCATCCTCGCCCTCAGCCCACGGCAGGTCGAGATCTTCATCGTCCTCGTCATCGGCGACGGCAAGGGCGCTCTGGCGACGAGAGCTGGCAGGGGCTGGCCGTTTAGCCTTGACCACCGGCGCGGGTTCGTCGTCCTCATCATCAAACTGCGGGTCAAACTCGAAGGTGTCGTCGTCCAGTTCAGGCAACCACTCCTCCTTGGAGCCTTTCTGGTTTTTGCCCTTGGCGCGGCGACCCCAGTTACTGTGGGGATCGTCTTCATCTTCGTCATCAAGCTCGATGGCGCCCACGCCCCCCTCAAGCAGGGGATCCGGTCCCTCAACGCGAGGCTGACGCCAGCCGCCGGTCAACCAGCGACCCAGAGTGCCCGGGAAGTGGTAGATGGCACTGACGGAGCCGGTGCAGGCGGCACCGATGCGCTCGACGATGGTGAGCCAGGACCAGCCGGTAAACAGGGTAATGCCGGTTGCCACGAAGCAAAGCAGCATCAGGTTGGCACCCACACCGCCAAACAGCGGTACCACGGCGGAGGCGATGACATCCCCCACTAGGCCACCGGCGGAGAAGTTCTGCAGATCGTTAAAGTTCATGCTGGCGATGGCCGACATGCCGAGCACGGTCAGGATAAAGCCGATGATCCGCACCCCGAGGGTGAGGTAATCCACATCGAGCAGACGGCTTGGCCGCCAGAAGAGACTCCAGCCCAACAGCACCACCAGCGGCGGAACCAGATAGGAGAAGGCACCAAAGGTAAACATGGTGATATCGGCAAGCCAGGCGCCTGCGCTGCCGGCGAGGTTCTTGACCTCCCCTTCCCACGAGGTCTGGGACCAACCGGGATCGGCGGGATGATAGGACAACAGGGCAAGCAGAAGATAAGCGGCCATCAGGGTGATGGCGATCAAGACGGCTTCGAAGATCCGTTGTGTACCTGATAAAGGAGTAAACAGCTTTTTATCGGCCAAACTCCGGCTCCTTTCTGAAAACATGTAATGCAGGAAATAAGGGGGCCTAGTATCCCCGAAAAGCCCATCGATTGTCAGCCTGTGCCTGATGGGACGGGGCCATATTTGCAATCATCTTTACAAGAAGAAACGAGCGGACCGGCCGCTCGTTTCTGACTGTCGCAGTGTCTCATATGGAAAAGATACCACGGCATAATCTGCTTTATCGGGTGCTGATCACCAGACGGCTGCTCTGCTTGACCTCCTCCATCACCACATAGGTGCGGGTGTCATTGACCCCCGGCAAGCGCAGCAGGGTCTCACCCAGCAGGCGGCGATAAGCCGACATGTCGCTTACCCGGGTCTTGAGCAGGTAGTCGAAATCACCCGAGACCAGATGGCACTCCTGGATCTCCTCGAGCACCTGAACAGCCTTGTTGAACTGTTCAAACACATCTGGGGCACCGCGGTTGAGGGTAATTTCCACAAAGACCAGCAGAGACGCATCCAGATAATGAGGGTTCAGAATCGCGGCATACCCTTCGATATAGCCTTGTCGCTCGAGGCGACGAACCCGTTCCAGACACGGTGTAGGACTCAGGCCAACTCGTTTGGACAACTCAACATTCGAGATCCTGCCATCCTTTTGCAGTTCATTGAGAATGTTGCGGTCAATCCTGTCCAAATCCTTTAGCCGACTCTTAGCTTCCATCATTTTATTCCATCCTTTGGCTATTTTTTGGTAAGAATCACCATTCATTTTATAATTATGGTCACAAATCCTGTCAATACCTGAATATACTAGGCGCAAATGTTGGTTAACATTTTGGCAACATGAAACACCAATCGATAGACGAGGGATAGCATGATTATCGGTGTACCTAAAGAGATAAAAAACCATGAATATCGCGTAGGCATGGTTCCGGCCAGTGTACGTGAACTGACAGCACGAAACCATACTGTTTTCGTCCAAAGCGGTGCCGGAAACGGGATTGGCTTTAGCGATGCAGATTATACGGCTGCTGGTGCCGAAATTTTGGCCTCTGCCGCCGAGGTTTTCGCCAAGGCGGAGATGATCGTCAAGGTCAAGGAGCCCCAGCCTGTCGAGTGTGCCATGTTGCGACCGGGTCAAACCCTGTTTACCTACCTCCATCTGGCACCGGATCTGCCACAAACCGAGGCCTTGCTGAAAAGTGGTGCCATCTGTATAGCCTACGAGACCGTCACCGACGGCCGTGGCGGTCTGCCCCTGCTGGCGCCCATGTCGGAAGTCGCGGGTCGCATGTCTATTCAGGCAGGTGCCCAGGCGCTGGAGAAATCACGCGGCGGTAGCGGCATGCTGCTCGGCGGGGTGCCCGGTGTCGAACCGGCCAAGGTAGTGATCATCGGTGGTGGCGTGGTTGGCTCCAACGCAGCCCGCATGGCCATCGGCATGCGCGCCGACGTGACCATCCTCGACAACAACGTCGATACCCTGCGCCGTCTCGACAACGAGTTTCAGGGTGCAGCCAAAGTGGTCTACTCCAACAGCGAAAGTCTGGAACGCCATCTGCTGGCGGCCGATCTGGTCATCGGCGGCGTGCTGGTACCGGGCGCCACTGCGCCAAAACTTGTCAGCCGTGACCACATTGCGCGCATGAAGCCGGGCTCGGCTATCGTCGATGTGGCGATCGATCAGGGTGGCTGCGTGGCAACCTCGCACCCCACTACCCACGAAGATCCCACCTTCATCGTCGATGACGTGGTGCACTACTGCGTGGCCAACATGCCGGGGGCAGTGGCACGAACCTCGACCGTGGCACTCAATAACGCCACCCTCCCCTTCATCATCAAGCTGGCCCAGCAAGGGTATCGTCAGGCACTGCTGAGCGATCCCAACCTGCTGCACGGCCTCAACGTGATGGAGGGCAAACTCACCTGCAAGGAGGTTGCCGTGGCTCATGGCCTTGCCTACACGGATCCCCTGACCCTGCTGAACTGATCTGCGCTGGCCTGCGCCAGTTGGAGATGAGTGAAAATCCGCCCGCGATGGGCGGTTTTTTTATCCCTTTATTTTGCATGTCACCCCTTGTGAACACGATTAGTGCAATCGACTCACCAGCCTTTGACCCCGGATCACGAATTACCTACAATCGCGCAAACTCATCACATCCCGGAAATGACATCATGAGCCAAGTCACTCACAGCAAATTGCTGATCTTAGGGTCCGGCCCGGCCGGTTACACCGCTGCCGTCTACGCCGCCCGCGCCAACCTCAATCCCCTGCTCATTACCGGCATGCAGCAAGGTGGCCAGCTGACCACCACCACTGAGGTAGAGAACTGGCCCGGCGATCCGGAAGGCCTCACCGGCCCGGCCCTGATGGAACGCATGAAAACTCATGCAGAGAAGTTCGATACGCGCATTCTGTTTGATCACATCAACAGCGTCGAACTGACCCAACGCCCGTTCCGCCTCAAGGGCGACAACGGCGAATACACCTGCGATGCCCTGATCATCGCGACCGGCGCCTCCGCCAAATATCTCGGCCTGCCTTCTGAAGAAGCCTTCAAGGGGCGCGGCGTCTCAGCCTGCGCCACCTGCGACGGTTTCTTCTACCGCAATCAGGAAGTAGCCGTGATCGGCGGCGGCAACACTGCCGTGGAAGAGGCGCTCTATCTGGCCAACATCGCCAAGAAGGTACACCTGATTCACCGTCGCGACGAGTTCCGCGCCGAGAAGATCCTGATCAAGCGTCTGCACGACAAGGTCGAGAGCGGCAACATCGTGCTGCACACTCACCAGACCCTGGACGAAGTGCTGGGCGATCAGATGGGGGTCACCGGTGTGCGCCTGCGCAACACCCAGGACAGCAGCACCAGCGAGCTGCCGCTGATGGGCGTCTTCATTGCCATCGGCCATCAGCCCAACACCCAGATCTTCGATGGCCAGCTGGAGATGCAAAACGGCTATCTGAAAGTTCGTGGCGGCCTCGACGGTTTTGCCACCCAGACCAGCATTGAAGGTGTCTTCGCGGCCGGCGATGTGGCTGACCACAACTACCGCCAGGCCATCACCTCTGCCGGTACCGGCTGCATGGCTGCCCTCGATGCAGAACGCTATCTTGATGCGCAATAAATAAGCGCATATGTGATATAAGGCATACCAGTCGGTATGCCTTTTTTATTTGAAGGAGTCTAATGAAACAGAAGATATTGATTGTCGAAGATAGCCTGACGATCCGCCGTATGCTGACCCAGGCGATAGCCCAGCAGACCGGTCTGGAGATCGACGCCTTTGATACCCTCGAAGGCGCCCGTCACTGTCGGGGAGATGAGTATGTGGTCGCCCTGGTGGATCTGACCTTGCCGGATGCACCTCGCGGAGAAGCGGTCAGCGTGTTGCTGGAGCGCGGCTTGCCAGTGGTGATCCTCACCGCCGATATCAGCGAGGATAAACGTGCGGCCTGGCTGGAAACCGGCGTACTGGACTATGTGATGAAGGATTCGCGCCACTCGCTGCAATATGCGGTCAGCCTGGTGCACCGCCTTTATCTCAACCAGTCCATCGAAGTGCTGGTCGTCGATGATTCACGCACCTCCCGCCACCGCACCATGGCCCAGTTGCGCAAGCAATTGCTGAAGGTGCACGAGGCGAGTCACGCACGCGAAGCTATGGCGATGCTGGAGCAATACCCCGGCATCCGGCTGGCACTGGTCGACTACTATATGCCGGAGATCGATGGCATCAGTCTGGTGCGCATGCTGAGAGAGCGTTACAGCAAACAGCAGCTGGCAATTATCGGGATCTCGGTCTCGGACAAGCGCGGTCTCTCCGCTCGCTACCTGAAACAGGGGGCCAACGACTTTCTCAACCAACCGTTTGAACCGGAAGAGTTGCAGTGCCGGGTCAGCCACAATCTGGAGGCGCTCGAGCAGTTCAACAGCATTCAGGAGTCGGCCAATCGCGACTACCTGACCGGTCTTTACAACCGTCGCTACTGGTTCAACGAAGGGCAGAAATGGTTCGAGGAACATCAGCGGCTGCAGAGTACGCTTTCACTCTGCGTGCTCGATGTGGATCACTTCAAGCAGGTCAACGATCACTGGGGTCATGCCATTGGCGATCAGCTACTCTGCCATCTGACCCGCCAGCTGACCCAGTTCTTTCCAGATGCCATGATCGCCCGCTTTGGTGGCGAGGAGTTTGCCCTGATGGTGCCCCACTGCACCGTCCCCGTGCTGCTCAAACGGCTGGAAGGGCTGCGCCAGCAGCTGCGCCAGCACCCCTTGTCACCGGATGTTCCGCTCTTTGTTCGCGCCAGCTATGGTGTGGTCAGTGTCGGGCGGGTATCCATGGACGAGGCGCTGAGCGAAGCGGATCGGCTCCTGTATCAGGCCAAGAACACCGGCCGTGACAAGATAGTCTCGCAAGAGAACGCCATCTAGTTTCCTGCGCAGTCCCGTGTATTACCGCCCGCAAGACTTTCTGCCAATCGGAAAGTCTGCGGGTTATCTCCCCTCTCTGTATCTCTTCCATAATCCGGCTTAAAACGTCTTGTCGACTCGCACGCCGTCATCAAAATAGAGAATGCGTACTTTATCGCCGCTACTGAATACCATGGCGGGATCATAATCCTGGATCACATTGACCAGCCCGTTCTGCTCATTGCGAATAAGCAGCTCGACCAGTTTGTTCTCCACTACCGTGTCGCCCGATTGATACTGCTGCGCTGCTGCGGCCCCGGCAAGCGCCCCGACGGCGGTGGCAATTTCACGGCCATGGCCGCCACCAAACTGGTTACCAAGCAAGCCGCCCAGTACTGCCCCGCCCAGGGTTTTCCAGCCGGAACGCTCCGACTCCAGGATCTGGCGCTGGGTAATATTGCGCACCGTTTCGACCTGGCCAAACACCACCTGATTGACCGGGCGGGCCGTGTTGCGCTGGTACACCTCGGCCCCGGCGGGCGCAGTGACAAAGCAGAGCAAGCTGGATACTATCAGGATAATGGCCTTCATCTACGAACCTCGTTGCCTTATGTCTCGCTATCTCACTCAACTGGATGATGAGCTCTGCTGGTTTCCCGACCCCTCGCATGCCCTGGAAGAGCCCAACGGTCTGCTGGCGATCGGCGGGGATCTCTCCCCTGCCAGATTGCTGGCAGCTTACCACAAGGGGATCTTCCCGTGGAACGAACCCCACCAGCCGACCCTGTGGTGGTCACCGGATCCGCGTGGTGTGATCCGCCCTGATGAGCTGCATGTTGGGCGCACCTTGCAGAAGATTATCCGCCGCACCCCATTCGATATTTCCGTCAATCGCGCCTTTAATGAGGTAATCAATGCCTGCGCCGCGCCTCGTCGCACAGCCGATGGTACCTGGATCAGTCAACCCATGATCGAAGCCTACCAACGGCTGCACCGTCTGGGCCACGCTCATTCGGTCGAGATCTGGCAAGAGGGAAAACTGCAAGCGGGCCTTTACGGCCTGTCGATTGGCCGGTTGTTCTGTGGCGAGTCCATGTTCAGCCATATCGATAACGGCGCCAAGCTGGCCATGGTGGCACTTTGTCGCCACTTTGCCCGGCACGGAGGCGCCCTTGTCGACTGCCAGATGCAGAATCCGTTTCTGGCCACGCTGGGCATTGAGGAGTGGCCAAGAGCGCGCTTTCTGGCTGAACTGGCGCAACTGAGCCGCCAATCGCTATTGGATTCATGCTGGCAAGAGGGAGAGATCCGCTTATGACCGAAGAAGTGATCCTCAAGGTTGGGCTAACCCCCAAGCATCCCTGCAGTTATCTGGATCATGAGCAGGAGCAGTTGCTGGTTCTGATGGATCATAACTTGCTCAACGCCCACAGTTACGAACGCCTGCTGACCGCCGGATTTCGCCGCAGTGGCAACGACATCTATCGTCCTCACTGCCCCGCCTGTCATGCCTGTCAATCCCTGCGTATTCACAGCGAGCACTTCAGGCCAAGCCGGGGACAAAAGCGCATCCACCAGCTCAACAGGGATATCGATATCGTCCTGAGCTACGATGACAAGCCCGAGTATTACCAGCTTTATGAACGCTACATCAGCGAACGCCATCAGGATGGCAGCATGTATCCCCCCAACCGCAAACAGTACCGCGGTTTTCTCCATTGCGACTGGATGCCACCCCTCTATCTGGAAATGAGAAAGGAGGGTCGCCTTATTGGCGTAGCCACTACAGATTTGCTGCCCCACTCACTCAGCGCCATGTATACCTTCTTCGACCCCGATTATGCCGACCGCTCGCTCGGCACCTTTGCTATTCTGAGTCAGCTTGATCTGGCTAGGCGTACCGGACGAAGCTGGCTCTATCTCGGCTATCTGGTTGAGGCGTGCCGCAAGATGAATTACAAGCGCAATTACCTCCCTCACGAGGTGCTCATTCATGGAGAATGGAAAAAAATCGACGGCAAGCCCGAGTAAACTTTACACATAGCCTTAAATCCGGCATGATCCAGCGGTTTTTTGTTGTGGCTTATCAAGAGGATTCAATGGCTAAAGAAGACAGTATTGAGATGCAGGGCACTATTCTCGAAACCCTGCCCAATACCATGTTCCGTGTGGAACTGGAGAATGGTCACGTGGTTATCGCTCATATTTCCGGCAAGATGCGCAAAAACTACATTCGTATCCTGACTGGAGACAAAGTAACGGTAGCACTGACTCCCTACGATCTCTCCAAGGGACGTATTGTTTTCCGCTCTCGCTAAGCCAGGAATTCAGCAAAAAACCCCAACCTGTCGGTTGGGGTTTTTTGTCGTTTTCTAATTACGGTTACTTAGTGGGAAACAGCTTCAACATTGACCTGAAAATCAAAGCTGAGGCTGTCATTTACCAGCTCAACCTTCACTATTCCCCCATCAACCAGTGAGCCGAACAGGATCTCGTTAGCCAACGGTTTCTTGAGGTGCTCCTGAATGACCCGACCCATAGGTCTGGCCCCCATGGCTCTGTCATACCCCTTCTCGGCCAACCAGTGACGGGCACGCTCGGATACTTCCAGAGATACCCCTTTCGCATCCAGCTGCACCTGCAACTCAACGATGAACTTGTCGACCACCTGGTGGATCACTGTCATGTCGAGATGGTTGAACCAGATGGTGTGATCAAGCCGGTTACGGAACTCCGGACTGAAGGTCTTGTTGATCACCGCCATGGCATCGTGGCTCAGATCCTGCTGCTGGAAGCCAATCGACTTGCGCTGGGTCTCCTGCACACCGGCGTTGGTAGTCATCACCAGAATGACATTGCGAAAATCCGCCTTGCGCCCGTTATTGTCAGTCAAGGTACCGTTGTCCATCACCTGCAACAACAGGTTGAATACGTCCGGGTGCGCTTTCTCAATCTCGTCGAGCAGCACAACGGAATGAGGGTGCTTGATCACCGCATCGGTCAGTAAACCACCCTGCTCAAAACCGACATATCCGGGAGGCGCACCAATCAGACGGGAGACGGTGTGACGCTCCATATACTCCGACATGTCAAAGCGCAGCATCTCCACCCCCAGCGCCTTGCCAAGCTGTTGGGTAACTTCGGTCTTGCCCACCCCGGTCGGGCCGGCGAAGAGGAAACACCCCACCGGGCGACGCTCGTTACCCAAACCTGAGCGCGATAGGCGGATGGCATCGGTCAGCACCTCGATGGCTTTGTCCTGACCAAAGACCACCATCTTCAGATTGCGCTCCAGGTTCTTCAGTACCTCTTTATCTGAAGAGGAGACTGATTTTTCCGGAATGCGGGCGATCTTGGCGACGATTGCTTCAATCTCCTGCACGTTGATCACTTTCTTGCGCTTGCTCGCCGGCAGCAACCGCTGACCAGCCCCCGCCTCATCGATCACGTCGATTGCCTTGTCCGGCAAGTGACGATCGTTGATGTACTTGGCGGACAGCTCTGCCGCTGCGCGAATCGCCTTGGCGGTATAACGCACTCCATGGTGAGCCTCGTAGCGGCTCTTGAGGCCCATCAAGATACGGGTAGTGTCATCCACGGTCGGCTCGGTGATATCGATCTTCTGGAAACGACGAGCCAAGGCGCGGTCTTTTTCAAAGATCTGGGCATATTCCTGATAGGTAGTGGAGCCGACACAACGGAGCAAACCATTGGAGAGCAGCGGTTTGATAAGATTTGCGGCATCCAGCTGACCACCTGACGCAGCACCTGCACCGATGATAGTGTGGATCTCGTCGATAAAGAGAATGGCCCCTTCCTGACGCTCAATCTGCTTGAGCAGTACCTTGAGGCGTTTCTCGAAATCACCGCGGTATTTGGTTCCAGCCAGCAGAGAGCCCATATCCAGCGAGTAGATGGTGCTACCAGCAATCACCTCGGGCACATCGCCCTTGACGATACGGTAAGCCAGACCTTCCGCAATGGCCGTCTTGCCCACCCCCGCCTCGCCCACCAGCAAAGGGTTATTCTTACGACGGCGGCAGAGCACTTGAATTGTACGATTAAGCTCCTGGTCACGACCAATAAGCGGGTCAATACGCCCTTCCAACACCAGCTGGTTCAGGTTGGTGGCAAAGCTCTCGATCTGAGCAGCGGAGACATCGTCATCAGATTCCGGATTGTTATTGCTGACATCCGGTTTGCTGTCCTTGCGCACCCCGTGGGAGAGGAAGTTCACCACATCGAGGCGACTGATCTCGGCTTTTTTCAGGAAATAAGCAGCCTGAGACTCCTGCTCGCTGAAGATGGCGACCAGTACGTTGGCACCACTGACTTCGGTATTGCCGGAGGATTGCACATGGAAGACGGCACGTTGCAGTACGCGCTGGAAGCCCAAGGTCGGCTGGGTTTCCCGATCTTCGTCATCGCGTGGAATAAGCGGGGTTGTTTGAGTGATGAATGCGCGGATCTCCTTGCGCATCTGCTCGACATCGGCACCACAGGAGCTCAGCGCCTCATGGGCTGAGCTGTTATCCAGAAGGGCTAACAACAGGTGCTCGACAGTCATGAATTCGTGACGCTCGTCACGAGCCAGTTTGAAAGCCTCGTTCAGCGTCTTTTCCAGATCTTTATTCAACATAGGCACCTCCCCTAGTACAGCTACAATGTGGTGTCACACTCGCCATCAAGTCATCAGATTCAAGCCTTTTCCATAGTGCATAGCAGTGGATGTTCGTTGTTACGTGCATAGGTGTTGACTTGGACAACCTTGGTTTCGGCGATCTCTGCGGTAAACATGCCGCAGACACCCTTACCACTATAATGCACACTCAGCATGACCTGAGTCGCCTTGTCCAAATCCATACCAAAGAACTTTTGCAGCACCTCCACCACGAACTCCATCGGGGTGTAGTCATCGTTGTTCAACACAACTTTATACATGGGTGGCGGCTGCAGCTTTGTTTTCTCTGCTTCTGCAATCTCTTCATTAGCAAAGAGTTCTTTCTGCTTGCTCATAATCGCGCTTTGGTACCTCTAGATTACTACCGTCTCACACAAGCTTGTCAATAGACTTGTTAACCAGATCACATCAGTTGTTAACAACTCCTTGACTCGCTCAAAAGTTAGACTAGATTGGTTACTTGCTAATCTGTGCCCGTCTGCTATGGGCTCATGTCCCTAGTTATAATGGGCTGGCGCAGGTTACTCAACGACTTCTGGGTAATCAATAAAAGGATGTAGAAGTATGGCAACCGGCACAGTTAAGTGGTTTAACAACGCAAAAGGATTTGGGTTTATCTGTCCGGAAGGGGGTGGTGAAGATATCTTTGCTCACTACTCCACCATTCAAATGGAGGGCTACAAGACCCTGAAAGCGGGTCAGGCTGTCCACTTTGAACTGCAACAGGGGCCGAAAGGAAATCACGCCTCCGTCATTGTGCCGAACGAAGCACAAAATATATAAACGAAAACCCGTTGGATAAATAAAAAACCGGTTCCTCTCTGAGCAACCGGTTTTTTATTTTCATTTATGTGACTCGCCTGGCATTAGCTACGAACACACCACAGTCACGCTTTAGTCATGGTACTCGTTGCAGGCTATCAGGGTATTTTCCATCAGACTGGCCACCGTCATAGGGCCAACACCACCGGGAACCGGGGTGATGAAAGAGGCATGACTGCGCGCCGTTTCAAACTCCACGTCCCCAACCAGCGAACCATCCGCAAGACGGTTGATACCCACATCGATAACCAGCGCCCCCGGCTTGATCCACTCTCCGGGAATAAAATTGGGTTTGCCGACCGCCACTACCAACAAATCTGCGCGGCGAACCTGATCCTCAAGATCTCGGGTAAAACGGTGACAAGTCGTTGTAGTGCAGCCCGCCAGCAGCAATTCGAGGGTCATGGGACGCCCGACGATATTGGAAGCACCGACCACAACGGCATGCAAACCATGGGTTTTAACACCGGTGGTTTCAATCAGCGTCATGATCCCTTTCGGGGTGCAGGGACGCAGCGCCGGAATACGCTGTGCAAGACGGCCAACGTTGTACGGATGAAAACCGTCTACGTCCTTGTCAGGGAGGATCCGCTCCAGCACCAGAGTGGTATCGAAGTGATCCGGCAGCGGCAATTGAACGAGGATCCCGTCGAGGGTCGGGTCATCATTCAGCTGATCGATCAGCGCCAACAACTCATCCTGACTTGCCGTTGCACTCAGGTCATATGAGCGAGAGTGAAAACCGACCTCTTCACAAGCCCGACGCTTGCTGCCGACATAAACCTGAGAGGCAGGATCCGCACCCACCAGAATGACTGCCAGCCCTGGAGCCCGTTTCCCTGCTGCCAACCGCTGTTGGACCTGTGCCGCGACCTGGCTGCGAATCGTTTGCGCAACCTGTTTTCCATCTATGATTTTGGCAGACATCGTTCTCCACTCACCATGTGTTCAACTGCCGCGCATTGTCGCATTTTTTTAGCCGGGATGTTAGCGTCCAAGAGAGGTCTGGCCTGCAACGGGCAATAAGTAGGCACTTGAATTTACTGGGGGAAAAATACGTTGACGCTGGCTCTTTTGCTTGGTTATGATGCCGCCCCGTTGCCCAGTACGGCTCATGTCGTTATGCTGGCACGTTGAAAGCAACAATTTCGGTGATTAGCGCAGTCCGGTAGCGCATCTGGTTTGGGACCAGAGGGTCAAAGGTTCGAATCCTTTATCACCGACCAAGTTTATCGATTTGCCACTCAGGCGAGTCGAGAAAAGCGCCCTTAGCTCAGTCGGATAGAGCAACGGCCTTCTAAGCCGTGGGTCGCAGGTTCGAATCCTGCAGGGCGCGCCATTGATTCTCAATTTGTTGACGGATCAATGCAGTTTTCAGTGGTGGCTGTAGCTCAGTTGGTAGAGTCCCGGATTGTGATTCCGGTTGTCGTGGGTTCGAGCCCCATCAGCCACCCCATTATTCCGTCGTTTGGCACAACGCTGCCAATACGGCAAGATACAAGCCTTCTGGCTTGTCAAAAAACCGGCCTAGGCCGGTTTTTTTTGTTTCTACACCGCCATTTTCTGCGTTTATATCCCCGCATGTCTCATCGCACTGCGCCCTGAGTGGCTGAAATGCCAATGGCCCTGTGCCTCATGATTGCTCTGCCACCCGGCTATCGCCCTTATCCTCGCGCTCCCCATATAACCCTCCCTCGTTCTTTTTCTGTATTTCCCAAGCGGCATTGATATGCTGACAGCTCCTCTTTTCTCCTGCTTCCGGTTGGAGCTTTTCTATGCAACGCATTCTTTTTGTTGAAGATGATCCCGAGATTGGCCAGCTCATCAGCAGCTGGCTTGGCCGCCACGATATGGAAGTGATCCTCGAACCTAGAGGCGATATGGCACTGGCCCGGGTCGAGGCCGAACAACCGGACCTGGTACTGCTCGATATCATGCTGCCGGGACAGGATGGCATGTCCCTCTGTCGGGATCTGCGGCCACGCTTTGATGGCCCCATCGTGATGCTCACTTCGCTCGACAGCGACATGAATCAGATCCTGAGCCTGGAGCTGGGGGCCAACGACTACATCCTTAAAACCACCCCTCCCCCCGTGCTGCTGGCAAGATTGCGGGTGCAATTCCGCCAGCATCAGCAAACCGCCGCGCAACCGATCGCCGCCGCCAGCAGTGTGCCGCAGCAGTTGCAATTTGGCCGCCTGCTGGTCGATGGGCCGGGGCGGGATGTGCGTCTCGATGGCGAGAGCATTGCCCTCTCGACTGCCGACTTTGATCTGTTGTGGGAGCTTGCCAGCCACGCCGGCCAGATCCTGGGGCGGGAAGCCCTGTTCCGCAGCCTACGCGGCCGAGAGTATGACGGTCAGGATCGCAGCATGGATGTGGCCATCTCCCGCCTGCGCCGCAAACTGGGCGATAACCCTGACAACCCGACCCGGATCAAAACGGTGCGCCAGAAGGGCTACCTCTTCGTCCCCCACGCCTGGGAATAGCCTTAATCAGGGAGCACTACCATGCGCCGTCTCTTTATCCAGTTCTATCTGTTGCTGATCGGCTGTTTCACCCTGGCCATCCTGTTGGTTGGCGTAGTCTATCAGGTCACCGCCGAGCGAGCCGGCGACCGCTATCTCGAGCGGATGATGCAGGGCTCTCTTGGCCTGCTGACCGACGAGC
This sequence comes from Aeromonas sp. SCS5, assembly GCF_001887375.1. Classification (NCBI taxonomy): domain Bacteria; kingdom Pseudomonadati; phylum Pseudomonadota; class Gammaproteobacteria; order Aeromonadales; family Aeromonadaceae; genus Aeromonas; species Aeromonas sp. SCS5. The sequence goes on from NZ_LFCS01000002.1 coordinate 201,344, forward strand.
TGGCCAGAATTCCTCCCGAGCGCTGGCCAGATCGGCTGGCCGAGCAGAGCAGCCAGTTCACCCTCCCCCTCAAGGTTGGCGAGCTGGCCCATCAGCCCCTTGCCAGCGAGGATCAGGCATTTCTTGCCGCCGGCAATATCGTCATCGTCGAGGAGGATGACACCTTCTTGCAACGGATCCCCGATACCGATCAGGTGCTTATCGTTGGCCCTGTGCCCTATCTCTCCTACCTGCACGAACTGCACTGGGTCGATGTGGGACTGCTGCTGATCATTGGCCTCTCCCTCGGGCTGCCCATCCTGCTCTGGCTGCGTCCGCACTGGCGCGGCTTGCTGCAACTGGAGCAGACGGCGCGCCGGGTAGGCGATGGCGATCTCTCCTGCCGAACCAACCTGCCACCGGGCAGCAGTCTGGCCCGGGTGGGACGTACCTTCGACCAGATGACAGCCCAGCTGCAAGCCATGCTCACCAGTCGCAAGCAGCTGACCGATGCCATCGCCCATGAGCTGCGTACCCCGCTGGTTAGGTTGCGTTATCGGCTTGCCATGCTCGATCCTGCCCCTGCCGCAGAAGAGCAGCAGGCGCTGGAGCGGGATCTGGGGGCACTGGACTCCCTTATCGAAGAGATGCTGACCTACGCCAAGCTGGATCGACCCGAGCTGCCGCTGCAGCGGGACGAACTGGAGCTCGGCAGCTGGGCAGAGCATCACCTCGGCGACTGGCAAGCGTTGCGGCCGGAGAAACATCTGACCCTCGCTCTGCCACCCATCAAGATGCCTTGGTGCGGCGATCATCGTCTGCTGACACGCGCCGTCGAGAACCTCATCGGCAACGCCCTGCGCTATGCCGAAAGCGAGGTTACCCTCTCCATCTCGCGGCTGCAGGAGAACTATCTGCTGGAAGTCAGTGACGACGGGCCGGGTATCGACCCCGCACTGGCGCACCAGATCTTCGAGCCGTTCGTGCGTCTTGATCAGAGTCGGGATCGCCGCACCGGCGGCACCGGGCTGGGGCTTGCCATTGTGCGCAGCATAGCGCTCCACCACGGCGGTGATGTGGCATTGCTTCCCGCCAGCAAGGGAGCCCGCTTCTGCCTCACCCTCCCTGTACATTTGGATACAAACCGTCACCAAGTGCTCACTGAAGTACCGCGCTCAGCGTCATAGGATGAAGCCATGGAGAAATGCTCCATACCACCAATCCGAATAAGGAAATTGACCATGAAAAAAATCATTCCCCTGACTCTGGCCGCCGTTTTCGCCCTGACTTCCGGTTTCACCATGGCTGCGACCCCGACCAAAACTGCCGCCCCGCAAGCGACCCAGACCAAGGTTGTGAAAAAGCACCATAAAACTGCGCACAAAGCGCCGTCCGTCAAAGTCGCGCCGAAAACCAAGTAATCGCCTCTGACCCTTGAGTGACGACCAGACCGTCAATCTGTACATAACAGAGCAAGAGTAGAGCGGAGAGATAAAAGGGAGGCAGGTTGCCTCCCTTTTCATCTGGTCATGATGAAAACTGCCTCTGCCAAGCAGGTTCCACATGACAAGATCATTGCTGTTCCATCATGCCAACTATCGTAATAACCTCATGACACTGCCGCACATTATTCAGGCTATCGCGCATCATCCAACCCATTACCGTAACCTCATCAACGCTCATCGTTTGAACTGACAATAGGAACATGGAATGTGGCGTCATCTCATTAAATGGCTAGGCCCGCTCTGCAGCTTGTTGCTGCTGGGCGCCGCCCTGACCGTACTCTATCACCTGACCCATTCATGGCACTGGCACGATATTCGTATCGCCATCTGGTCACAACCGCTGCCCACTCTGGCTGGCGCCCTGCTGCTGACCCTGCTCAGTTATGGCCTGCTCTGTGGCTATGACATGCTGGCATTGCATGCGCTGGGCAAGCGGCTCCCCTGGCAACAGGTGGGAGTCACCTCCTTTATCGCCTACACCTTCTCCAACACGCTGGGCTTCGCCCTGCTGACGGGCGCCTCGGTGCGCTACCGGATCTACTCGGCCCTCGGGCTGGCGACCGGCGAGGTGGCACGGGTGGTACTCTTCTGCTCCATCACCTTCTTCCTCGGGCTGCTCGGCTGGGGCGGCAGTGCCTTGCTATTCGGCAGCACGGCGGCCCAGCTGCTACCCGACTGGCCAAGCTGGATCTACAGCCTGCTCCATCTGGCGGGTGCCGGCGCCCTGCTCTTGGTGCTGTGCTATCTGCTCTGGCCCCGTCCCAGCTTCTCCTGGCGCGAACACAGCCTGATCCTGCCCGGGATAAAGGTACGCCTGTTGCAGCTGCTGGTCGCACTGGCGGACTGGATGGCCGCCGCCGCCGTGCTGTTTGTGCTGTTACCCGCCGATAGCGCCCCCTACCCCGTGCTGCTCAGTGCCTTCGTGCTGGCCAGCTTCCTCGGGGTGCTGGCCCACGTGCCGGGCGGGATCGGGGTGTTCGAAGCGAGCATGAGCCTGCTGCTGGCCCACTACCTGCCGGCCGACAAGCTGCTCGCCTCGCTGCTGCTCTACCGGTGTATCTATTACGTGCTGCCTTTCCTCTGCGCCCTGCTGCTCTTTACCAGTCAGGAGATGTTGCAGCAGAAGGCTCGCTGGCAGCGGTTGCAGGGGATCATGAGCGCCATTCAGGAGTTTCTGCCCGCCCTTATCAGCGTCGGTACCTTCGCCGCCGGTAGCCTGCTGCTCTGCTCGGGCATGATCCCGACCATGCGCAGCCACATCGAGGTGTGGCTGCAAGTGCTGCCGCTCCACCTGCTCGAGCTCTCCCACGTGCTCGGCAGTGTGAGCGGTATCCTCCTGATCCTGCTGGCGCGCAGCCTCTATCGCCGTCACGACGCCGCGTTTCGCATCACCCAGCTGCTGCTGGCACTGGGGATCGCCTTCTCCCTGCTCAAGGGGGGGGACTGGGAGTCAGCCCTGCTGCTCGGCAGCTTCCTGCTCATCATGACTCCCTGCCGCTCCCTCTTCTATCGCAAGGGGTCGCTGCTCTATCCCCAGTACACCCCGGGCTGGCTCATTTCAGTCGGCGCCGTGCTGCTGGGGGCGCTGTGGCTGCTGCTCTTCTCCTACCGTCAGGTGGAGTATGACCACGCCCTCTGGTTCCACTTCTCGCCCCACGGCGGGGCTGCCCGCGGCCTGCGCGCCATGGGGAGCGTGGTGGCCGTGCTGGCCGTGGCCGGGGTTGCACAGCTGCTTGCGCCGCTGCGCGTGGTCGGTGAAAAGCCGGACAAGGAGACGCTGGCGCGCGCTCAGGAGCTGGTGGTGCGCGAGGGGGGGATCCACGGCTATCTGGCCCAGTTGCAGGACAAGTCCCTGCTGTTCCACCCCGCCGGCGACGCCTTCCTGATGTATGGCATCGAGGGCAACAGCTGGATTGTGATGGGGGATCCCGTCGGTCGCCCCGAGCAGATCGAAGAGCTGCTCTGGCAATTTCGCGAGCGGTGCGACGAGCACGACGCCAATCCGGTTTTCTATCAGGTCTCGGCCCGCTATCTGCCGCTCTATCTGGAGTTGGGGCTGATCCCCTTCAAGCTTGGTGAAGAGGCGATGGTCGATCTGGCTACCTTCGATCTGGCTGGCAGCCGGCTGCGCAACCTGCGCCAGAGCCACGCCAAGGGCAAACGGGAAGGGTTGACCTTCGAGGTGGTCGAGGCAAGCGCCGTGGCCCCCCTGCTGCCCAGATTGCAGACCGTCTCCGATACCTGGCTGCAGAGCAAGATGGGCAAGGAGAAGGGCTTCTCGGTCGGCCGTTTCGAGCCTGACTACCTGACCTTGAGCCCGGCTGCACTGGTGTGGCACGAGGGGCAAATCGTCGGCTTTGCCAACCTCTGGGTGAGCGATAACAAGGAGATGCTCTCCATCGATTTGATGCGCTACAGCCTGGATACCGGCACCGCCCCCATCATGGATTTTCTCTTTGTCGAGCTGCTGCTGTGGGGCAAGGTGCAAGGGTACGCCAGCTTCAATCTGGGGATGGCCCCCATGTCCGGCTTCAACGATCACCCGCTCAACAGCTACTGGGCCCGCCTTGGCAATACCCTGTTTGTGCGTGGCAGCCGCTTTTACAACTTTCAGGGGCTCAGACGCTACAAGGAGAAATTTTCGCCCCGCTGGGAACCCCGCTACCTGCTCTGCAGCAGCAAGCTGGTACTGCCCAGAACCCTGACTCACCTGATCACCCTGATTAGCCGCGGCCCGCTGGGGCTGATCAAGAAATAGGAGCATGGCCAATGAGAGCCTTGATATTGCTGTTACTCAGTCTCGTACTGCCCGTTTCATCTTTTGCGGCGCATGCCGCCCCGGTCAAGGATGACCTGAGCCTGATTGAGCTGCCGGTCAAGCAGCCATCCGACGCCCCCATGGTGGTGTTTCTCAGCGGCGATGGCGGCTGGGCGGCCCTCGACAAGGGGTTGAGCGCCCAATTTCAGCTGCACGGCATGCCGGTCGTGGGCTGGAGCTCCCTCACCTATTACTGGAAGAAGAAAACCCCGGAGCAGGTGACCGCCGATCTGGAGCGGATCCTCGATGATTACCAGACTCGCTGGCAGCGCCCCCGCTGGCTGCTGGTCGGCTTCTCGTTTGGTGCCGAGATTGTCCCCTTCGTCATCAACCGGTTGCCGGAGCACTATCGTCAGGGACTGGTCGGGGCCGTGATGCTCTCCCCCTCCACCAGCTCGGACTTCGAGATCCACGTCAGCGACATGCTGACCCACAAGGCCCGCAGCTATCCGACCGAACCGCAGGTGAAAACCATCCGGGATCTGCCGATGGTCTGCCTGCAAGGTGCCGATGACGATGACGACGACCGCCTCTGCCCCCGTATCAACCAGCCCAACGTCACCACCGTCACCCTGCCGGGCGGCCACCACTTTGAGGATGATTACCCGGTGCTCTATCAGGCCATCACCAAGCACATGACCCTCACCACCCCCTGAGCGGCGATGAAAACAGAGAGGGCGACCACAGGGTCGCCCTCTCTTTTTGTATTCGGGATCTCGCCAACTACGGCTGATCACCACCAGCCCAGCAGATTGCGACCGGTCAGCGCCCCCCACACCAGCACATTGAGCGCCAGCGCAATAAAGACGGCGGCAGAGCCCATGTCCTTGGCCCGACCGGAGAGCTCGTGATGTTCGGAGCCAATTCTGTCCACCACCGCCTCGACGGCAGAGTTGAGGATCTCCACGATCACCACCAGCCAGCTGATGACCATCAGCAGCAGGATCTGGGTCAGCCCATCCCCCACCAGAAAGGCCAGCGGCATCAGCAATATGATCAGCAGCAGCTCCTGACGAAAGGCAGCCTCATGCAGCCAGGCGGACGAAAGCCCCTTCATGCTGTAACGGGTGGCATGGATAATCCGGGTGATCCCTGTAGCGCCAGGTTTGGCCATTTTTGCTTCCTCTTTTGATGGCAACCCGCTCCATTTCGTACATAGCATCTAAACAAATGGAGCAAGTCATATATGAAAACTGAACAATTTTTGGGATAAAAAAGGGGCGCAGTGGCGCCCCGAGTCGGCCCTCACCTTACTGCACGGTGCGGCACTGGCTGAAAATATCGAGCTGCTTGTCGTACACCGCCGTGCTGACATCCCAGATCCCGAGCACAGAGGAGAAGAGGTTGTCATGGGAGTAGCGATTGTCTGCCGCTTTTTGCTGCAGGCAGTTCAGATCCATCCCCTTCTCTTTGGCAAAGCCCGGCGACATCCAGACCTGCATCGGCACCCGGGTCTGGTCGTCAGGGGCAAACTTGTAGGGCGTACCGTGCAGGTAGAGCCCCATCGCCCCCAGCGACTCGCCGTGATCAGAGAGGTAGATCAACGCCGTGTTGTACTTATCTTCATACTTTTTCAGCTTGGTAATCATCTCTGCAATGACAAAATCGGTGTAGCGGATGGTGTTGTCATAGGTGTTGACCAGCTCTTCATCGCTGCAGTTCTCGATGTCGCTGCGCGGGCAGTCCGGCACGAACTGGCGATGGTTATCCGGATAGCGCTTGTAGTAAGTCGGGCCGTGGCTGCCGATAAGATGGAAACCGACCAGCTTGTCGCCCTTCATCTGCGCCACCTCGTCGTCGAGGTTCTGCAGCACAACCTCGTCATAGCAGGTGTTCTTGTCGCAGAACTGCGGGTGATCTTTTGGCTTGATCTCGATGTTGGGCACCCGATCGCACACCCCTTTGCAGCCGCCGTCGTTCTCCTTCCAGAAGATGGAGACCCCGCTTCTTTGCAGTACATCGAGCAGGCCTTCGCTGTTGCGGGCCCGGTTGTCATCAAACTCCTTGCGCCCCATGTTGGAGAACATGCAGGGCACCGACACCGCTGTGGCCGTGCCGCAAGAGCGCACATCCTTGAAGGAGATCACGCCCCCGGCCTCACTGGTAAAGGGGTTGGTCTCTTTCTCGTAGCCGTTCATCGAGAAGTTCTTGCCGCGGGCTGTCTCCCCCACCACCAGGAACATCAGGGTCGGTTTATCCTCTTTCGCGACTCGCTTGGCATCATCACCCAGGGTGGTGAACGGAATAGGCTCGGCGACGTAACGTTTGTAGAGATACTTGGTGGTGCTGTAGACATAGTTGGCCGGCACTATCTCGCGATTGAGAGTCTGGTTGTTGCGCCCGACCGAAACGTAATCCTGATAGTAAAACGCCGCTATGATGCCCACGACAGCCAGGGATGCAACCATGGAGATGGCGCGCTGGAACAGCCCCAGATACCATTTTTTCGGGTACTCGATTTTGACAAAGAAGAGCAACACGGCAGGCAATACACCGGCCAACGCCACCCAGACCACGATGGGCAGACTGACATAGGAGTAGGCCTCGCTCTGGTTGGTCTCGAAGATGTTCTGGATCATCTCCTGATCGAACATGACCCGATACTTCAGCATGGTGTAACTGACGATGGCGCCGGTCACAAAGAGAAAGGCAAAGAAGGGTTTCAGGAAGTAGCGCTGGGAAAAGGGCATGAAGACGAAGTTAAGTGCCGCTACCAGCAGCACCGGGATCGAGATGGCAAATCCGATCTTGAAGTGCTCCAGATTGCTGAGGATATCGTAGAAGTGAAGCAGCACGGGCCAGTTAAGCAGGAAGGCAAATATCAGTGCCAACAAGAAGATAAAGGGTACAACTCTGATTTTTACCACCGAAACACCACCTTTTGAACCAAATGCCGGAAAATTGAATGCAGCCTGAACCAAGGCTGCATCGGGATACTAACAGCGCCAGTTGATAGCCCTCTCAATTAATCAGTAACACCTTGTTACAATGTGAGCTTTATCAACTAATGAATTGCTGGCGGACAATAAAACTTGAACCTTAAGGAATAATTAAGATCCCGCTGATACCCGCAAAGTTTGCATCTGGTCAAAAATGATCTTTTCTTGCCATCCCCTCTGTGACCTTAAGCCTCTCTTAACAGATCCCCGACATGCTCATTGCTGACGGCTCTTCGTCAAACCACAGGATGGTGCATTATGCATAACAGCGTCGCTCACTCAGTCAGCAAGGTGCCGGAGATCACTCTGGCATTCTGGTTCACCAAAATATTGGCAACGACCCTGGGAGAAACCGGAGGGGATGCGGTATCCATGTCGATGGATCTCGGCTATCTGGTCAGTACCGGCATCTTTGCCGTGATCTTCTTTATTGCCGTCGGCGCCCAGATTTCTGCCAAGCGCTATAACCCGGCGCTCTACTGGACAACCATTATCGCCACCACCACAGTGGGCACCACGTTGGCAGACTTTGCTGATCGTTCAATGGGGATGGGCTATGCAGGCGGGTCAACCCTGCTGTTCCTGCTACTGATGGGATCTTTTCTGGTGTGGTACAAATTTCAGGGCAACATAGCGACCAGTGATATCAGCTCATCCAGAACCGAGATGTTCTACTGGATCACCATCATGTTCTCCCAGACGCTGGGTACCGCGCTGGGTGACTGGGTGGCCGATGATGGCGGCTTTGGCTATACCGGCAGCATGGTGCTCTTTGGCGGTATCTTGCTGGCCATTGTCGCCACCTACCTGCTGACCCGGGTCTCACGCACCCTGCTCTTCTGGGCGGCTTTCATCATCACTCGTCCGCTAGGGGCTGTGGTGGGAGATTTCCTCGACAAGCCGCTTGGCAAAGGCGGGCTGGAGCTCAGCAGATACTCCGCCTCGGCAGCCTTATTGGCCGCCATTGCCCTGCTGGTCTATCTCTCCACCCTGAAAAAGCGCGAGGTGATCCCGCAGGAGCTGGATCCTGAGTAAGGCGGCAGAGTTATAGCCAGAGGCCAACCGGTGAAAAAGCAGAAAAGCAAAAAGCCCTGATGTTTCCATCAGGGCTTTGCAATGTGGCGGTGAGGGAGGGATTCGAACCCTCGATACGTTGCCGTATACACACTTTCCAGGCGTGCTCCTTCAGCCACTCGGACACCTCACCAAATTTTGTTCTGTTGTTTAACGTGTTCAGCCAACACTGTGTTCGCTGCGCCGTTGCGCTGGAACGGGGCGTAATTTAGGGGAAAGCCCCGCCCGCGTCAACGGCTTTTTTGGCAAAACAGATCGTTCGCGGAATTAATGTACAGATTCCGGCGCAACCTGCATTTCAGGCAGGTTGAGGAAGCCCAAACGTTCGCATTCGGAAACCACTTCATGGGTCGCGGCAATGGTGCTCTGCACAAACAGCAGGAACTGCTCGACACTCAGGCCAGCCTTGGTAAACACGGTGTGGCCAATGACCAGACGCGGCAGGTTGTCGTCGATGATATCGAGGAACACCTTGAGCGAGGGGTACTGCATATTGAAGCGACCGAGTTCAGCCACCAGCGGCAACAGGGCCGAAGGACGCACTTCCAGCTCGGATGAGAACAGCAGACCTTCCTCTTCCACGAAGATCCGGCTCTCCTGAATGCCATCGACCGACTGCAAGGAGACAATGTGGATACCATGGCACTGATCGCAAACATAGTGCTCGATACGAGCCTGTTGCAACCAACGCATGATCATTTCGGAGCTGGGGATATTCATTATTTCCACGACAAGATTGGGATCGAGGGGCGCAGTCTAAACCAATTTTCCGGCAACCAAAAGCACGCCAGCCCAATAACCGCGCAGCTTGCTTCTTTTTGGCAAGCGCTATGCATATACTCAGCCCAATCCACGGCTACGCTTGCCCCACAGGGGGCCCCATGACCATCCAAGAAAAGTATCGCCTCCATCTGAAATCCCTCTCGGATGAGCTGCTCGCCCTGCAAAAACCGATTCGCATTCTGGATGCCATCAAGTGGCCACGACAGACCCAGGAGCGCTTTCTGGCCGATGGTGGGCGTACCCTGCCTGCAATCGACCGCCGCTTCTACGAAGCCCTCCCCCTGGGTTTTGAGCCGCGCAACAAATACCTCGAACTCAAGGAACTGCGAGACAGGATCCGCAGAAAGCTGGGACCACAAGATGATCTGGGGCTCATCCTGCAAGAGACGGTCGATCAATACATGGTGGTGATCGAGATGCTGCGCCAGCGCGGCCAGTCCGATTTTCAGCGCTACAGCCAGCTACTCTACGGCTCGGCCAGCGATCATCTGCGCGGCGATCGCAAGACTCTCAAGGAGCTGGGTGCTCGCCTGTGCGATATCTTCTCCCTGCCCGGCGCCCGCCATCTGGTACGCCCCTACCCCAAAGAGTTCGAGGGGGACACGGCGGTGGCCAAATTGCAGGGCAAGCTGTCGAGCTATTTCAGTGACGGCACAGTCCAGGTCAAGCTGAGCGATGGCATCGTCTCCGACGCAGCGGCCGGCGGCGACTACATCAAGCTCAACTCCCACGCCCGCTTCTCCGAGCTCGATCTGCAAGTGCTGGAAGTGCATGAGGGGTGGGTACATGTGGGCACCACCCTAAACGGCCGTCAGCAGCCCTATGCTACCTGGCTTAGCGCAGGTTCGCCGCGTATTACCGCCTGTCAGGAGGGGTTGGCCGTCCTGATAGAGACCCTCACCTTTAGCTCCTTCCCGGATCGGGCCAAGCGCATCTCCGATCGGGTGATGGCCATCGACATGGCCGAGCGTGGTGCCGACTTTATCGAGGTGTTTCAGCACTTTGTGGGACAGGGCACCAGCGAGCACGATGCCTACAAGATCACCCAACGGGTATTTCGTGGCGGCATGGTCGAAGGGGGCGCCTGCTTTACCAAGGATCTCTCCTATGTGCGGGGTTATGTAGAGACGGTCAACTTCATCCGTAGCGCCGTGCTGGAAGGAGTGCCCGAGATCCTGCCGATGCTGTTTGTCGGCAAGGTGACGCTGGACGATATTCCGGTGATCTATCAGCACTATCTGGAGGGATTGATCGCCGCGCCCCGCTACCTGCCGCCGATGTTTCGCGATCTCACCGGCCTCTATGTTTGGTTTGGCTTTGCCTCCGGCATGTCGCTGGTCGATATCGGCCGGGTACAGCAACACTTTCGCCAGCTGTTTCACCGCCTGCCGGTGGCGGATCCCATCATTGCCCCCGTCGATATCGAGATCGACTGAACTGCCAATAGAGAAAAAGGGCGCCAGATTGGCGCCCCTTTTTATTCATACCTTGTCCAAACGCGGGTTATTTGAACGCCCGCCCCTCCAGATAGTGTTTGCGGCAGAGCGACACATAGCGATCGTTACCACCGATCTCTACCTGCTCGCCATCGCGCATCACCTGCCCGGCTTCATTGACCCGGGAGTTCATATGCGCCTTGTTGCCACACCAGCAGATGCTCTTCAGCTCTTCGAACTTGTCGGCCAGACAGAGCAGATGGTAGGAGCCGGGAAACAGCTCACCACGAAAATCGGTCTTGAGGCCGTAGGCGATCACCGGAATATCCTGCTCGTCAACGATACGGGCCAGCTGATAGACCTGCTCCTTGGTCAGGAACTGAGCCTCATCCACGATAAAAACATCAATGTGCTTGTTGGCATGGCGCTCTTTGACCATCTCGAACAGATCGCAGGTATCGCTGAACACTTCCACTCTCAGCTCGAGACCCACCCGGGCACTGATCACGCCGACACCGAAACGATCATCGATGGCAGGGGTCATGGCCAGCGGGTGCATCCCCCGCTCCAGATAGTTGAAGTGTGCCTGAATGAGCTGGGTCGATTTGCCTGAATTCATGGTGGCAAACTTGTAGTGCAGTGAAGCCATGATACTGTTCCGAAACTGAATTTATGGGGCGCATGCTAACCAAAGCCCCCGCCAAAACCAAGGGGCCCGTGGGCCCCTTGCTCTATTAATGTTATGCCGTCGCGAGCGCTGGCTGCGCTTTGGCCTTTTTCAGGTGGTAACTGGTAAAGAGCACAAACCAGAGGGCGCTGACACTGAAACCGGCAAACCCGGAGTGCATCAACCCCATCACCAGATAACCGAGAGCCGCACCGAAGGCGATGGCCAGCGCATAGGGAAGCTGGGTCATCACGTGATCGATGTGATGGCAACCTGCCCCCGTCGCAGAGAGGATGCTGGTACTGGAGATGGGAGAGCTGTGATCCCCGAACACCGAGCCCGCCAAAACAGCAGCCAGCATCGGCAGCATCAGACTGATATCGCTGGCCGCAGCCATGTCACCGGCCAGCGGCAGCATGATGCCGAAGGTGCCCCAGCTGGTGCCAGTGGCAAACGCCATGGCACAGGAGAGGATGAAGACCACAGCCGGCAGCACCTCGATTGGCAGATTGCCGTTGGCCAGAGATGCCAGGTACTTGCCGGTCTCCACATCGCGCACTACGGCACCGATGGTCCATGCAAACAGCAGGATATTGATGGCCGGCAACATGGCCATGACGCCTTGCGGGGCGGCCTTGATCCAGTTCTTGGCGCCGAGCTTCAGACGCATCGCCAGACCGATGGAGACCACCAGACTGCAGATTGCACCGTAAACCAGTGAAGAGCCCACATTGGTGTTTTCAAACGAACCGAGCACGCTGAATGGCAGCCCTTTCTCGCTCAGGGCAGCGGCACCCGAGTCAATCATGAAATAGACGGTGGCGGCGGTCAGAGTCAGGATCGGCAGCACCATGTCGATCATGCCGCCATTGCTCTCCTCCGGGCTCTCCATATCCAGACCGATGGGACGCCCCTTGGATTCATCCCACAACTTGCCTTCCAGCGCCCACTGTTCGTGTTGACGCATCGGGCCGATATCAAGCTGAAACGCAATAACGACCAGCACCATGACCAGAGTGAAGACAGCGTAGAGGTTCATCGGGATCATCTCGACAAACGCAGAGATGGGGCTCTGATCGGTCAGACCGTGGGCCGCCATGATGCCGCCAACCAGCGCGATGATATAAGCGCCCCAGGAAGAGATCGGCATCAATACGCAGACTGGCGCAGCGGTGGAGTCCAGCAAATAAGCCAGCTTGGCACGGGAGATCTGGAAGCGGTCGGTCACCGGACGGCAGATAGCACCCACCGACAAGCTATGGAAGAAGTCATCGATAAAGAAGGCAAACACCATCATGCCGGTGAGGGTCTTGGCCCCTTTGCGGGTCTTGGCGCGCTTGGCGGCCCACTCGGCAAAGGCACGGGTTGCACCGGATACGCTCATCAGACTGATGAGGCCGCCAAGCAGCAGCATAAAGAGCAGCATGTTGATGTTATCGCGGTTGAGTGCGCCATCAACCCAGAAAATCTTCAGCACGGTACCCAGCAGATATTGCAGGGAGTCGAGGGGGGAAAACTGATTGAGCAACAAACTGCCGGTTAAAATACCGACGCCAAGCGACAGCAGCACGCGGCGGGTCAGGATCGCCAGGGCGACAGCCAATAAGGGGGGCAGTACGGACCAACCGGAGTCGGCAAAATGACTAATGTCCATGATCTCTTTTCACCTAAAGAAAACAGGTGGAGATCTACCGAGAGGATCTAAAGAAACAAAACCTATGGGGAGGTTATACTCCTCAGCCCCTTCAGGTAGCGCTCCATAGTGGATGACTATGGCAGTCCTGCACCTATTAGATGCAGAACCAGCAGCCCGGTATGATGGCCTGGCCACTTCGGCGCTGACTCCTTTCCTTGTGCATCATCGGCATCACCCTCCGCACAAGTAGTCATAGGCAGCGCGCCTCTACTTAAAGGTATTCGAGAGACATTTTATCCAGCTGGCAGCTTATAGCAAGTTTTTTGATTAAATAATCATGATGTATGACGTTAGTACCCAAAAAGGTAGTCAATTGATGCAGCTTCGCTTCTTTTTTCGACACATCTAACCAATCAAAGCCTCATAAGCATCCATTAATATGATTGAATGTCGAATATAATCTCTCGTGATGACGATTTATCTTCTACTTATTATTTTTGCCCTTCTTGACTTATTTAAAGTGACACGTAAAAATCAGGATGAACATAATATTTCCTTCTGACTTGACGTGGACAATCCTATGAATGAATTTTTGAAAGTGCTGCTTAATATCCGCAGTCTGCGTGCCACCTGCCGTGAACTCTCTCTGGAGCAGCTGGAAGAAGCGCTGGAAAAACTCTCAGCAATCGTTGCCGAACGTCAGCAGGATGAAGCCGCTGAGCGTCAGGCTCGTGAAGAGCATCTGCGCAAAATCAATGAATATACCGAAATGCTGAAAGCTGCCGGTATTGATCCTGCAGAGCTGGTCAGCGCTGTTGCAGCTACTCCAGCCAAGGCAGAAAAAGCCAAGCGCGCCCCTCGCCCTGCCAAATATCGTTATGATGATAACGGCGTAGAGAAGACCTGGACCGGTCAGGGTCGTATGCCTTCTGCTATTGCCAAAGCAGTTGAAGCAGGTAAATCACTGGAAGATTTCGCTATCTGATTTCAGTGATAGATACCAATAAAAAACCTCGCTATTGCGAGGTTTTTTATTGGCTACGTTCTGAATGTTTATCTGCGATCAGTGGCTTTAACCCAGAATACTTCTTGTCCCTCTGACCGGCAGACAAGATAGCGGGCAATGGTAAAGAACCAGTCGCTCATCCGGTTGAGATAGGCCAGCGCATCGGGATTCACGCACTCTTCGCGACTCAGGGTCAACAGCAGGCGCTCGCAGTGACGAACTAGCGTCCGCACCACGTGGGCCTGCGCCGCCGCACGGGAGCCGCCAGGCAGAATAAACTGGCGCAACGGCGGCAAATGTTCGCTGTAGCTGTCGATCTGTTGTTCCAGTCTGACAATCCAGCTCTCATTGACTTGCCAGATTGACTCATTTTGGGCTGCGCTGGAAAATGCCAATTCACCGCCCAGGTCAAATAGCTCTTGCTGCAACAACTGCAGATCCGCCAATAAACCGGCTTCTTGCTGGGGGATCTCGCAAATCAGCAGACCTATATGAGAGTTGAGCTCGTCAATATAGCCATAGGTTTCTACCCGTAAATGATCCTTGGCCAAACGGGTACCATCGGCCAACCGGGTCATCCCCTTGTCACCCTGCCGGGTATATATTCTCATTCTGACATCCTGTTAATAATGGGAATAATCATGGACTCCAACCCGTTGAGCTTGATCTCGTATGCAAGAGCCAATGTCTGGCCCAGTTTACCCGCCGGAAAACCACTGCGGGCCATCCACACCAGATAAGGCTCCGGAATATCGATGATGCGCCGCCCCTGATATTTGCCGTAAGGCATTTTATGGCTCAGGGTAAGCAGCACCTGCTCATCGGATAGCCACTCCATATTAATCGATATCCAGATATTTATGGGTCTGAATAGAGAGTCGCCAATTACGCACAATACAGGTTGCCATCGCGAGCTGGGTGGCTCGTGGTTTCTGACTGATAGGCTGCAATGCGATAACAACATCCGGACGCAGGTTTGCGGTAATCAGCAGAGCGTCAAGCTCTTCGATATGATGTTCTGTTGCCACCGGATGCTTGATCTCATTGGCCCGCTCAAGTGCAGAGACCAGCACCGGTAACCCGCCTTTCATGCCGATCTTGGGTGATACCGTGACCCAGGTCTGCTCATGAGTCTTGATTTCGCTGGTACCACTGGTTTCAATCTGAACCTGATAACCCGCGACCAACAGCGCTGACGAGAGCTCGGTCAGATCGTAGAGACAGGGCTCGCCACCGGTGATCACCACATGACGCGCCTGATAGCCAAGCTCGACAAAGCTGGCGAGGATCTGCTCGGTAGTGAGCTGGCTCCAGCAATCCGACTCGTTGGAGCGATCCAGCACACGCTCTCTGCCCACTTCACGAGCAGGATCGACCACCCAGGTATGTCGGGTATCGCACCAAGGGCAGCCCACCGGGCACCCTTGCAGGCGAACGAAGATGGCAGGCAGGCCGGTAAAGACCCCCTCCCCCTGGATGGTCTGGAATATCTCGTTGATTGGGTAGTGCATCTTGGTCACAGCTTGTTGCAAAAGCCGCGGATTATACCCCAATCATCAGCCAGAGGCAGGCTCATGCTCCGCTTTTCTCACCCAGTCCGGTTTTCTCACGCATTTTGGCCATGATCCCCGCTTTGTCTGCCAGATAACCGTCCAGTCCTCGGCTACGCAGATTACATGCGGGACAGGTGCCACAACCATCGCCCGCGATGCCGTTGTAGCAGGTCAGCGTCTGCTGGCGCACCGTCTCGAGATGGCCATAGTGATCCGCCAGCGCCCAGGTTTCGGCCTTGTCAAGCCACATCAGTGGAGTTTCAAAACGGATACCGCGATCCAGCCCCAGGGAGACCGCCTGATTGAGCGCCTTCACGAACTCGTCGCGGCAGTCGGGATAACCGGAAAAATCGGTCTCGCATACCCCGGTGATCACCGCTTCGGCACCGACCTGATAGGCATAGATAGAGGCCAGCGTGAGGAACAGGATATTGCGGCCCGGCACGAAGGTATTGGGCAGGCCATTATCCTGCAGATCACAGCTCACCGGGATATCGTCACGAGTCAGTGCCGAGATCGCCAGCTCGTTGAGCAAGGTCACATCCATCACCTTGTGAGCCGTGACACCCAGCAGTTGCGCCAGATGACGGGCGGTATCGATCTCTTCCCGATGACGCTGGCCATAGTCGAATGTGATCGCATGAACTTCGTCATAATTGGCCAGCGCCTGCACCAGACAGGTAGTGCTGTCCTGACCGCCACTAAATACCACAACTGCTTTTTTCATACGGAGAACTCCTTGCAATGTCATGTCCGGCGCCCCTCGGCAAAGGCTTGCCACTGGGCATTGAGCCGTTCGAAAAGGGTAAGCAGGGGGGCATAGCGTTCGGGCTCGCCCTCCCATTGAGATAACAGATGGTAGCCCGCCTCTATGGTCGAGAGGGCGTCAGGAAACGGCTTTTTACGAATGGCATATTGCCCTGCGATGGCGCCAAGCCCGATCCGCGGCAAACGGGCCAGTGCCGGGTTGCTCTGCAACATCCGAAAGGCTTTGCGCCAGGTGCCATCGAGCAGAATAAACGCTACGGCTGTCGCACCTGATGAAGCGCTCGCCATCTGCTCTCTGAGATCAGCAGGTGAAATGGCCTCTTCATCCGGCCAGAGCAGATAACAGCGCAAAGAGGGGTCGGCAAGCAGGTCGTTGAGCCACCTATCGCCGGAAAAATCCTCCCCGACCCGGATCTCTGCCTGTTGCAGCGAGGCAGCCAGCAGTACTGCGGTGCCCTTTGGGTGGGCCACTTCATAGGGATGCTGAAGAATGTAGAGAGGCGTACGGTTTTCAAGTGGCACGATATATTCGCACAGGCACGCTTTGAGGGCTCGGGTACAGCGTGTACAGTATCGACTGTTTTTGTCGTTGGGCTGTTTCATGTCGTCAGAAAAATCTGGATTGCTCTGGGTTATCACGCTCTCTCTCACCAGCTTGCTGCTTTTTTTTACCGTGCCGGATCTCCAGCTCTCCTTCGATCGGGCAGAGATTGCTCACGGTGAAGGGTGGCGGATCATAACAGGCAATCTGGCTCATACCAATCTGTGGCATCTGCTGCTCAATCTGGCAGGTTTAATTATCCTCTACAGCCTGTTTCGCGACTACCTGGGCAATAACCGGCTGCCACTCCTGATGCTGCTGCTCTGGAGTGCCGTGGGGCTCGGGATCTGGTTCTGGTGCCCGCACACCCAGTGGTATATGGGGCTGTCGGGCTCACTGCACGGACTGTTTGTCTGGGGAGCCATCCAGGATATCCGTCATGGTCGCCGGACATCGGGCTGGCTGTTGCTGGCTGGCGTGGGGCTCAAGCTGGCAATGGATTTCTACAATGCGGGCGCAAGTCCCGTATCGACCCTGATCGGTGCCAGAGTCCACATAGAATCTCATCTGATTGGTGCAGGTGCAGGCCTGCTACTCGGCCTGCACCCGGTCTCGGTGACGGCCGGGATTACGCCACCGCCAGCTCGCGATTGATGGCTGCCAGCATGGCTGCAGGATCTGCAGCCTGAGTGATGGGACGGCCAACTACCAGATAGTCGGCCCCCGCATCCACAGCGGCTTTTGGCGTCATCACGCGGCGCTGATCACCTGCTTCGGAGCCGCTTGGCCGGATCCCCGGGGTCACCAGCTTGAAATCAGCGCCCAGCAACGCCTTCAGCTCGCGCGCTTCGTTGGCCGAGCAAACCACACCGTCAAGCCCGGACTCTTTGGTCAGCCTGGCCAACCTGATCACCTGCTCGGCAGGGGTCACATCAAGGCCCAGTGGCGCCATGTCGGATTGCTCCATGCTGGTCAGCACGGTCACCCCAATCAGCAGCGGCGCCTTGTCACCGTAAGGCTGCAGCGCATCGACGGCTGCCCGCATCATTCGCTCGCCACCACTGGCATGCACGTTGACCATCCAGACGCCGAGCTCGGCACTGGCGGCTACCGCCTTGGCGACGGTATTGGGAATATCGTGAAATTTCAGATCCAGAAAGACATCAAATCCCTTGTCAACCAGCTGGCGTACAAACTGCGGGCCAAACAGGGTAAACATCTCCTTGCCAACCTTGAGACGGCACTCGGCCGGAGAAATACGTTCAATGAACGCCAAGGCATCAGCTTCGTTCTGATAATCCAGCGCTACCAGTACTTTTGGATCGAGCATCTCACTTCCTATTGATGGTTATTCACCGTCCAGACCACGGATCGGCTTGATGGAACCCCACTGCCGGCAGGATGGACACTGCCAGAACAACGAGTGAGTGGCAAAGCCGCACTGCCGACACTTGTGGGTTGATTTGATTTTGATCTGTTCGCCAACCAGTTGCTGCAACAGCTCGAGACTCTCCTTGGCCGGCCCCTCCTCCGCACTGGCCAGCTGAAAGCCGACCAGTTGGTAAAACCCTTTCATGGAGGGGTGACGACGCAACTGGCGCAGCACCAGAGAGCGAGCCTGACTCAAGCCATCGCGCTCCTCGACCAGCTGGGCCAGAGCCAGCGTAACCGTCACACCGGCGTGCTCTTCAACCGCTTTCTCGAGCAGCGGGATGAGGGTGTGAGTACGCCCCAATTGCTGATAACACTCAAGCAGCTTGGGCATCGCTTCCGAGGCAAAATCGATATCCTGCTCAAATACCCGCAGCAGCTCCTTGCTTGCCTGTTCATACTCCCCCTCCTCCATTGCCAGCTCAGCCAGACGAAGACTGGCACGGGCACAGCCTGAATTGACGCTGAGCGCTCGCTTGAACTTGGCAAGCGCGGTGGACTTGTCGCCATCACGCAGCGCACTTTCAGCCTGCTCGCAATAAAAGTGGGAGATAGGTTCGGCCAGCTTCTTGCCTTGATACTTTTGCAGGCGAACCGCCACCGAGATGGCATTGTCCCAGTCACGCAGTTGCTGATGGATGATCAACAGCTGTGCCAGCGCCGTCTCTTCGAAGTCACTGTCTTCGCACAGCTCGTTCCAAAGCGCTTCGGCCCGGTCCAGCAAGCCAGCGGCAAGAAAGTCGCGGGCCAACTCCTGCAGCGCAAGCTGGCGCTGCTCGCGAGTCAACTGGCGGGTGACCAGGTTCTGGTGAATCCTAATGGCTCTGTCTACCTCGCCACGCTGGCGAAACAGGTTGCCGAGAGAAAGATGGGTTTCGATGGTTTCACTGTCCACTTCCAGCAGCTGGATAAAGAGATCCACCGCCTTGTCGGATTCATCGGACAGCAAATAGTTGAGGCCCGCCACATATTGGCGGGAAAACTGGTTACTCTGTTTCTGGGTGTCCTGGCGAACACTCCTGCGCCCCATGTACCAGCCATAACCGGCGGCAATGGGCAACAGCAGGAAAAGCAGTTCAAGCATTGAGGAACATTATTCCTTACCCGCTGAACGGGCCAGCTCCAACTCGCGGGTTTGACGACGCATGGTGCGGTTGAGGGTGCGGTTTTGCAGCTTCAAACGCAGGAAAAGCAGGCCGAAGACCAGCCAGCCCAGCATGAAACCACCGGCAAAAAAGAATCCCAACAGCATGGCGAGGGAGAATTCGCCCTGAGCAATCAGGTAATTGAACTGAACCAGTTGGCCATTTTGTGAGCCTAACGCCAGGGTGAGGACAAACACCAGCACCAGCGGAATGAGGGCCAAAACACGCTTCATAAGAGCTCCCTGTCAGTATCTAATGAGAGGCTGATTATCCTTAAAATCACAGGCAGACTCTAGAGTGAATGGGAAAAGAGTTTGATAAACAAGATGGTTGGCACGATTTGTGTGCCAAAAACAAAAAAGGCATACCCGAGGTATGCCCATTTTCGCATTATTCGATGATGTTGACGCGCTCGCGCAACTCTTTGCCAGGCTTGAAGTGCGGGACATATTTCCCGGTCAGTTCAACCTTGTCCCCGGTCTTGGGGTTGCGGCCCACACGGGGCGCACGATAGTGCAGTGAAAAACTGCCGAATCCACGGATTTCAATCCGGTCGCCGTTTTGCAAGGTCGACGCCATCTGCTCAAGGATCTCCTTGATGGCGGCTTCGACATCCTTGGCCGGCATATGCATGCGGCTGGCTGCCAGTTGTTCGATGAGATCTGATTTGGTCATAACGTTAAATCTCCTTCCCCGATCACATGCAATAATCATTTTGCCAGGATAAAAAAGGGCGGCGCAATGCCGCCCTTTTCTTGCATCAAGGATTACTCACCCTTGGCGGCTTTGAACGCTTCAGCCATAGCATTGCTGAACACAACTTCTTCTTGCTGGTTCAGGTTATCGATAGCAACGCGCTCGTCAGCTTCGTCCTTAGCACGGACAGACAGGCTTACGGTGCGGTTCTTACGATCAACGCCCATGAATTTAGCTTCAACTTCGTCACCAACAGACAGCACCAGAGTGGCGTCTTCTACGCGGTCACGAGCAGCGTCGGAGGCACGCAGGTAGCCTTCTACGCCGTCAGCCAGTTCGATAACGGCACCTTTGGCATCAACCTCGGTAACCTTACCCTTCACAATAGCACCTTTCTTGTTGTCAGACAGGTACTTATTGAACGGGTCTTCTTCGATCTGCTTGACGCCCAGGGAGATGCGCTCACGCTCCGGGTCAACTTGCAGAACAACGGCTTCGATCTCGTCGCCTTTCTTGAATTCACGAACTGCTTCTTCGCCCTGGTTGTTCCAGGAGATGTCAGACAGGTGAACCAGACCGTCGATGCCGCCGTCCAGACCGATGAAGATACCGAAGTCAGTGATAGACTTGATCTTGCCGGAAACACGATCGCCTTTGGCGTGAGTTTCGGCAAACAGCTGCCACGGGTTGGATTTGCACTGCTTCAGACCCAGGGAGATACGACGACGCTCTTCGTCGATGTCCAGAACCATCACGTCAACCACGTCGCCAACGTTAACAACTTTGGACGGGTGGATGTTCTTGTTGGTCCAATCCATCTCGGATACGTGTACCAGGCCTTCAACGCCTTCTTCGATTTCAACGAAGCAGCCGTAGTCGGTCAGGTTGGTCACGCGGCCAGACAGACGGGTGGTCTCCGGGTAACGCTTGGCGATAGCAACCCACGGATCTTCGCCCAGTTGCTTCAGACCCAGAGATACACGGGTACGCTCGCGGTCGAACTTCAGAACCTTGACAGCGATCTCGTCGCCAACGTTGACGATTTCGGAAGGATGCTTAACGCGCTTCCACGCCATGTCGGTGATGTGCAGCAGGCCGTCAACACCGCCCAGATCTACGAATGCACCGTAGTCGGTCAGGTTCTTGACGATACCCTTAACTTCTTGACCTTCTTGCAGGTTAGCCAGCAGGCTTTCACGCTCGGAGGTGTTCTCGGTTTCGATCACTGCGCGACGGGAAACAACAACGTTGTTGCGCTTCTGGTCCAGCTTGATGACTTTGAACTCGAGTTCTTTGTTTTCCAGGTGAGCGGTGTCACGGATCGGACGCACGTCAACCAGAGAACCCGGCAGGAAGGCACGGATGCCGTTCAGTTCAACGGTGAAACCACCCTTGACCTTGCCGTTGATGATACCGATAACGGTAGCTTGCTCTTCGTAAGCTTTTTCAAGCTGCAGCCAAGCTTCGTGGCGCTTGGCTTTTTCGCGGGACAGCTTGGTTTCGCCGAAACCATCTTCGATAGAGTCCAGAGCCACGTCAACGGAGTCACCTACGTTGATTTCCAGCTCGCCCATGGCGTTCTTGAATTCTTCAGCCGGGATAGCGGACTCGGATTTCAGACCGGCGTCAACCAGTACGAAACCGTTCTCGATAGCAACGACAGTACCCTTGACGATGGAACCTTGACGGGTTTCAACGGCGTTCAGGGACTCTTCAAAGAGTTGAGCAAAAGATTCGATCATTAGTTTATGTCACAAATGAAACATCCACTTGTCATCCAGCACAAGCGGGGTTGTTTTTAATAATCTGCGCCATCCATGGTGCAGACGACCGGATGTCAGCTTGCGCTGGCATCTCCGAGTTGTTGCTCTGCATAGGCGAGCACTGTTGCCAGTACCTCTTCTATGGTCATGGTGGTTGAATCCACCACAAGAGCATCTTCTGCCGGTTTCAGAGGGGCAACGGCGCGATTTCTATCGCGATCGTCACGCTCACGGATCTCGGTTAAAAGACACTCAAAGTTAACATCAAAGCCCTTATCTTGCAACTGCTTATAGCGGCGCTGAGCCCGTTCTTCGGCACTTGCGTCGAGGAAAATCTTCACTTCGGCTTCAGGAAAAACCACTGTGCCCATATCACGGCCATCGGCAATCAAACCAGGCGCCTGACGAAATGCCCGCTGACGGCGCAGCAGCGCTTCACGCACGCGCGGGAATGCCGCGATTTTACTGGCGGCGTTGCCGACCTGCTCGGTCCGGATGGTACGGGAAACATCCTCCCCCTCCAGGATCACCTTGACCAGATCACCTTCCACCTGAAACTGCACATCCAGATTGGCGGCCAGCGGCACCAGCGCGGCTTCGGAATCGAGCTCGACATCATGATGCAGGGCAGCCAGTGACAACACCCGATAGATGGCGCCAGAGTCGAGCAGGTGCCAACCCAGCTTTTCTGCCAGCAACTGGCACAATGTGCCCTTGCCCGCACCACTTGGGCCATCAATTGTCATTACGGGGGCCATCTGAGGCATAACTTCTCTCCTGCACAATGTTGCTCCCGCTCATTGGAGCGAGTTAATGGGCGCCGATTATACCCGAATGTGCCGGCGCTGGCAGTTATCTGTCACCAGATTTGCGCAAAAGGGGAAAATAGGGATACCAACGACGCCATCTGTTGATTTGCTTCACTATTTCATTAATCAATGCAGGGACTTGTTCTTATGGTCGTCATCTAGAAGGCGCGCTAAACTGAGCCCCTTTTTCTGAGCAGTTGTAGTAAGGAGCAACCTATGAGCAGCGTTACCCTAGTGGCCAAATCCAAGTTGCCAACCCCTTGGGGCACCTTCACGCTGGTAGGTTTTCAGGAAACCGGCACAGGCAAGGATCACGCAGCCCTGGTGATGGGCGATATCACTGGCGCCGAACCCGTTCTCGGGCGTATTCACTCCGAATGTCTGACCGGTGATGCTCTGTTCAGCTTGCGCTGTGATTGCGGTTTCCAGCTGCAGGCCGCATTGGAGAACATCGCCAAGGCAGGCCGTGGCGTGCTGTTGTATGTCCGTCAGGAGGGTCGCGGTATCGGCCTTTTGAACAAGATCCGCGCCTATCACCTGCAAGATCAAGGCGCCGATACCGTTGAGGCCAACGTAGCGCTCGGCTTTGCCGCCGACATGCGCGACTACACCATTTGTGCCGACATGCTCAAACAGCTGGAGGTGCAATCCCTCAAGCTGATGACCAACAACCCGCGCAAGATGAAGGCGATGGAATCCTTTGGCATTCCGGTGGCCGAGCGAGTTCCCCTGCAGGAGGGGCGCAATCCCCACAACGAATTCTACCTCTCGACCAAGGCCAGCAAACTGGATCACATGTTGAAAAAGTGATGTTGGCTGACAGTGATGCTGACCGGCAATGAAAAACGCCTCCCTGCGGAGGCGTTTTTTTTATTTGTAGTACAGGCTTCTCAGCGCTCAGGCAAGGTGGCCAGCAGCGCCTGCCACTCCCGCTGATTAGGTGCGGCAAGATACTCATCAAGCCGCTCATGGCTGAGCGTCGGTACAAGCCGCGCAATAAAATCATAAAGATAAGCCGGTACAAATGCCCCTCTGCGCAGGCCAATTGCCGCCATACCGGCCGGCAGATCGAGCAGCGCCTTCATCACCAGATCATCATCGCGACCCGTTTCTCGGGCCAGCATGGCCATGATGCCAAACCCCATCCCCTGCCTGACATAGGTTTTGAGCACGTCGCTGTCACTGGCCAGACAGGCTATGCGATGCTCTTCATGGGCTGACGTTGGTGCCAATGATCGTCCGTCACTGATCAGCGCCACATTACCCAAGTCAGCCAGGGAACTCGGCGAGCGTGCCGCCACAGGATGGCTCGCCGGCACCACCAGCCCCCGCTGCCAGCGAAAGCTCGGCAGGATCAGCAACCCCTCGTCGCAATGATCTTCGATATCATCAAGCAACATCAGGTGAGCGCTACCGCTTTGCAGGGCACTGCAACATGTTGCTGCATCTCCCTGCATCAGGGTGAGCGTCACCTTAGGAAAACGGGCGACAAACCCCTTGATTAAGTCGGGCAGGATATAGCGGGCTTGCAGATGGGTCGCTGCGACGGTGAGCTGTCCCTGTTCCGGGTGGATATGAGCCCTCGCCATCGTCTTGATGGTTGCCACCTTCTCCAGCACGTCGGTCGCGACCTTGATCACCTCCTGACCGATCGGGGTGATCCGGGTCAGATGCTTGCCGCTTCGCTCGAAGATCTGGATGCCAAGCTCATCTTCCAGCATCCGTACCTGCTTGCTGATCCCGGGCTGGGAGGTATAGAGGCTCTCGGCTGTCGCCGACAGATTAAGGCCGTGATTCGCCACTTCGACGATATAACGCAGTTGCTGCAGCTTCATGGCGCAATCCTCTGGCTGAGACACCACTAATAGTAATCAACTTTTGCCAGCCCACGGTCGACACGGCCCGGCCCCATCAGGCAGGGCGATCTTTGAGCAAGAAATCGCGCAGGGCACGGTTGGCCATGGAGAGCGGATCACCCCGTCGCCACGCTACGCAGAGATCGAGAAAAATCGGAGGTTCGAAAGGCACGCCGCACAAGTCCGGCTCTTCCTCCAGCACCATCCGCAAAAAGGTGGTCACGGCAAAACCCTGACGCACCACCGCCTTGAGCAGGGGGATCAGGTTGCTCTCGAAGGCGATGTCGGGCTCAACCCCCAGCTTCTGCGCCAGCGCCTCCATGTGCTCCCGGTGGTAAAAGCCACGCCGGAACAGTGCCAGCTCCTGAGTAAAGAACTGGGCAAGCGTGACGGATGCTGCACCGCGCAGCGGATGATCCTCCCCCACCACCATCAGCATCTCTTCGCTCAGCAGATGGGCCCCTTCAATGGCCGGGGGCAGATCACTGGTGATCAGGATGGCGAGATCCAGAGTGCCATCCACCATCCGGCTCAGCAGCTCCCGGGTGCCCGCCTCCTCCACCCGGATCTTGAGTCCGGGATAGTGGTGTTTGAAAGCCATCAGGCGCGAAGGAAAGTAGTAAGAGCCCATCATGTAGGGGATCCCGATACGCACCTCCCCCCGCTCCAGCCCCTTGAGCTCAGCCATCTCGGACTCAGCCTGGTGCATCTGCAACAACAGGCGCTCGGCGTGGCGACAGAGCACCTCCCCCTCCGGCGTCAGCCGTACCGCCCTGTCCTGAC
Source organism: Aeromonas sp. SCS5 (assembly GCF_001887375.1). Taxonomy (NCBI): domain Bacteria; kingdom Pseudomonadati; phylum Pseudomonadota; class Gammaproteobacteria; order Aeromonadales; family Aeromonadaceae; genus Aeromonas; species Aeromonas sp. SCS5. The sequence continues at coordinate 226,532 of NZ_LFCS01000002.1, forward strand.
GGTCAAACAGGCGCAGCTCGAGCTGCTGCTCCAGCTTGGCAATAGCCATGCTGATGGCGGGTTGGGCAACATGCAGGCTGTGGGCCGCCCGGGTAAAAGAACCGGCATCCCTGACCGCCAGCAGATAGGTGAGTTGTTTCAGGTCCATGTATCAATTCATCTTATGAGATGGATAACTTAAATATATTATATTTATATCTAGGCGTACCTTACCCTGATGAAAAATGGTCAGGACGATATGCAATGATCGAAGCCGGTAGTCGTGAATGGATACGCGCCACCCTGGCGCTCAGCCTGGGATCCTTTCTGGTCTTTCTCAATCTCTATCAAACTCATCCCCTGCTCCCGCTGCTGGCTCAGGTCTTCTCGGTCAACTCGCTCGCCGCCAGCTGGACGCTGGCCGGTTGTACCGCCGGGCTCGCTGCCTCCCTGCTGCTCTGTGCCCGACTGGCGGATCGCCACGGCCGTCGCCAGATCATGCTGGGAACCCTCACCCTGGCCATCATGCTCTCCCTGCTGATCCCGCTAGTAGAGCAGTTTCGCATCCTGCTCATACTGCGCGTGCTGCAAGGTGCGCTACTGGCGGGCCTGCCGGCAACAGCTATCGCCTATATGGGCGAGGAGTTCAGCAAGCGGGCACTGCTCTCGGCGGTCGGGGTCTATATCGCCGCCAACTCCCTTGGCGGGATCGCAGGACGCGTGGTGGGCGGGCTGCTGGCCGGCTGGTTTGGCGACTGGCAACACACCTTCCTCGGGGTCGGCGTGATCAGCCTGTCGCTCTTGCCGCTGGTCTTCTGGCTACTGCCAAAACAGGCTCGTTTTGTTCCCGTCAATCCGGCTCCGGGCCAGTTTGCCCGCGCCCTGCGTGGTCATCTGACCAACCCGCTACTGGTGGGTGCCTATCTGATTGGCGGACTCAACTTCATGGTCTTCTTGAACCAGTTCAGCTATCTCACCTTTTTGCTGGCCAAGCCCCCCTTCTCCCTGCCGACCCAGTGGCTCGGCATGCTCTTTCTCACCTATCTCTCGGGTACGGTCGCCTCTTCTCTCAGCGGTCGCTGCGCCAATCGCTGGGGAGCACAGCGCATGTTGCTTGGCGGCATTGCTCTCATGGCGCTCGGTAGCCTCTGCTTGCTGCAAGGCACTCTGCCCGCCATTTTGAGCGGCCTGCTCATCTCGAGCTTCGGTTTTTTCATGGCGCACGCCTGTGCGAGTGCCTGGGTCGGCCACCATGTCGAACACAACCGGGCGCTCGCCTCCTCCCTCTATCTGGTGGCCTACTATCTGGGCGCCAGTCTGGGCGGGCTCTACCTCCACCCCTTCTGGGAGAAGGGAGGGCTGTGTGGTCTGGTGCTGGGGATCGAGCTGGTGCTGCTCCTGACCGCAGGCCTTGGGATCTGGCTCGGCCGCCTGAAACAACGCGGCGAGCATGGGCTGACGCCTCACCACTTCGCATAAGCAAAGAAAAAGAGAGGGGCACCCGGGTGCCCCTCTCTTCATCTGATATCAATCTTCCAAGCCCTTAGTGGGTCTCGAAATAGTCGTCAGGTACCGCCACCACGGCACCAGTGACCACTTCTTCGGCGATCACCTCCGCCAGCGGGCGCAGGTGAAACTTGATCTGTCCGGAGGGTAGCATCAGCGCCACATCGGGATTGCGACTATCCAGCATGTTGCCGGTTTTGAAGGGAAGCTCGGGATGGCGCTCCACCAGCGCCTGAAGGGAAGGCACCACCAGCTCGATATGCTCAAGCCCGGCGTGATGATTGCGGCCCGGTTTGGGCGCGGCCAACTCGATACAGGGAACGCGTACCGCTCCGACCTGTACTGGCTGATGCAGCTGATAAGTAGCGATGGGGCGGCCACCAATCATCCCCTCCACCAGCAACTCCCCTGCCCCCGTCAGCAGCTCGTCGAGACGCTGATATTCGGGCAAGGTGGCGGCACGATAGCAGAGGTGATCGATGTGAGGTTCAGTGAAAGAGAGGCCACATTCGGCCAATTCTGCCAACAACTGGGAAACAAAAGGGGCCATCGGCCCCAGAGTAGAATCGAGTGGGTGAGACATGCTTACCATTTCTTCTTGGGTTGAAACAGGACATCGAGCTCGTCGGCTTCCTTGTCCTTGATATTTTGCAGATCCTGCGCGCTGTTTTGCTGCTGCAGCTCTTCGAGCTCCTTGAGCCCCTGCCGCATATCCTCTTCACGAGCCAGCAGATAGGGATCCTTGTCCACTACGCTGGCCATGGCGGAGAGCCCTTTGGTGTAGAGCTGGCGGCAAGTGCCGTACTGGCCCTGAATGCGGGCATCCATCGCCCGCTTGACCAGATTCGAGATGTTGATCTTGAGCTGCATCAGCTCGAGGCGGCGATCTTCCTGGGCAAACCCTTGCGGATCAATCTTGCCCTTGTTGTGCTCGACCCGCAGCACGGCCCGCATCTTCTTGACCAGCTGCAGCATCTGGATGGCCTGGCGATCGGACTCGGGCGTCTTGAAGTGCCCCTCATCCTGCGCGCTGTAGTTCTCCTGCACATTCTTGATCTGGGTCTGCACATCAACGATGCGCTGCTTGATCTGGCTGTTTGGCATCACCTGGGCAATGGCGCGATAGGCATCCAGAATGCGGTGTTGCATCAGCAGCACCATGTTTTTGGAAAAGGGCACCAGATTGACGTTCAGCAGCACCTCTTCGGTCTCGTCAGCCACCGTTTTGTGTCTGGCAACCGCGTGGCGCTTGTCCGACTCAGCTTTCTGCTTATATTGCTGCACCACGTTATAGGCGATAACCAAAAACAGGAGTGCGCCAATAGACAGCAATACCAAAGTTAAAATCATAGGATGTTCAAACCCCTGTCCCAATCCAATTGCGTGATCCTACAACAGCTTACCCACTTAAGGTAGCCTGCAGATCCCCCCTTGCCCACGATTTGTCACCAAGCTGGGCGGCAGCTCCCGGGGAGATGGCAGGATCAAGAGGGAGCGCACAAGATGCACGCTCCCTTTTAGTATCGCCCATCAGGCTCATTACTTGAGGTTAAAGCCTCGGGATTGCAGGAAGCCCAGCATAAAAGGACGGGACTCCTTGGTCAGGATGGCGCGGATCTGACCGCTCCAGGTCTGTTGCTTGTTGTTGCTGCTGCGAGCCTGATAGTAGGCCTCAATCTGCTGATCGTAGTGAGCCAGCAAGTCGCGATCCAGCTCGCGCTGATAGCGCTCCTGATGCACAACCAGTGCCCGTGGCAAACGGGGTTTCTGCTCAGGCTGCTGGGCAGGATGACCGAGGCAGAGGCCAAACAGCGGGATCACCCGATCAGGCAAGCCCAGCAGCTCGCTCACCTCGGCCGGATGGTTGCGAAGTCCACCAATATAAACCCCGCCCAGCCCCAGAGACTGCGCCGCCAGCAGGGCATTTTGCCCCATGATGGCACCGTCGATGGCACCGATCAGCAACTGCTCCGCATAGCCGGTCTGGGCATCGGGCACTATCTGGCCGTGGCGGTGGTAATCGGCACAAAACACCAGAAACTCCGCCGCTTGTTCAACATAGGGTTGATTGCCCGCCAGCTGTGCCAGCTGCTTGCGCGCTTCAGGCCCGGTCACCCGAATGATGCTGGTCACCTGCAGAAAACTTGAGGTCGATGCCGACTGGGCGGCGGCCAGAATGGCATCCAGCTGCTGCGAGCTGATGGGCTCGGCAGTGAACTGACGAATGGAACGATGGGAAAGGATAAGAGCGATGGTCTGATTCATGGCACCTCCAGAGTGAGGTAACACCATAGCGAAAAAAACGAGGGAGCCCAAGGCTCCCTCGCATACCCCGTTCAGGGGGCCGGATAGACATACGGTGCTTGCAACCCGAGCGGGAAGCCAAGCGCCCAGTAGAGCAGCAGGAAGATGGTCCAGCTCACCAGGAAGGCCAGCGAGTAAGGCAGCATCATGGAGACCAGAGTGCCGATCCCGGTGCTCTTCACATACTGCTGGCAATAGACCACCACCAGCGGGAAGAAGACCATCAACGGGGTGATGATATTGGAAGCGGAATCACCGACACGGTATGCCGCCTGGGTCAGCTCGGGGGAGATCCCGACAGCCATCAGCATCGGCACCAGAATGGGGCTGATCAGCGCCCACTTGGCGGATGCCGACCCCACCACCAGATTGACGGTCGCGGTCAGCAGGATCATCCCGACAATAGTGATTTCACCGGGCAGCGCCAGTGCATGGAGCACCTCGGCACCGGAAAGGGCCAGCAGGGTGCCCAGATTAGAATCGCCAAACGCCTTGATAAAGAGCGCGCAGAAGAAGGCCATCACCATGTAGGAGCCCATCTTGTTCATGGTGGCCGACATGGCGTCGATCACATCCTTGCCACTCTTGAAGTTGCCCGCCACGAAGCCGTAGACAATCCCGGGCAGGATAAAGAGCAGGAAGATGAGCGGCACGATGGATTTCATCACGGGGGCGGCAAAAGTGGTCAGCGAACCATCGGCAGCACGCAGCGGTGAATCGCTCGGGGAGAGCGCCAGCGCCAGCAGCACGATGGCTGCCAGCATGGCAAACCCGGCCCAGTTGAAAGCACGGCTCTCCTGTTTGGTGTAGCTGCCCATTTCATCAGCACTTTCCAGATCATCGTTGAGCGCGACATGCTTGAGACGGGGCTCTACCACCTTCTCGGTGACAAACCAGCCAACGCAGATGATCAGCAGGGAGGATGCACCGGTAAAGATGATGTTGCACAGGGTATTGACCATGTACTCTGGGTCAAGAATTTGCGCGGCAGACTGGGTAAAGCCCTGCAGCAAGGCATCGCCACCGGATGGCAGGAAGTTGGCGGCAAAACCGCCTGAAACACCGGCAAACGCGGCAGCGATACCCGCCAGCGGATGACGACCCGCGGCGTGGAAGATGATGCCGCCAATGGGGATCACCAGCACATAGCCCGCATCCGCTGCGGTATGGCTGACGATGGCCACCAGGATCAACATGGGGGTGAGGAAACGGGCCGGGGTCACTTTCAACAGCTTTTTCAGACCGGTATTGATGAAACCGGACTGCTCGGCCACCCCTACCCCCAGCATGGCCACCAGCACGATGCCTAACGGGGCAAAGCCGGTAAAGGTCGTGACCATGGTGGAGAGAAACTCGGCCAGACCGGCGCCAGTCAGCAGGTTGTTGACCACTACCGCTTCGCCAGTACGGGGATTGACCAGATCAAACTGGAATTGGGACAACACCCAGGAGCCGACCCAGACGATCAGCAGGGCGTAGAGAAACAGCATGGCGGGGTCGGGTAATTTGTTCCCGGCTTTCTCGACGCCATTAAGGAAACGGTTCAGCCAGCCACTGGGTGGGCTGGCCGGATGGGCCTTGGTTGCAGCATGACTCATTATTGCGGTACTCCTTCCCTAAAAAGAGGCCGCATGCTAGCAATCCTTAGCGTTAACACCTATGACGCACTGCAAAGAATTGATTAATTCTGATTAATTAAATCAATATAAAATGCCAAATTGTGGCCTGACGCACATTCGCTATCCTGCCATTCAAATGCTGACCAGTGGATAACGCCCTACCGGACACTCGACCACAAAGCCGCTCTCCTCGACTTGCGCCACTGTCAGCGGCTTGCTGAAGAGATAGCCCTGAAACACATGGCACCCCTGAGTCTGCAGCGCATCAAGCTCATGTGGCTCCTCTACCCCTTCGGCCATGATGCCGAGACCAAGGCTGGTGGCCATGGCGGCTGTCGCCCGGATCACCGGCAGATTGAGCCCGACCACAAAGGAGCGATCCAGCTTGATGGTGTCGATAGGCAGCCGATTGAGGTAGGCCAGTGACGAGTAGCCGGTGCCGAAGTCGTCGATGGCAATATTGATCCCCTGATCGCTCAAGGCATCCAGAATACCGAGACACCCCTTCATATCGAGCATCAATACGGTTTCGGTCAGCTCCAGAGTCAGGAGCGATGCCTCAACGCCATACAGCTCAAGCTGCTGACGCACCTGCACCGGCAACGAGGAAGATAGCTGGAAACCGGAGAGATTCACCGAAACGGGCACTCGCTTGCCAAACTGCTTTTCCCACTGCGCCACCTGAGCCAGCGCGGTGCCAAGCACCCAGCTGCCGATCTCGCGTATCAGCCCCATCTCCTCGGCCAGCGGAATAAACTCGACTGGTGAAACATGACCCAGTATCGGGTTGTACCAGCGCAGCAGCGCTTCGTAGCCAATCAGCGCGCCTTTTGCTGTATCCACCTGCGGCTGGTAACAGAGACTCAGCTCCTGTCGGCCAATTGCCTTGGCCAGGAACTGTTTGAGGTTCAACTTGCGCTGCAGGGTCTGCTGCATGCTGGGAGTAAAACGCTGCCAACGCAGCCGTCCCATCTGCTTGGCCTGATACATGGCCATATCGGCCCGGGTGATCAGGTTGTCACCGTCATCCGCGTCATCGGGATAGATGGCAATACCGATACTGCCGCCAATGGTCACTTCCGGCAGGCCGCTCAATTGCAGTGGGCGCGTCATCTGGGAGAGCATCTGATCAGCAATTTCCTGAGCCCGTTCGCCATGGCTGCCAAGCGGCACCAGCGCGGTAAATTCATCCCCGCCAAGGCGTGCCAGCTCCACGTCTCGTGGGCAAATCTGCTTGAGGCGACCGGCGACCCGCTCCAGCAGGCGATCGCCCGCCTTGTGGCCGTAGTTGTCGTTGACCAGCTTGAAGTTATCCAGATCCATAAAGACCAGCGCGAAACGCTCGCCCAGGCCGCAATAGGCCTCGAGGGATTTCATCAAGCCATAACGGTTGAGCAATCCGGTCAGGGAGTCGTGCCAGGCAAGGTGGCGATGCTCCAGCTCTTCGAGTTTGCGATCGGTGATATCCCGCATGGTGAGCAGGATCCGCGCCCCTTGCTGGATATAACGGAACTGATACTGAAACCAGCGCATCCCCTTGAGGGTTCGACACTCCCCCTCGGTCACCACCTCGTCAAGACGGGACAACTTCTGGTAAAAGCCGCCATCCTTGTTGGCAAAAACCTGGGAGAGCTGGGTGATCCGGTGGCCAAAGCACATCTCGAAGTGGTAATTGCCACTCTCGAACGCCCCTTTGCTGTCAAACAGACAGGCCAGGGTATCGCCAGTCGCCAGAGAAGATTCCTGATAGAGGGTATCCGAGTCGAGCACCGCCTCGGTCATCATCATCAAACGCCCCGCGATCTGCACCCCGGAAAGACGCAGATAAATCTGCTTTTTTATCCCCTTTGGCGAGAGGGTCCACCACTCGTTGTAGCTGCGCCCCAGCTGAAAATCGCCGAGATAGCGCTGCAACAGCAGATCGATGGCGGTTGCCATATCGGCAGAGAAATCCCGCGCACACAACTCGTCGAGGGAGGCAGCCTCCCACACCAAGAGTGCGGCACGGTTTGCCCAGAAAATATGGTGATGCTCGATGTCATACACCCAGATCGGTGTATGCAGCACGTCCATGGTTTTCAGTAACCGTTCATCAAGCGTATTCATCTGGTTAATGTCATTCATGCGGAAGGGTCACTGGCCACCGGAAAACGGATCACGCAAGCTGCCACAGGCAGAATGCAAGATGCAAATATCTCTCGACTCGTATCTCACTAACCTGGTCAAGAGCAGGAAAACCATTTCATATATCGACGACAGAGCTGCATATCTTGAATTACTGGCAATGACGCAATCCGAAGCTCACTCTGTCAAAAAACATTGTCTTCTCGATTTTTATCTTTTTTTCTCAGATAAAACAAGCACTAAGAGTTGCTCACTCGAGACCATACATGTCAATTTTTCAATTCAATACAATATCTTTACTATCAATAAACTAATCAAAAACAATAACTCTCTCTCTACTCTGCGATAAAACTTTCATTAATTAACCAAGCGGATGGTTAAACAGACAAAAAGACGCCAGCATGTGTAAAAATGAAGCAATAACGGCAAAGTGTCGGTTCATAAATTCAGATGATGTTTGAAAAGAGACAAAACTGCGAATATATGATCTGGCTCACATTTTCTTTCGACGGAAAATAGCCGACCAGAGGGAGCGCTCATCCCCTCTGTCACCCACCGGTTGCCGTTTCTGGCAAGAGATAACGGCTATTTTGCAGATCAGCACATCCCTGTATCGCCAATCAGCACCCTGCGAAACTAACCTCTCCTGCCCGTACCAGCAGCCGACCTTCACACTACCTATAAGTGAGTAACAAAATAGTATCAATAGAAATCGAACCCAGATCAATTAAACGCTGAATTACGCTTGCCAACCCTGAATGCTCTTTTTAAGGTGGCCCCCTTGTTACACCAAGAACAGCGTTTATGAAGCACATCGAAGAGTTCTACCTGTTCGTCAAGGTGGTGCAAGAGGGAGGTTTCTCCCACGCCGCAGCCGCACTGGGCATGCCAACAGGCACCATCAGTCGACGCATATCCCAGCTTGAAGAGCACCTGGGATGTTCCCTGCTACACCGCTCGACCCGCAAACTTCGGATGACCGATGAGGGGCTGCGCTACTATGAGCGCCTCTGCACCCCGCTTGGCGAAATCGAACAGGCCACCGGCGAGATCCGGGGCAAAGAGGCCGACATCTCCGGCATTATCCGGATTGCTGCGCCCATCGCCCTCTCCAATACCATCCTGATCGATATGCTGGCCGAGTTCGGGTTGCACTATCCCGCGGTGCAATTCGAGATCTCCCAGACCAACGATCACCAGCACCTGTTCGATAACGACCGGGACCTGGTTTTCTTCAACGGCGAGCTGCCCCAATCCCTGCCCAATGCGCGCTGTCTTGGCCACATCGAGTACGGGCTCTTTGCCTCGCCACTCTATCTGGCTAAAAAAGGGACACCAGCTCACCCCAATCAGCTGGAAGAGCACGATCTCATCTACTGCTGGCCTCACCAGCACTGGCAACTGACCGACAAAGAGGGGCAGCTTGTCTGCATCAAACGGGGTGCCAAGCTGGCGGTTAACCAGACCCAGGCGGCCGTACGTGCCGCCAGACGCCACCTCGGGATCGTCAATGCCCCGCTCCACTACGTGCATAGCTTCTTGCAGGATGAGCAGCTGCGCCCGGTGCTGCCCGACTGGCAAACCGGCAATCGCCCCTTCTACATGCTCTGCTGCCAGCACCAGTTCGCCCCGTTGCGTGTTAAGATGTTTGCTGAATTTGTTGAAAAATATTCCGCGCGCTATCGCAACAGACAGTGGGACAATCAATTTTCACAAGGTGATACCCTCACCCATTGCATCTGACCGTTAGCGGGCCACACTTAATAGCACTCCTTGCCAACAGAGCCTGCCTAACGCCATGAATGTATTGATCTGTGATGACTCCGGGTTCGCCCGCAAACAGTTGGCGCGGGCCCTCCCCGCCGACTGGAAAGTCGACTTGCACTATGCAGCCAATGGTCTTGAAGGGATCGAGCAGGTGCTGATGGGCCATGGTGACCTGATCTTTCTCGACCTCACCATGCCGGAAATGGATGGTTATGGCGTGCTGGAGACCCTCCAGCGGGAAGGGCTGCGCAACAAGGTCATCGTCGTCTCCGGCGACATCCAGCCAGAGGCCTATCAACGGGTGATGGGGCTGGGCGCACTCGATTTCATCAAGAAACCCGCGGCCCCCGAAACCCTGCTTGCCCTGCTCAAACAGCACGGTTTCTGGAGCGCAGAGCCAAGCAACACGGCCACAACGGCTGCGGCGCCAACCGGTGGCGTGGTCGCCGATGCAGGCGTCAAGATCACTCCGGAGATCCGCGACGTCTATCAGGAGCTGGCCAACGTCTCCATGGGCCAGGCCGCGGACCTGCTGGCCCGGCTGCTCAACGCCTTCGTGGTATTGCCGATCCCCAACGTCAACGTGCTGGAAGTATCAGAGTTGCATATGGCCCTCTCTGCCGCAGCCGACTCGGATACTCTCTCCGCCGTCTGTCAGGGCTTTATCGGAGCGGGGATCGCCGGCGAAGCGCTGATCCTGTTCCATGACTCCAGCTTCAAAGATTTGGCCAAGCTGATGAACCATCAGGGAATGCTGGATCGCACTGCTGAGCTGGAGCTGCTGATGGATACCGCCAACGTGCTGATCGGTGCCTTCCTGCGCGGCTACGCCAACCAGCTCGACACCCCCTTCAGTCAGGGCCATCCGGTGGTTCTCGGCCAGCACAGGCCCATCAACGAGCTCATCAACACCAACAAGAGTCGCTGGCGCCGCACGCTCGCTATCGAGATCAACTACCGGATCCAGGATTACGCAGTACAGTGTGACCTGCTGCTGCTGTTTACCGAAGATTCCATCGCCACCATGAACAACAAAATCATGCACATGCTCTAGGAGTGACTATGGAGATCCGCGAATTTCACTGGTTGATGAACATAGTCCAGAACCTGGACGTCGGACTGGTGGTGCTCGACAAGGAGTACAAGGTTCAGGTGTGGAACGGCTTTATGGAGAGCCACAGCGGACGGCTGGCTGGCGAAGTCCGCGATGGCGTGCTGTTCGACCTATTCCCCGATGTGGATCGGGCCTGGTTCGAGCGCAAGGCCAATATGGTGTTCAAGCTGAACAACCGCGCCTTCAGCACCTGGGAACAGAAACCCTATCTGCTGCGCTTCTCCAACTACCGCCCCATCACCGGCTCGGCCCCCCATATGTTCCAGAATCTGACTCTGGTGCCACTCGCCGATTTCGGTGGTCAGGTGACCCACATCGCGGTGATGATCTACGATGCCACTGATGAAGCCATGCTGATGAGCGGCCAGCGGCAGGCTTGAGCGTGCGACTAACAAAACAGGGCGCCGTGGCGCCCTGTTTTATTTCGATATAAACAAGTCTCGCTATAAACGAGAGCCTGTATCACCAAGCGCTATTAACGTGCCCCGAGATACTCGGTAAAGGCGTCGATAACCTCTTCGATATCGTCGTCATTGATCTGCAGATGGGTCACCAGCCGCAGCTCGCCATAACCGGAGAAGAGAATGCCCCGCTCCTTCATAAAAGCGAGCAGCTGTGCCGGCTCCCCTTTGGCAAGGCGCAGAAATACCATGTTGCTCTGTACCAGCGAGAGATCGAGCTCGATGCCCGGCAGCGCAGCCAACCCTTCGGCCAACCGTTTAGCTCGGCGATGATCATCGGCCAGGCGCGCAACATGTTGCTCGAGGGCAAACAGGCCTGCTTGTGCCAGCATCCCCGCCTGACGCATGCCACCACCTACCATTTTGCGCAGACGACGCGCCCGGGCGATAAAGTCACGATCACCGACCAGCAGAGATCCCACCGGCGCACCCAGCCCCTTGGAAAGACAAATCGAGATGCTGTCAAACGGCGCGGCAATAACCTCCGCCGGGGTATCGCTGGCAACGGCTGCATTGAACAGCCGGGCCCCGTCGAGATGCAGTTTCAGACCATGCTTGGCAACGAAGGCTCCCATCTCTTGCAGGTAGGAGAGTGGCAGCACCTTGCCGTTATGGGTGTTCTCAAGACAGATAAGGCGAGTCTGGACAAAATGTGCATCGTCTGGCGCCAGTGCAGCCTTGATGTCGTCGAAGGCCAGGGTGCCATCACGTTGCATGGGCAGCGGTTGCAGCGCCACAGAGCCGAGCACCGCACTCCCCTGCGCTTCAAACCGGTAGATATGGGCGCCAGCACCAAGAATGGCGCCTTCACCGCGCTGGCAATGGCTCATGACCGCCAGCAGATTGGACATGGTTCCCGATGGCACAAACAGAGCAGCCTGCTTGCCAAGCAACTTGGCCCCATATGCTTCCAGCGCATTGACGCTCGGATCTTCGCCGTAAACATCGTCACCGACTTCGGCATGGAGCATGGCCTGACGCATGGCATCAGTCGGCTGGGTAACCGTATCACTTCGTAAATCGATATAGCGCATGAGATCCCTCCTGAAACAGGAGAGTGACGTTAGCCATGGCCCCCCTGTTTGGCAAGGGGAGAGGCCGGATTATGTGAGGTAAACGGGGGCACAGATAGCCATGCAACTCCCTTTACCAGGGGAGTTGCTGACCATTGAGATCCAGTAGCTGACCCGATTGAGACAAAGACAGGCCATCGATCAGGTTGAGCAGCTTGCTCGCCACCTTGGCAGGATCCTGCAGCTGGTCTGCAGGCAGTTCAGCCAGAAAGGGAGCATTCATCGGAGAGTCCATCAAGCCGGGCGCGACCGCAATCACCCCCGCCTGTGCAAAACGCTCCGCCCACTCAAGTGCAAGGGTCTTCACCCCCATATCGAGCGCCGCCTTGCTCATCCGATAGCTGTAGCGCCCCCCTGACTCGTTGGCACTGATAGAGCCCGCCAGATCCGAGATAGCACAGAGCCAGACCTTGTGATCATCCTTCATCATCCGGCTCAGACGCGCCGCCAAAGCCAGCGTCGGCCAGGCATTGGCCAGCAGGCTGTCACACAACCACTTGGGCACTACCTCCTCCACCCGTCGCTCCGGCATGGAGCGGGCATCATGGAGCAGTCCTATGGTGTTGATGACGACGGAGGGGAGCGGATCCACATCATAGGTTGTAAACAGCGCATCAAACGAGATGACGTCAACCTCCTGCAGCGGGAAAAAGGATCCGACAGGAAGCCCTTTTGGATAGTCGCGCCCAGCCAGCAGAAAAGTCTCATCCCTTGCCATCAGCTCTCTTGCCAGCGCCGAGCCAAGCGCACCGCTTCCGAGGATCAGATAACTCATCGCCATTCCCTGGTTCATGAATTTGTTTAGAGCGTATCAGAATAATCGCGGCCCGTGACCCGGCCTGAACACCGCTCGTTAACCCACCTAAGCTTCTCCGATGTGCCGACCAAACTCGCGGGCCAGCGCCAGATCGAGAAACCCGTCCCCCTTTTTATGGGTGCGCAAAAACTGGTAGTAGGCGAGCAGGATCACCAGCGCCTCCTCATCCGGCAGCACGACCTCGGGTTGCTGCTCCTGGAGCAGTTGCTGCGCCGCCCCGAGCGCCTCTCTATCCACAACCTCAGCCTGTCGATAGAGATAACCGCAGCCGGTTGCCAGCCATTCGAGCGAACAGTTGGCCCCCATCGCAATCTGGTTGGCCCGCGCCAACCCGGGCTCGGCCCCTTTCAGGTATTTGCGGATCAGCGCCTCGCTCAATCCTACCTTGCGGGCAAAGGCGCTAATACTCCCCTCTCCGATGAGACTCTGCAGCCGCTCGGCAAACCCATCCATCTATCACTCTCCAATCAGAACTAAAGTACGAACCGTGCCAACCCACATTATTGCTTTGCCAGCGACATGGGGCCAAGATGCCGGCAGTCGCAATTTATCTTTCTGACCTTTCAAGGAGTCAACCATGTCTGTATCCCGCGTCAGTCTGCATCCGCAAGGCCCCACCTTCTCCCGCATCATCATGGGGTACTGGCGCCTGATGGAGTGGCATCTCACCCCGGCAGCCCTGCTCGATCTGATGAAATACCATCTGGATCTGGGAGTTACCACTGTCGATCACGCCGACATCTACGGTGGCTACCAGTGCGAGGAGGCCTTTGGCAACGCTCTGCGTCTTGAGCCTTCCCTGCGCGACCGGATGGAGATCGTCACCAAGTGCGGTATCGCCCTCACCGCCAAACCGCAGCACGCTCTCAACCACTACAACACCGGCAAGGCCCATATCATCGCCAGTGCCGACGCCTCGCTGCACAAGCTCGGCACCGACTATCTGGATCTGCTGCTGATCCACCGTCCGGATCCCCTGATGAACGCCGATGAGGTCGCCGATGCCTTCATCACCCTGAAGCAGGCTGGCAAGATCAAGCATGCTGGGGTCTCCAACTTCACCGCGCGCCAGTTTGAACTGCTGCAATCCCGCCTCCCCTTCCCGCTGGTAACCAACCAGCTGGAGATCTCCCCGCTGCATCAGGAGGGGACGCTCGATGGCACTCTGGACCAATGCCAACAGCTCAATATCAAACCGATGGCATGGTCATGCCTGGGTGGTGGCCGGCTGTTCAACGATCACGCTTGCGAGCCGCTGCGGGCTGAGCTTGAGCGGATCCGCACTGAAGTGGGGGCCCAGACCATCGAACAGGTGGTCTATGCCTGGGTCATGATGCTGCCAAGCCAGCCGCTGCCGCTCATCGGTTCAGGTAAGCGGGAACGGATTGCTGCCGCCGTTGCATCGGAGTCCATCAAACTTGATCGTCAACAGTGGTTCCGCATCCGCAAGGCTGCGCTCAGTTACGACGTCCCCTGATCCGGGCGAAAACCACCGGAAACAAAAACGGCATGGGGATAACCCATGCCGTTTGGCATTACTGAGGCACCTTAGCGATGGCGCTGCTGAGGGCGGCCACGGGGGGCATCTGTCTTCGGTTTGGCCTGGTTGACCGTTACGGTGCGCCCACCAACTTCAGTGCCATGCAGGCCCGCAATCGCCTTTTCAGCGTCAGCGTTGGCCGGCATTTCAATGAAACCAAACCCCTTTGACTGGCCTGTATCGCGGTCGATGATGATATCAACCTTGTCGACCTGTCCAAACTGGCTGAACAGAGTTTTCAGTTCGTCGGCCGTCATGCGGTACGACAGATTACCTACGTAAATCTTCATGCCATCCACTCTCGATTCAAGGTGCCTTCTCTATGCAATCACCAGCATAACGGTAAGGGCACAACCCCTATGCCAGCCCTGCCATGGCTTCATGCCGTGGCTCTCTCCACACTGTTGTCAAGTGATTGATCTCTTGGGTGAACAGTGCAGACAAGATCAATTCGAGTCACTGGCAGTATCCGAGCTTTACCGGGAATTGTCGAGAAAATAGTCTGTTCAGGCTGACTGCAACGCCGCCAGCTGCCGCAGCAGAGCGCGGCGGCCATGCCAGGCCCGTTTAAACCCGAAGCGATAGACAGAGGGGCTGACCAGATGCAGCTCACCTGCCTTGAGATCCAGCAGAGCCATGGCAGCGGCAAGTTCAGGCTCGCTCAACTGCAGATCCAGACTGAAATCGAGCCACTGGCCATCGTGGCCTACCCGCCGCTCCTGCTCGAGAGCAACCAGCTGGCTGCGCGGTACCGCCAACGCCTCGTTCTTGTTGCCATTGAGCAGATAGATGTGAGCGTCATCCCAGCCAAGCTCTGCCAGCCGCCACGGTTGCCAGCTGCGCGGCAGGGCCACCATCAGCGCTATGATGCCGCCAAAGAGGGTACCGACCCAGTTGAGCAGCGCCATCCCCTCCCGACCATCCCATAAGGAGACCGCCACCACGCTCCAGCTCACCAGCAACAGCAGAAAAATGACGCAGCGATAGCGGACTGCCGGCGGCATCAGCAGTTGTACCTGCTTGTTGGCCAGCAAGGATGTAATAGGCATGAAAAGCTCCTGTCATCACGAAATGGCGCCATTGTGAATAGCCCTAGCGCGGCTGACAAGGGGCTTTTCTTTGTCATCCTCCTATAAAATCAATACCATGGCGTAAATGATTCTCAGTGGAACCTGCTCCTTGCTCAGCTCGCAACCCTGCGTACGCTTTTGTGGCGTCAACAAATTCTACGGCGACTTTCAAGCTCTCAATCAGATTGACCTCACCATAGAGCGGGGAGAGAAGTGGGTGATCTGCGGCCCTTCGGGCTCCGGCAAATCGACCCTGATCCGCACTATAAACGGGCTGGAGGGGATCGATAGCGGCCAGCTATCCCTCTTTGGCGAACCGGTAAGCCCCGCCTATGTCCGCAGCCTCAAGGGGCGGGTCGGCATGGTATTTCAGCAATTCAACCTCTTTCCCCATATGACTGTGCTGGAAAACCTGATGGTGGCACCGGTGCATACCCTGGGATTGTCGCCACAAGCGGCGCGGGATCGCGCTCTCGGCTTGCTCGAGCGGGTACGCATTCAGGCACAGGCTGACAAATACCCCCACCAGCTCTCCGGCGGTCAGCAGCAACGGGTCGCCATCGCCCGCTCTCTCTGCATGCAGCCTGAGTTGATGCTGTTCGATGAGCCCACTTCGGCCCTCGATCCCGAGATGATCCGCGAAGTGCTGGATGTGATCCGCGAACTCGCGGACGAGGGCATGACCCTGATCTGCGTCACCCACGAGATGGGCTTTGCCCGTCAGGTGGCCGATCGGGTCATCTTTATGGACGAGGGGCGGATCATCGAATCGGCTCCACCCGCCCAGCTGTTTGGCAACCCGACCCAGCCGCGAACCAGAGCCTTTCTGGAGCAGGTACTCAGCTACCATGACTAACGCAAAACCCGTGCGGCTGCTCGGCTGGCTCTGTGGCACTCTTGTGCTCTCTCTACTGCTCGGCTGGAGCATATATAGCGGTGCGCAAGCGATGGGATATGAGTGGCAGTGGCCACGCGTATTGCCTTTTTTAGGCGAATGGGATGAAGGAACCTTTTATGCCGGTCCCCTGCTAAACGGCTTGCTGGTGACCTTGCAGGTCGCTCTGCTCAGTTTGCTCGGTACGCTGGTGGTCGGGATCTTCGTGGTGAGTCTTCGTCTGCTCCCTTCCCGCCTTGGGCCACTGATTGCCATCGCCTATTTGGTTTTGGTGCGAACCACGCCACAGCTGGTGCAACTCTATATTCTCTACTTCCTGCTCGGCCCCATGCTGGGGCTGGCGCCACTGACCTGCGCCGTGCTGAGCCTCTCTCTCTATCAGGGTGCCTTCACCGCCGAAGTGCTGCGGGCGGGGCTCAAGGCGATCCCCCAAGGCCAGTGGGAGGCGGCACGTACCCTAGGCCTGTCGCGGGCCATTACCCTGCGCAAGGTGATCCTGCCGCAGTTGGTTCGCATCACGCTGCCACCGCTCACCAACGAGCTGGTATCGCTGATCAAACATTCGGCACTGGTCAGCGTTATCGCCATCTTCGATCTCACCAACGAAGGGCGTACTCTGGTGGCCGATACATTCCTGACTTTCGAGGTGTGGTTCACCGTAGCCGCCCTCTATTTGCTGTTAACGCTGACCCTCTCCGGTTGTGCTCGGCTGCTCGCCCGGCATCTGGATCCGGAACAACAAGGACGCCAATCATGACGATTTCCATCAAAACCGCGCTATCGGGTGCCGCCCTGCTGCTGGCGACCCTCTTGACACCGGCACATGCAGACACGGCCCCTTCCGCTACCCAGGCCCGGATCGAGCAGAGCGGCACCCTGCGGGTCGGCATGTCCACCTTCGCCCCCTGGGCGATGCGGGACAAACAAGGTGCGCTGATCGGCTTTGAGATCGATGTCGCCCGGCGCCTCGCCACCGATCTCGGCTGGCAAGTGGAGTTTGTACCCACCGCCTGGGATGGCATTATCCCCTCCCTGCTGGCGAAAAAGTACGACGTCATCATCGGTGGCCTCACCATCACCCCGGAGCGGGAGAAGAGCGTGCGCTTCACTCACCCCTATTCCCACTCGGGCGTCCAGCTGGCCGCCTCCAGCACGTTGGCCAAAGAGAAAAAAACCATCGCTGACTTCAACCAGCGCGGGGTGATCCTGGCGGTACGCCGGGGCGCATCGCCGGTACAGGTGGCCAAGGCCAACTTCCCCAAGGCAACCCTGCGCCAGTTTGACGATGAATCTCAGGTATTTCAGGAGGTATTGAACGGTCGCGCCCACGGCGCTCTCTCCTCCTCGCCAAAACCGGAGCAGGAGACGCTGCGCCACCCCGACTCCCTGTTCATGCCCTTTGCCAAGCAGCTTGCTCAGGGCGATGAGGGGTTTGCCCTGCGCAAGGGGGATGACGCGCTGGCCGAACAGTTCAACGAGTGGATCGCCGCCCGTCAGGCCGATGGCTGGCTCAAGGCCCGTCACGACTACTGGTTCAAGTCGCTGGCATGGGAATCACAGGTCGCCAACCCCTGATGCAACGCTTGATAAGCCGTACTCTCAAACGATTCAGCTGGCTGGACGGAGTCATAGTGCTGTTGTTGGCACTGGCGGGACTCTGGCTGGCCAGCCGCATCCACATCGGGGTCGCCTATGAGTGGCACTGGCACGATGCCTTCGCGCTGCTCTTTACGCGTGGCCCCCATGGCGAGATGCCCTACTTTTTCAGCGGTCTGCTTACTACCCTGCGTATCGCGCTGCTTGGCATGGTGCTGGCGCTGCTGCTCGGCACTGCGCTGGGCGTGGCGGCGTTCAGCCGTCGCCCGTTTCTGGTTCTGCCTGCCACCCTCTTTATCCAGCTCATCCGCAATCTGCCGCCGCTGGTCTTTATCTTCATCTTCTACTTCTTTATCGCCAACCAACTGTTGCCAGCAAGCGGCCTCTCAAGCTGGCTCGGCAACATCCCTATTGCCCCTTGGCTGGAAGTGCTGTTTGGCCCGCCGGCTCGCTGGGAGAACCTCATCTCCGGTACCCTCTGCGTCGGCATGATCAGCGCTGCCTTCGTTGCCGAGATCGTCCGCGCCGGTCTTGCCGCCATCCCCCAAGGACAGTGGGAAGCGGCCCACAGCCTCGGGTTATCCCCTTGGGTGCGGTTGCGCCATGTGATCCTGCCACAGGCGATGCTGTTGATGTTGCCTCCCCTCACCGGCCAGCTCATCGCACTGGTGAAAGATACGGCCATTGTGTCGCTTATCTCGGTGCAGGAGCTCACCTTCGTCGGTACCGAGATGGCCAACTCGAGCGGGCTGGTTTACGAGATCTGGCTGCTGGTGGCGGCTGCCTATTTGTTGATATGTTTGAGTCTGTTTATTCTGCTCAGCCGACTCGAAGCAAGACAAGGAGCACGCAAATGCTGACGTCCCTGTTACTGGCTACTGTGTTGCAAGCCGAAGCGATCGGCGGATACACCGCAGGCTGCCTCAAAAACGCAATGGCACTGCCGCTGGAGGGCCCTGGCTATCAGGTGATCCGCACCAAGCGGCTACGTTACTACGGCCATCCCGATCTCATCCACTATCTGCAGACACTGGCCAACCAGACCCGGATGGCCGGATTGCCGGATCTCTACATCGCCGATCTGGCGATGGCCCATGGTGGCCCCTTTACCAGCGGCCATCGCAGCCACCAGACCGGCCTTGATGCCGATATCTGGTTTCGCATGGCCAACCGCCCCATCAGCAGATGGGAGCAGGATGCCCCCAAAGAGTGGGCGCTCATCGACGAACCAAGCTACAAGATGCTGCCGGGCCGCTTCGGGCCGCAACAGCTCACCCTGTTGCGGCTGGCGGCCAGCAAACCCGAGGTGGCCCGCATCTTTGTCAATCCGGTGATCAAGTCGGCAGTCTGCCAGCAGGCTGGTGATGAACCCTGGGTTGCCAAGCTTCGCCCCTGGGTTGGCCACTTCAGCCATTTTCACGTGCGACTGCGCTGCCCGGTGGGCAGCCCTGATTGCGGGCAGCAAGCGCCTATTCCCCCCGGCAACGGCTGCGGAGCCGAGCTGGCCTCCTGGCTGAAAGACAAACCACAGCTGCCCAAGGTGTCCAGTATCAACAAGATGCCTGTGCTGCCCGCGCGTTGTCGCAACTGACCCCAAGCTGTTATGGTGGTTCCCTGTTTCGCAAGCCATTAATGATGGAGAACGACAAGATGACCATATCAATCTGGCGCAAAACCACGCAGATCCTGCTGACTCTGACCCTGCTGCTGAGCCTGACCGGCTGCGGCATGAACAACATCCCGACGCTGGATGAACAGGTCAAGGCCACGTGGGGACAGGTTGAAAACCAGTACCAGCGCCGGGCAGATCTCATCCCCAATCTGGTAGCAACCGTGAAAGGCTATGCCAGCCATGAACAGGAGACCCTCAAGGCGGTCACCGATGCCCGCGCCCGGGTTGGCAGCCTGCAGGTGAGCGACCCGGCCCAGCTCAAGGAGTTTGAAGCGGCGCAGAATCAGCTCACCAGCGCCCTCTCCCGCCTGATGGTAGTTGTGGAACGTTATCCGGAGCTCAAGGCGGATCAACAGTTCCTCACCCTGCAGGCCCAGCTGGAAGGGACGGAGAACCGTATTGCCGTAGCCCGCCGTGACTATATCGAGGCGGTGCGTCAGTTCAACACCGAGATCCGCACCTTCCCCGGAGTAATCTGGCACAAGATGCTCTACTCCGATCTGGAGGCAAAACCCAGCTTCAGTGCCAAACCCGGAGCGGATGAAGCGCCCAAGGTGAGCTTCCAATGAACATGATGCTGCACTGGTTGCTTCCCTGCCTGCTGCTCTGGGCCAGTGCCCTGCAAGCAGCTCCGGACTTCCCGACGCTGAGCGGGCGGGTGGTGGATGAAGCCAGTCTGATGTCCCGCAAACAGGCCCACCAGCTGACCCAGCAGCTGGCCGCTTTTGAAAAGCGCAGCGGCATCCAGTTGGTGGTGGTCTCCGTCGACAGCTTGCAGGGCGAGACCATCGAAGAGTATGGCTATCAGCTGGGCCGGCACTGGGGGATCGGGCAGAAGGGCAAGGACAACGGCGTCCTGCTGCTGATCGCTCAGGACGAGCGCAAGGTTCGCATCGAAGTAGGCTATGGGCTGGAAGGTGATCTGCCCGATGCCATTGCCGCCAACATCATTCAGACCCGGATCCTGCCTGCGTTCAAAAGGGGTGACATGGTGGCAGGGGTCGTTGCCGGCAGTCAGGCCATCATGCAGGCGCTGGGCGGTCAGTATCAGCCGACCGACAACGCGAGCAAGGAGGACAAACTCGGTGGCCCCTGGTTATTCATCCTGATGGTGATTGCGATGATCGTGCTCCATAACCTGCGGGGCGGCGGTGGTGGCCCGGGTGGGCGACGTCGTTCGGCCTACATGGCAGGGGGATTTGGAGCTGGCTCCTTTGGCAACCGCTCTGGCGGTGGCTTCAGCGGCGGTGGCGGCAGTTTTGGGGGCGGTGGTGCCTCCGGTGGTTGGTAACAGGGATTAAGAGACGACAACATGATTTCCAAACAGTTTTATCACACGCTTCAGGCCCGGGTCAGACAAGCCGAACAGGCCACGGACGCCGAACTGGTGACCGTGCTGGCCCCGGCCAGCGATGGATATCGCTATATTCCCACCCTCTGGGCCGCCCTGCTGGCCATGCTGACCCCGCTGCTGGTATTCCAGCTCGGCTTCTGGCTCGGCTGGTACGAGATCCTGCTGGTGCAGTGGTCGGTCTGGCTGCTGCTGAGCCTGCTGTTCCACTGGACCCCTATCAAGATGCGGCTGATCCCGAAACAGGTACGCCAGCACAGGGCCGCCCTGATGGCTCGCCTGCAATTTGTCGAGCAGGGGCTACACCGCACCCGCGATCGTCTGGGGGTGCTCATTTTTGTCTCGGCCGCCGAACACTATGTCGAGATCCTGGTGGATGACGGCATTGCCCAGCATATCGACAACAGCCAATGGCAGGAGATCATCAACGACTTCGTGATGCGGGTACGCAACAACGAGATCGAGCAAGGTTTTCTGGAGTGTGTGGAGCGCACCAGCGCCATTCTGACCGACGCCTTCCCTGCAACCCGTGACCAGAACGAGCTGCCGGACAGCCTGATCATCCTCGACAAGCCCTGAATCGGATTAAAAAAACGGCTTTCTGTTCAAGGGTTAGGCACTCGAGAAAGATTATGAAAAATAAGGGGAAAAATGGTTGACCCGCCCAGCCATTTCCCCTAAATTACGCCCCGTTCCAGCGCAACGGCGCAGCGAACGAAAATTTGGTGAGGTGTCCGAGTGGCTGAAGGAGCACGCCTGGAAAGTGTGTATACGGCAACGTATCGAGGGTTCGAATCCCTCCCTCACCGCCAAATTTAGCAAAGCCGACCTCAGGGTCGGCTTTTTGCTTTTCTACTGCTTGCCTGCTCTATCTTCCCTATTATTTATCCTGCACTGCCTGCTTTTTAAGCGCCCTCGGTATCCATGCCATGCAGACTTGGCCAGAGCTCTAATTTATTGCTCGCAGATTGGATATCATTTTGAAAAACTGATACTTAAATAGCTAAACTAGCCATTATCAACATTCAGGGATGTGTAAAAAATGAGCTTAATCGGCTTGGTACTGGCGTTGATCGCCATCTTGGGCGGTAACATGATCGAGGGCGGCCATCCCAGTGCGCTACTCGATCTGCCCGCCTTTCTTATCGTAATCGGCGGTACCATCGGCGCCGCACTGACCCAGTTTCCCTTCTCCGTAGTAGGTAACAGCCTGAAACGATTCAAATGGCTGCTTGCCCCTCTCAAACTCGACATGCTGGAACAGGCCCAGCTGCTCGAAACTCTGGCAGGCAATGCCCGGCGCAGCGGTATGCTGGCGCTTGAGGGGATGATTGAAGAGATTAAGGATCCCTTTTTGAAAAAAGGGGTACAGATGATGGTCGATGGCTACGAGAAGACCAAGATCCACGAGGTGCTGGAGAACGAGATCGAATTTGAACAGGAAGATCTCGAGCAAACCGTCAAATTCTATGAAGCCATGGGGGGCTACTGC
The DNA here is from genome assembly GCF_001887375.1 of Aeromonas sp. SCS5. Lineage (NCBI taxonomy): Bacteria > Pseudomonadati > Pseudomonadota > Gammaproteobacteria > Aeromonadales > Aeromonadaceae > Aeromonas > Aeromonas sp. SCS5. The sequence continues at coordinate 248,912 of NZ_LFCS01000002.1, forward strand.
CCGACCATGGGGATCGTGGGTGCGGTATTCGGCCTCATCCACGCGATGGGCTTGCTGGATGCTCCGGACAAACTCGGTGGTGCTATAGCGGTAGCCTTTATCGCAACCATCTACGGGGTATCAGCCGCCAACCTCATCTTTTTGCCATTTGGCAACCGCTACAAGGCATTTGCTCACCAGATCCGCCACTACAAGGAGATGACCCTTACCGGCATTCTTTGCATCGTGGATGGCGAGTCTCAAGCCAGACTGCAAGTAACCCTCGAACCCTATCTGGGAGGTCATGGTGGCCAAAAAGAAAAAGGCTGAAGCGCCAGAGAACCACGAACGCTGGCTGGTCTCCTATGCCGACTTCATGACTCTGCTGTTCGCCCTGTTCGTGGTGCTCTACTCCTTTGCAATGGCCAAACAGTCCGAGACCCGGGTGCTGATCCAGGGCTTTATCGAGTCACTGGGTAAAATTGGTCTTGTCTCCCCTCCCGCCGGTTCACCTGTTATGCAGGGGGGGACAGGCATCCTCGAGCCGGAATCCAAGACCACACCGAGCAGCCCGAAGAAAGAGACTGTGCTGGAGAAGGATGCTCCGATGGCGGCATCTGACCCGTTCAACGAGACCATAGGCGCCTCGGAGAAGCCGAGTGCCACCGAATCCTGGCCACACAAGACCAAAGAGCAGGAGTGGGTTCAGGTCACCAAGAAGAAACTTGAGCAGCAACTCAAGGCACAGATTGAATCCAAGGATCTGGAAGTCGAGCAGCTTGGCAGTCAGCTGGTGATCCGCATCGGCGAGAAGGCGCTCTTCCCGGCCGACTCGGCATTTCTGCAGCCCCAGTTTGTACCGCTGGTCAACAAGATATCGGGTATTCTCGCCGATATTCCGGGGGCCATAGTCGTTACCGGCCACACCGATGATTCACAGGCTCCGGTAGAGCTCTACCGCAACAACTGGGAACTGTCAGTGCTGCGCGCCTCAGCTATTGTGCAGACACTACTTGGCAATCCCAAACTGGATGCCAAGCGGGTTATTGCCCAGGGCGTAGCTGATACCCAGCCACGCTATGCCAATGACACCGCCGATCATCGGCAGGCCAACCGCCGGGTCGAGATCACCCTCTCTCAAGGCAAAGCCGCCGAACAGGCTCTTCCCCTGCTCAAACCCTGAGCGATAACACCCTCCGCATAAAACCACCGCCCTGACTTCATACAGGGCGGCGGGTTACTCCTTTCAAAAAGCACAGACATATAGCAACTTATTTGAAATGGTTATTCCAGAGAGAAATGCAGCCTATTTTCTCTGGATAATAATCAACCGTCTAAAGCTCAAATTTCAGACATGTCATCTGATCTGACCAGCGTCAATTACATACATTTTTCTCAATAAAATTGAGCTCCGTAACAAAATTTAATTTCCACTTAACCGATTAATAATTAATCCATAAAAATGACATGTAAATCAGTACTAAAGTGTCATAATGCGTGACATCATTGTTACACCGCATGATTAATTCGGTTAGGGAAAACCTCTATGTTTGCTGATATTGCTGTTCAACATTGGGCTTTTGCCATCTACGTCATTGCAGCTATTTGCCTCTGCCTGGGGATGATCGGCCTTGCTGCCGTGCTGGGTGGCCGTGCTCATGGCCGCACCAAAAACAAACCCTTTGAATCAGGCGTTGACTCGGTCGGCAGTGCTCGGCTGCGTTTCTCTGCCAAGTTCTATCTGGTCGCCATGTTCTTCGTCATCTTCGATGTCGAGGCACTCTACCTGTTCGCCTGGTCCGTTTCCGTTCGCGAAAGCGGCTGGGTCGGTTTCATTGAAGCCACCATTTTCATCGGTCTGCTGTTGATCGGTCTGGTCTACCTCTGGCGCATCGGTGCACTGGAGTGGTCGCCGCGCAAACCGCAGCTGAACAACAAAAACAGTGACTGAATCACAGACCCTTTCCTTGAGGTTGCACCATGAAGTACACCCTTACCCGGATAGACCCGGATGCACCGGTTGAACGCTATCCCCAGGAGCAGAGCCAAACCGTCGATGACCCTCTGATGCAGCAAGCCGAGCGCGGCATCCTGATGGGACGGGTCGAGGAGGTGTTGCAAAATGCCGTCAACTGGGGTCGCAAGAACTCCCTGTGGCCCTACAACTTCGGTATCTCCTGCTGCTACGTGGAGATGTGTACCGCCTTCACCTCACCCCACGATGTGGCCCGCTTCGGGGCTGAAGTTATTCGAGCCTCTCCCCGTCAGGCCGATTTCATGGTGATCGCAGGTACTCCCTTCATCAAGATGGCACCCGTCATCCAGCGCCTCTATGAGCAGTTGCTTGAGCCCAAATGGGTGATCTCGATGGGTGCCTGTGCCAACTCCGGCGGTATGTACGACATCTACTCAGTGGTTCAGGGCGTCGACAAGTTCCTGCCGGTCGATGTTTACATTCCGGGTTGCCCGCCCCGTCCCGAAGCCTTTTTGCAAGCCCTGATGCTGCTGCAAGACTCTATCGGCAAGGAGCGTCGCCCCCTCTCCTGGGTGGTTGGCGATCAGGGGATCTACCGTCCCGAGATGCCGGCCGAGAAGGACCGCAAGCGTGGCGAGCGGATCGATGTGACCAACCTGCGCACGCCGGATGAGATCTGACCATGAAACTGACTCGCGATTTTCCCAGCAATTATGAAATGGCCCAGTGGCAACCCACCGATCATAAGGATGCCAAGGTCATTGGCGAACTGTTCGCCCATTTCGGGGCGCAGCATTTCACCGTGCAGACTACCCGTACCGGCGTGCCTGTCGTCTGGCTTGCCCGGGAGCAGCTGCTCGATGTGATGAGCTTTCTGCGCAAGGTGCCCTCCCCGTTCGTGATGCTCTTCGATCTGAGTGCCACTGACGAACGGCTGCGCACCCACCGCGAAGGTCTGCCGCAAAGCGACTTCACCGTTTTCTATCACCTCATATCCATCGACCGTAACGCCGATGTGATGCTGAAGGTGCCGCTTGCCGAAAGCGATTTACATCTGCCAACCGTCACCGGCCACTTCCCCAATGCCAACTGGTATGAACGGGAAGTATGGGATCTGCTGGGTATCACCTTCGATGGCCACCCCCACCTGACCCGTATCATGATGCCCAAGAGCTGGCAGGGACACCCGCTGCGCAAGGATTACCCCGCGCGCGCCACCGAATTTGATCCCTTCATGCTCGATGCGGCCAAGCAGGACATGGAGCAGGAGAACCTGCTGTTCAAACCGGAAGAGTGGGGTCTGGCACGTGGTAACGAGAACGAGGACTACATGTTCCTCAACCTCGGTCCCAACCACCCCTCGGCTCACGGCGCCTTCCGGCTGGTACTGCAACTCGATGGCGAGGAGATCCGCAACTGTGTGCCCGATATCGGTTACCACCATCGCGGTGCCGAGAAGATGGGCGAGCGCCAATCCTGGCACAGCTACATTCCCTATACCGACCGGGTCGAGTATCTGGGCGGGGTGATGAACAACCTCCCCTACGTGCTGGCGGTCGAGAAGCTGGCCGGCATCAAGGTGCCCCAGCGAGTCGACATGATCCGGGTGATGATGGCGGAGCTGTTCCGCATCCAGAGCCACCTGTTGTTCCTCGGTACCTATATCCAGGACGTGGGGGCCATGACCCCGGTCTTCTTCACCTTTACCGACCGCCAGAAGATATACACCATCATTGAAGCGATCACCGGCGCCCGTATGCATCCGGCCTGGTTCCGCATCGGCGGTGTTGCCCACGACCTGCCCAACGGATGGCAACGTCTGATCCAGGACAACCTGCTGAGCTGGCTACCCAAGCGGCTGATGGATTACGAGAAAGCCGCGATGCGCAACAGCATTCTGCGTGGTCGCACTATCGGGGTCTCCGCCTACACCACCGAACAGGCACTGGCCTGGGGCACTACGGGTGCAGGCTTGCGCGCCACCGGCCTCAACTTCGATGTGCGCAAGTGGCGTCCCTACTCCGGTTACGATCAATTCGACTTCGAAGTGCCGGTCGGCAGCAACGGCGATGCCTATGATCGCGCCACCGTTCGCATCGAGGAGATCCGCCAAAGCCTCTCCATCATTGAGCAGTGCATGAAGAACATGCCGGAGGGCCCGTTCAAAGCGGATCACCCGCTGACCACTCCGCCGCCCAAAGAGCGCACGCTGCAGCACATCGAGACCCTGATCAACCACTTCCTGCAAGTGTCTTGGGGCCCGGTCATGCCGGCAGCCGAGTCGTTCCAGATGATTGAGGCGACCAAGGGGGTCAACAGTTACTACCTGACCAGCGATGGCTCAACCATGAGCTACCGGACCCGGATCCGCACCCCGAGCTTTGCTCACCTGCAACAGATCCCCTCGGTGATCAAAGGCAGCATGGTGTCTGATCTCATCGTCTATCTGGGCAGTATCGATTTTGTTATGTCGGATGTGGACCGTTAACTCATCACGGGTTGCTCGCCAAGGCGAGTGACCCGCAATGACGAGACAACAGGACTCGCAGTAAAAGGACAAGCCACAAAAGGTCAAGTCATGAGCCAGCAATGTCAGTGTCACAATAATCAGACCCCGCAGGGGCAAGGGGCTTGCAGCAGCAAACGGGACGACTTTGTCCTGAGTCAGGCTGAACGCGACGCCATCGAGCATGAGAAACACCATTACGAAGATCCCCGTGCTGCCAGCATCGAAGCGCTCAAGATAGTGCAGCAGGCCCGTGGCTGGGTGCCTGACGGCGCCATTTCAGCGATTGCCACCGAGCTTGGTATTCCCGCCAGCGACGTGGAGGGGGTTGCCACCTTCTATAGCCAGATCTTCCGTCAGCCAGTTGGTCGCCATGTCATCCGCGTTTGCGACAGCATGGTCTGCTACATCAACGGTCACGAAGAGCTGCTGGCTGGCCTCAAGGAGGTGATGAACCTCGCTCCCGGCCAGACCACAGCCGATGGCCGCTTCACCCTGTTGCCGGTCTGCTGCCTTGGCAACTGCGACAAGGGGCCGGCCATCATGATCGATGACGACACCTATGGCGGGCTCGACCCCGTCACCTTGCTGAAAACCCTGGAGGCTTACCCATGAGCCTGCAGCAGAGCAAAATCCTCACCTCCTTTGGCACCGCCAACCGCACCCCGCGTGCGGCCGAGACCCATCCGCTCACCTGGCGGTTGCGTGACGACGGCCAGCCGGTATGGCTGGAGGAGTATCAGGCAAAACAGGGTTATGAAGCGGTGCGCAAAGCACTCGGCCAGATGAGTCCGGACGAGATCGTCAGCACCGTCAAGGATGCCGGTCTCAAGGGGCGTGGTGGCGCGGGCTTCCCCACTGGCGTGAAGTGGGGGCTGATGCCCAAAGACGAGAGCATGAACATCCGCTATCTGCTCTGTAACGCCGACGAGATGGAGCCCAACACTTGGAAAGACCGGCTGCTGATGGAGCAACTGCCCCACCTGCTGATCGAAGGGATGATCATCTCGGCCCGGGCGCTGAAAGCCTATCGCGGTTATATCTTCCTGCGCGGCGAGTATGTCGATGCCGCCATCAACCTGCGTCGTGCGGTAGAAGAGGCAAAAGCCGCCGGTTTGCTTGGCAAGAACATTCTGGGCTCGGGTTTTGACTTCGAGCTGTTTGTTCACACTGGCGCCGGTCGCTACATCTGTGGCGAAGAGACAGCACTGATCAACTCGCTGGAAGGGCGCCGCGCCAACCCGCGCGCCAAACCGCCCTTCCCCGCCGTTTCCGGTGTCTGGGGCAAACCCACCTGCGTCAACAACGTCGAGACCCTCTGCAACGTGCCCGCCATTATCGGCAACGGGGTGGCCTGGTATCACGGGCTGGCGCTGCCGGGCTCTGAAGACCACGGTACCAAGCTGATGGGCTTCTCCGGCAAGGTAAACAACCCTGGGGTGTGGGAGCTGCCGTTTGGCATTACCGCCCGCGAGCTGTTTGAAAACTATGCCGGCGGCATGAAGAGCGGCTATAGCCTGAAAGCCTGGCAACCGGGCGGCGCGGGAACCGGTTTCTTGCTGCCTGAGCACCTCGATGCCCAGATGTACACCGCTGGTATCGGCAAGGTAGGCACCCGGATGGGGACCGGCCTCGCCATGGCGGTGGATGACTCCATCAGCATGGTCTCCCTGCTGCGCAACATGGAGGAGTTCTTCGCCCGCGAGTCATGTGGCTGGTGTACTCCCTGTCGCGATGGCCTGCCCTGGAGCGTCAAGCTGCTGCGCGCGCTTGAACGTGGCGAGGGGCAATCAGGCGATCTGGCTACGCTGGAGCAGCTCTGCAATTTCCTGGGCCCGGGTAAAACCTTCTGCGCCCATGCTCCGGGCGCCGTCGAACCGCTTGCCAGCGCGATCAAGTATTTCCGCTCCGAATTCGAAGCGGGGATCAAGGGCAGCGGCGATAACCGCAAGCCGGTCAAAGGGATCCAGCCCAATCTCTTGGGTGAACGCTGGTAAACGCCAAGCGCATCAGACAATAGCCGAATTCACAAAACAGGTTTCAGGGAAGTTGTATGGCGACCATTCATGTAGACGGTAAAGAGTACGAGGTAGACGGGGCAGATAACCTGCTGCAAGCCTGTCTGTCCCTCGGTCTGGACGTCCCCTATTTTTGCTGGCACCCGGCGCTTGGTAGCGTGGGAGCCTGCCGCCAGTGCGCGGTCAAACAGTATCAAAATGCCGATGACAAGCGTGGCCGTCTGGTGATGTCCTGCATGACACCGGCCACCGATGGCACCTATATCGCCATCGAAGATGAAGAGGCCAAGGAGTTTCGCAAGAGCGTGGTGGAGTGGCTGATGACCAACCACCCCCACGACTGTCCGGTGTGTGAAGAGGGTGGCGCCTGTCACCTGCAGGATATGACGGTGATGACCGGCCACAACAGCCGTCGCTACCGCTTCACCAAACGCACCCACCAGAATCAGGATCTCGGCCCCTTCATCAGCCACGAGATGAACCGCTGCATCGCCTGCTACCGCTGCGTCCGTTATTACAAGGATTATGCCGGTGGCGAGGATCTTGGCGTCTACGGTGCCCACGACAACGTCTATTTCGGTCGGGTCGAGGATGGCACGCTGGAGAGCGAATTCTCCGGCAATCTGGTGGAAGTCTGCCCTACCGGGGTTTTCACCGACAAGACTCACTCCGAGCGTTACAACCGCAAATGGGACATGCAGTTTGCCCCGAGCGTCTGCCAGCAGTGCTCCGTGGGCTGCAACATTAGCCCGGGCGAACGTTATGGCGAACTGCGCCGTATCGAAAACCGCTTCCACGGCAGCCTCAACCACTATTTCCTCTGCGATCGCGGCCGCTTTGGCTATGGCTATGTCAACCTGACCGACCGCCCGCGCCAACCGCTGCTGCGTGAAGGTAACGACAAGCTGGCCATCACGGTCGATGGTGCTCTCAACCGCGCCGCCGATGCCTTGCGCACCGCCAGTGGAGTGATCGGTATCGGTTCGCCCCGCGCGTCGCTGGAGAGCAACTTTGCTCTGCGCGAACTGGTGGGTGAAAAGAACTTCTATTGCGGCATGGAGCAGACCGAGTGGGAATGCCAGCAGAAGATCCTGCAGATTTTGCAGCATGGCGGCGTATCAACACCAAGCCTGCGCGACATGGAAGAGGCCGACGCCATTCTGGTACTCGGCGAAGATGTCACCATGAGTGCGGCTCGAATTGCGCTGGCCCTGCGTCAAGCCGTCAAGGGCAAGGCCCGCGAACTGGCCCGCAAAATGAAGGTCGACCTGTGGCAGGTTGCCGCGGTGCAGACTCTGGGCCAGAACGAGCGCTATCCGCTGCTCATCACCAGTCTCGACAACACACGTCTCGATGACGTAGCGGCCGACAAACTGCACGCTCCCTACGTCGATCAGGCACGCCTTGGCTTTGCCATCGCCAACCTGCTCGACAATACGGCACCAGCTATCGCCGACCTCTCTGCCGAGCAGCAGGCTCAGGCTGCACGCTGGGCCGAGCTGCTGGGCAACGCCAAAAAGCCGCTCATCATCGCCGGCTCCAGCGCACGCAGCGTGGCGCTGGTTGAAGCAGCCAGCAATATTGCTCGTGCCCTGAAAGGGCGTGGTCTGGAAGCCAGCATCGCGCTGGTTGCCCAGGAGGCCAACTCGCTCGGTCTGGCCATGCTGGGTGGCAAGCCGCTTGAGGCAGCTTTCGAGCGCATCGAAGCGCAAGAGAAGCTGGCGCTGGTGACGCTGGAGAACGACCTTTATCGCCGTGCTCCGCGTAACCGTGTGGATGCTGCATTGGCGAGACTGCAGCACCTGCTGGTCATCGATCATCAGGATACCCGGACTGCACAAAAGGCAGATCTGATCCTGCCGGCCGCCAGCTTTGCCGAAGCCGATGGCACCCTGGTGAACATGGAAGGTCGCGCCCAACGCTTCTTCCAGGTTTATGCTCCGGCCTTCTACAACACCGACATTCAGGTGCGTGAAGGGTGGCGCTGGCTGGCGGCGCTGCAAGGCGCTCTTGAGCACACATCTCTGCGCTGGCAAAACTTCGACCAGATCAACCATGACTGCGCCACCAGCAATCCGCTGCTGGCCACCATGCTGGAAGCTGCCCCCAACGCAGGCTTGCGCATCCGCGGCATGCGTCTGGCTCGTGAACCGCACCGCTACAGTGGCCGCACCTCCATGCTGGCCAACCAGAACGTCAGCGAGCCGCGGGTGGCTCAGGATCCGGACTCCCCCTTCAACTTCTCCATGGAAGGGTATGCCGGGGCCCGTCAACCGCTGCCGCAAGTACCGTTCGCCTGGGCACCGGGCTGGAACTCTCCTTCCGCCTGGAACAAGTTCCAGGATGAGGTGGGTGGCAAACTGCGCGCCGGTGATCCGGGTCGCCGTCTGCTGGAAGCAAGCGAAGATACCCTTGGCTGGTTTACTACCATCCCCTCCCCCTTCAAGGCAGAGGATGCGCTGCAAGTGGTCAACTATGTCCAGTTGTTTGGTGGCGAGGAGCTCTCCGCCCGCAGCCCGGTCATCCAGACCCGGATGAACGAGCCCGAGCTGGTGCTGAACCCGGTCGATGCGCAGCGTCTGGCCCTGCATGCCGGCAATCAGGTCTCATTCTCCTGGGGTGGCAGCCACTGGCAACTGCGTCTGCGTCTGAGCGAGCAGCTGGCGGCCGGTCTGGTGGGTCTGCCCCTTGGCGTCAACGGCCTGCCAACTGCGCTGCAGCAGGCATATATCAATAACCTGCAGGAGGTCATCGCATGAGCGACTCGCTGATTGATCTGTTGCTGGAGGTCGGCAAGGCACTGCTCGTGCTGGTGGGGATCGTGGGGGCTGGCGCCTTCATGAGCTTCATCGAACGCCGCCTGCTGGCGCTGTGGCAGGATCGTTACGGCCCCAACCGGGTTGGCCCGTTCGGCCTGCTGCAGCTGGCGGCCGACATGGTCAAGATGTTCTTCAAGGAGGACTGGATCCCGCCGTTCGCCGATCGGCGGATCTTCATCCTGGCTCCCATCATCGCCTTCACCGCCTTTATTCTGGCGTTTGCGGTGGTGCCGATCAGCCCCACCTGGGGCGTGGCGGATCTCAACGTGGGTCTGCTTTACATCCTGGCCATCGCGGGGCTGGCGGTCTATGCGGTGCTGTTCGCCGGCTGGTCGAGCAACAACAAATACTCCCTGCTGGGTAGTCTGCGCGCCTCGGCCCAGACCCTCTCCTACGAGGTGTTCCTCGGCCTCTCCCTGATGGGGGTGGTGATCCAGACCGGAAGCTTCAACCTGCGCGACATCGTCGAGGCTCAGGCTGGTCTGTGGAACGTGGTCCCGCAGATCCTTGGCTTTGTCACCTTCCTGTTTGCCGGCGTTGCCGTCACCCACCGCCACCCGTTTGACCAGCCGGAAGCCGAGCAGGAGCTCGCTGATGGCTATCACATCGAGTATGCGGGGATGAAATGGGGTCTCTTCTTCGTGGGCGAATATATCGGCATCGTGCTGATCTCCTCGCTCATCGTGACCCTCTTCTTTGGTGGCTGGCATGGTCCCTGGTTGCCCCCCTTCATCTGGTTTGCTCTGAAGACCGCCTGCTTCATGGTGTTCTTCATTCTGCTGCGGGCCTCCCTGCCTCGCCCGCGCTTTGACCAGGTGATGGCGTTTGGCTGGAAAGTCTGCTTGCCGCTGACCCTGCTTAATATGCTGGTCACCGCGGCAGTAGTGCTGATGAATGTGCAGTGAGGCACGAGATGAAAATTTTTAGCATTATCCAGGGTGTTGGCACCCAGTTACGCAGTCTGGCCATGGTCTTCTCCCATGCCTGGCGGCCTCGTGAAACCCTGAACTACCCGGAAGAGGCGGTCTATGTGCCGCCCCGCTACCGCGGCCGTATCGTGCTGACTCGCGACCCGGACGGTGACGAGCGCTGCGTGGCTTGCAACCTCTGCGCGGTTGCCTGCCCGGTCGGCTGCATCTCGCTGCAAAAATCCGAGCGGGAAGATGGTCGCTGGTACCCGGAATTCTTTCGCATCAACTTCTCCCGCTGCATCTTCTGCGGCTTGTGCGAAGAGGCTTGCCCCACCACCGCTATCCAGCTGACGCCGGATTTCGAAATGGGCGAGTATCGCCGCCAGGATCTGGTGTACGAGAAGGAAGACCTGCTGATCAGCGGGCCAGGCAAATACCCGGACTACAACTTCTATCGCATGAGCGGGATGGCCATCGACGGCAAGCCGAAAGGGGAAGCCGAAAACGAAGCCAAACCCATCGATGTCAAGAGCCTGCTGCCCTGAGGAGTCAATCATGGAACTGGCATTTTATGCCTCGGCCCTGGTGGCCATTTACAGCACGCTGCGGGTGATCAGCACCAGCAATCCCATGCATGCGCTGCTCAATCTCATCATCTCCCTCATCGCCGTGGCCATGATCTTCTTCTGCCTGGGGGCCGCCTTTGCCGGCGCCCTGCAGGTGATCGTCTACGCGGGTGCCATCATGGTGCTGTTCGTGTTTGTGGTGATGATGCTGAACCTGGGTGCAGCACAGGCGCAGGAGAAAAACTGGCTTACTCCCATGACATGGGTGGGGCCAGCCCTGCTCTCGCTGATCCTGCTGGGCTTCCTGGCCCACGGCATCCTCGGGGTGACCGGCGGCCTGCTCGGGGTGACCGATGTTACCGCCAAACAGGTGGGTGTCGAACTCTTTGGCCCCTATGTGCTGGCGGTGGAGCTTGCCTCCATCCTGCTGCTGGCGGGTCTGGTGACCGCCTACCATCTGGGCCGGGAAGACAAGAGCGGCGAAGTGCTCTCCGTCCCCCGCAATCAATCACGTCCGTCACATGAAGGAGGTCAGCAATGAATGGAATCCCCATGGAGCACGGCCTCCTGCTGGCCGCGGTGCTCTTCTGCATCGGGTTATGCGGCCTGCTGATCCGCCGCAACCTGCTCTACATCCTGATGAGCATCGAAATCATGATGAATGCGTCGGCACTGGCATTTGTGGTGGCGGGTAGCCGCTGGGCTCAGGCCGATGGCCAGATCATGTACATACTGGTGATTTCTCTGGCAGCAGCGGAGGCCAGTATCGGCCTTGCCCTGTTACTGCTGCTCTATCGTCGTTACCACACCCTTAACGTGGATACTGTGAGCGAGATGCACGGATGAGCCTCTTATATCTGACTTTTCTATTTCCGCTGCTGGGGTGGCTGGTATTGGCCTTCTCCCTCGGCCGTCTGGGGGAGCGCACCTCGGCGCTGATCGGGGTAGGTTCCATTGGTCTCTCGGCGCTTACCACACTCTGGGTCGGCATGGACTTTCTGGCCAACCCGCCCGAGGGTGGCGTCTATATCCAGCACCTGTGGCAGTGGATGGCGGTAGGCCACTTCACCCCCACCTTCAGCCTGGCGCTGGATGGCTTGTCGCTGACCATGCTGGGCGTAGTGACCGGGGTGGGCTTCTTCATCCACCTGTTCGCATCCTGGTACATGCGCGGTGAAGAGGGCTACTCCCGCTTCTTCACCTACACCAACCTCTTTATCGCCAGCATGCTGTTTCTGGTACTGGCCGATGACCTGCTGTTTGTCTACCTCGGCTGGGAAGGGGTGGGGCTGTGCAGCTACCTGCTGATCGGCTTCTACTACAAGGATCGCAACAATGGCGCGGCGGCCCTCAAGGCCTTCATTGTGACCCGTGTGGGTGACGTGTTCCTCGCCATCGGCCTGTTTATCCTTTATCGCGAACTGGGCACTCTCAATATTCACGAGCTGCTGGTTCGTGCCCCGACCATGTTTGCCGAAGGCTCCCCTGCCCTGTCGCTCGCCTGCCTGATGCTGCTGGGTGGTGCGGTCGGTAAATCGGCCCAGCTGCCGCTGCAAACCTGGCTGGCAGATGCGATGGCAGGCCCAACGCCGGTCTCCGCGTTGATCCACGCGGCCACCATGGTGACCGCCGGTGTCTACCTGATTGCCCGCACCCATGGCCTGTTCCTGCTCGCCCCGGAGATCCTCCATCTGGTCGGGCTGGTTGGCGCCATCACCCTAGTGCTGGCCGGTTTTGCGGCGCTGGTACAGACCGACATCAAGCGGATCCTTGCCTACTCCACCATGAGCCAGATTGGCTACATGTTCCTGGCGCTCGGTGTCGGTGCATGGGAAGGGGCCATCTTCCACCTGATGACCCACGCCTTCTTCAAGGCGCTGCTGTTCCTCTCCGCCGGTGCCGTTATCGTCGCGACCCACCACGAGCAGAACATCTTCAAGATGGGTGGCCTGCGCAAAAGTCTGCCGCTGGTCTATGCCTGCTTCCTGGTGGGTGGTTCGGCGCTGGCCGCGCTGCCGCTGGTCACCTCCGGTTTCTACAGTAAGGACGCCATCCTGTGGCAAGTAGAAGCCTCTGGCCAAAGCGCTCTGCTGTGGGCCGGTCTGGTGGGGGCATTCCTCACCTCCCTCTACACCTTCCGGCTGATCTTTATCGCCTTCCATGGCAAAGAGCAGACTAAAGCCCACGCCGGTCACGGTCTGGCTCACCATCTGCCGCTGCTGGTGCTGCTGGTGCTCTCCACCGGCATCGGGGCACTGATCACCCCACCGCTGGCAGGCGTGCTGCCGGCAGGCCCGGGTGATCATATCGAAGAGGGTCGTCATGCACTGGAGATAACCTCCGGCATCATCGCCATTGCAGGGATCGCGCTGGCCGCGTTTCTGTTCCTTGGTGAGCGCCGTCTGGCCACATCCATTGCCAACAGCGCCCCGGGCCGTCTGCTCAGCACCCTCTGGTTCAACGCCTGGGGCTTTGACTGGCTCTACGACCAGCTGTGGGTCAAGCCCTATCTGCTGGCTACCCGTCTGGTCGGACAGGATCCGCTGGACTGGATGATGGGCCTGCCCGCCTGGTTGGCCCTGCGTGGCAACCAGCTGCTGGCCTGGACAGTCACCGGCAAGTTGCGCTGGTATGCCGCTTCCATGGGGATCGGTGCCGCACTGGTGCTGGCACTGCTGCTACTGGGGTAAACGCGATGAACAACACGAAAATCGTACAGCCGGGCTGTTTGCCGACCTTGATGGAACAGGGCGTGCAATCTCATATGAACTTGAACGAGAGCTGATACCGTGACCTTACTCTGGATCTTGTTAATTCCTTTCATCGGCGGCTTGCTCTGCTGGCAGATGGAGCGTCTCGGCGGGCAGTTTGTCCGCTGGGTTGCCCTCCTCTCCATGAGCGCCAGCCTGCTGCTCTCCTGTGCCATCTGGCTAAGTGGTGATTTCTCTCTTGCCACCACCGGCCTCGATAGCGCAGGCGTCACTGGTGCCGCTTCCCCATGGGCTGCCGAATGGCGTCTGCCCTGGATCCCCCGCTTCGGCATCTCCCTGCATCTGGCAGTGGATGGTTTGTCACTGCTGATGGTCATCCTCACCTGCTTTATCGGGGTACTGGCCATCCTCTGTTCGTGGAAAGAGATCGTGCAACGCATCGGCTTCTTCCATCTGAACCTGCTCTGGATCCTGGGTGGCGTGCTGGGCGTCTTTATGGCGCTGGATCTGTTCCTCTTCTTCTTCTTCTGGGAGATGATGCTGGTTCCCATGTACTTCCTGATTGCGCTCTGGGGCCATTCGGTCACTGACGGCAAATCACGGATCAACGCGGCGACCAAGTTCTTCATCTACACCCAGGTGAGCGGCCTGATCATGCTGGTGGCCATCATCGGGCTGGTGCTGACCCACCAGCATGCTACCGGTGTCTTCACCTTCAACTATCTGGATCTGCTCAATACCCCGATGAGCAAGGGTGTACAGTGGCTGCTGATGCTGGGCTTCTTCATCGCCTTCGCGGTCAAGATGCCGCTGGTGCCGCTGCACGGCTGGCTGCCGGATGCCCATAGTCAGGCGCCGACCGCAGGCTCGGTGGACCTGGCCGGTATTTTGCTGAAAACCGCGGCCTATGGTCTGCTGCGCTTTGCCCTGCCCCTCTTCCCGGAGGCCTCCGCCGAATTTGCTCCCTACGCCATGGTGCTGGGTCTTGTCGGCATCGTGTATGGCGCCATCGTGGCCTTTGCCCAGACCGACATTAAACGGCTGGTGGCCTACACCAGCATCTCCCACATGGGTTTTGTGATGATCGCCATCTACTCGGGAAGCGAAGTGGCCCTGCAGGGTGCCGTTGTGCAGATGATCGCCCACGGTCTCTCCGCCGCCGGCCTCTTCATCCTCTGCGGTCAGCTCTATGAGCGGCTGCACACCCGCGACCTGCGCCAGATGGGTGGTCTGTGGGGACGCCTGCGCTATCTGCCGGGTGTGATGCTCTTCTTCTCGGTCGCCTCTCTGGGCATGCCGGGCACCGGCAACTTCGTCGGCGAGTTCCTGATCCTGATCGGCAGCTTCCAGGTCGCCCCGGTGATCACTGCGGTCGCCACCTTCGGTCTGGTGCTGGCCTCGGTCTACTCCCTCATCATGCTGCAGCGCGCCTGCTTTGGCCCGGCCAAGGACGAGAGCATCCTGAAAGGACTGGATCGCCGCGAACTGACCATGATGATGGTAATTGCGGGCCTGCTGGTTCTACTGGGCCTCTATCCCCAACCCGTGATTGATACCGCCAGCAGCAGCCTCATCAACGTGCTGCACTGGTATCTGCTGCCAACTGCTGGAGCTCTGCAATGACTTTCTCCGCTTCCCAACTGCTGGCACTGCTTCCCCTGCTGCTGACCACCGGGGCCATGGCCGCCCTGATGCTGGCCATCGCGTGGCGCCGCTGTGTCACTACCGCCTTTACCGTCACCATCATTGGTCTCAACCTGGCGCTCTTCTCCCTGCCCATCGTGATGGCGCAAGGAGATCAGGGGGTCACCCCGCTGCTGCAAGTCGATGGCTATGCCGTCTTCTACATGGGATTGGTGCTGATTGGTGCGCTGGCAACCTGTACCTTCGGCCAGTCGTGGCTGAAAGCCTACCCGGATAACCGGGAAGAGTTCTTCCTGCTGCTGCTGATCGCCACGGCCGGTGGTCTGGTGCTGGCTTGCTCCCGCCACCTCGCCTCCCTCTTTATCGGGATCGAGATGCTGACCCTGCCGATGTTCGGTCTGGTAGGTTACGCCTACCGCGAGCGCCACTCGCTGGAAGCCGCGGTGAAGTACATGGTGCTCTCTGCCGCTGCCACCGCCTTCCTGCTGTTTGGCATGGCGCTGCTCTATGCCCAGGCTGGCAGCCTGAGCTTTGATGCCCTCGGGGTGACCATGGCCCAGAGCCCGGCTCACCATCCGCTGCTGATGGGCGGTCTTGGTCTGATGCTGGTCGGTTTTGCCTTTAAACTCTCGCTGGCCCCCTTCCACCTCTGGACACCGGATGTCTACGAAGGTGCACCGGCACCGGTCGCCACCTTCCTTGCAACCGTCAGCAAGGTCGCCGTGTTTGCCGTGCTGCTGCGCTTCTATCTGGCTGTACCGGCTGCAGCCGATCCCATGATCCACTGGTTGCTGGCCGCCATGGCCTTCATCTCCATCCTCATCGGCAACCTGCTGGCACTGGTACAAAGCAACATCAAGCGGATGCTGGGCTACTCCTCCATCTCCCACTTTGGCTATCTGCTGGCGGTGATCGTGGCGAGCCGTATCGGCCAGATGCCGGTGGAAGCGGCCGGGGTCTACCTGCTGATGTATCTGTTCACCAGCCTCGGCGCCTTTGGCGTCGTCAGCATGATGTCGAGCCCCTATCGCGGCAAGGATGCGGACTCTCTGCACAGCTATCGCGGCCTGTTCTGGAAGCGTCCCTACCTGACCGCCGTACTGACCGTGATGATGCTCTCTCTGGCCGGTATCCCGATGACGCTTGGCTTCATCGGCAAGTTCTACCTCATCGGTGTGACTGTCGAGGCCCAGCTCTGGTGGCTCTCCGCCGCCATCATCCTGGGCAGTGCGCTGGGTCTCTACTACTACCTCCGAGTGATGGTGACCCTCTATCTGCGCGAGCCGGGCATGCAGCAACGCGATGCCAGCGCCAACTGGGCGCTCTCCTCCGGTGGTGTAGTCGTGCTGCTCTCGGCCGCTCTGGTGGTATTGCTCGGCCTCTACCCACAACCGGTCATCTCGCTGGTACAGGGTTTCCAGAACGTAGTTCTGCAATAATCCCCTTCTCCAAATCAAAACCGGCAGCCTTGGCTGCCGGTTTTTTTATCCTCATCCTTTCCCCCGAACCCATTTGCAGAGCATGGATCAACTCTCTCCCTCATCAACATACGCTGCGACAAAGCCATTGGCTGACTGGCCACCTCGCTTGCCTAACCCACTCAGTTGCTCCATAAAAAAACCGGCCAATTGGCCGGTTTCTGTTGTTACGCGTTAGCGCCATCTCTATTAACCCAGACGAACCCGGGCGTTGCGGAACATCCGCATCCAAGCACCGTCCTCACCCCAGTTGTCAGGGTGCCAGGAGTTGGCCACGGTGCGGAACACCCGCTCCGGGTGCGGCATCATGATGGTGGCGCGACCGTCGGTGGTAGTCACGGCGGTGATGCCGTCCGGCGAGCCATTCGGGTTGGCCGGGTACTGCTCGGTCACGCTGCCGCGGTTGTCGACAAAGCGCAGCCCCACCAGCCCGCTGGTTTGCAGTGCGTTCAGGTGAGCAGCATCGCGCACCTCGACACGCCCTTCCCCGTGGGAGACGGCAATCGGCATCACCGAGCCCGCCATGCCGGCGAAGAAGGCCGACGGTGACTCCTGTACCTGCACCAGACTGAAGCGAGCCTCGAAGCGCTCGGAGCGGTTGCGCACAAAGCGCGGCCACAGAGCGGCGCCCGGGATGAGATCCCGCAGGTTGGACATCATTTGGCAACCGTTACACACGCCCAGCGACAAGGTATCGCCACGCTCGAAGAAGCGCTGGAACTGCTCGCGAGCGTTGTCGTTGAACAGAATGGACTTGGCCCAGCCTTCGCCCGCGCCCAGCACGTCACCGTAGGAGAAACCGCCACAGGCCACCAGGCTCTGGAACTCCTCCAGCTTGATACGGCCGGAGAGGATGTCGCTCATATGGACATCCACTGCAGCAAAGCCGGCACGGTCAAACGCCGCCGCCATCTCCACGTGGGAGTTGACACCCTGCTCGCGCAGCACCGCCAGACGGGGGGAGACCCCACGGGCAATGTAAGGTGCGGCCACATCTTCGGCCGGGTTGAAGCTGAGCTTGGCCTGCAGACCCGGATCGGTGGCGTCCTGACGAGCAGCATGCTCCTGATCCGCGCACTCGGGGTTATCGCGCAGGCGCTGCATCTGCCAGCTGGTCTCGCCCCAAATGGTGCGAAGTGCAGTGCGGCTGGCGCGATAGACCTCCTGACCGCCCCGCTGCAGGGTGATGAGATCCCCCTCGCGCACGGTACCGAGCACGTGAGAACAAGCCGCCAGACCGTGGCCGGCCAGCAGGGTCATCACCGCCTCTTTATCTTCGCGGCGCACCTGAATGACGGCGCCCAGCTCCTCGTTAAAAAGCGCAGGCAGCAGCTCGCCGCCGATGCGATCGAGCTGGATGTCGAGACCGCAGTGACCGGCAAACGCCATCTCGGTCAGGGTCACGAACAGGCCGCCGTCAGAACGGTCGTGATAGGCGATCAGCTTGCGATCGGCCACCAGCGCCTGAATGGCGTTGAAGAAGCCTTTGAGCTGGACCGGATTGTCCAGATCCGGCGCCTTGTCACCCAGCTGGCGATAGACCTGAGCCAGCGCCGAGGCACCGAGGCGCTGCTTGCCGTTGCCAAGGTCGATGAGGATAAGGTCGGTCTCACCGAGATCGGTACGCAGCTGCGGCGTGACGGTGTTGCGCACGTCCTCAACCCGGGCAAACGCCGAGATGAGCAGGGAGAGCGGCGAAGTGACGCTCTGCTCCTTGCCATCCTGCTGCCATCGGGTCTTCATGGACATGGAGTCCTTACCCACCGGAATGGTGATGCCAAGGGCCGGGCAGAGCTCCTCGCCCACCGCTTTGACCGCCTCATAGAGGCCGGCATCTTCACCCGGGTGACCGGCGGCGGCCATCCAGTTGGCGGAGAGCTTGACCCGCTTGAGGGAACCGATGTGAGCCGGTGCCAGGTTGGTGAGTGCTTCCGCCACCGCCATGCGAGCGGAGGCTGCGTGGGAGAGCAGCGCCACCGGGGTGCGCTCGCCCATGGACATGGCTTCACCGTGGTAGCTGTCGTAGGTAGCAGCGGTCACGGCACAATCGGCCACCGGGATCTGCCAGGGGCCAACCATCTGGTCGCGGTTGACCAGACCGGTCACGCTGCGATCGCCGATGGTGATAAGGAAGGACTTCTCCGCCACGGTCGGTAGACGCAGCACCCGCTCGGCAGCTTCGCCCAGGGTGATGCCATCGAGTTGGAGCGCTTTGCCTTGGGCAGGCAGGCTTGCAACATCGCGATGCATCTTGGGGGTCTTGCCCAGCAGCACATCCAGCGGCAAATCGATGGGGTGGTTGTCAAAATGCTGATCGGAGAGCGTCAGGTGCTTCTCTTCGGTGGCAGTACCGATGACGGCATAGGGTGCGCGCTCGCGCTCGCACAGCGCCTTGAAAAGCGGCAGCTTCTCCTTGGCCACTGCCAGCACGTAACGCTCCTGGGATTCGTTGCACCAGATCTCGAGCGGGCTCATGCCCGGCTCGTCGTTCGGGATGGCACGCAGGTCGAAGCGACCGCCGCGATCGCCATCACTCACCAGCTCCGGCATGGCGTTGGAGAGACCGCCCGCCCCCACGTCGTGGATGAAGACGATGGGGTTGTCGTCCCCCAGTTGCCAGCAGTGGTCAATCACCTCCTGACACCGGCGCTCCATCTCGGGGTTGTCACGCTGCACCGAGGCAAAGTCGAGATCTTCGGCCGACTGGCCGGAAGCCATGGAGGAAGCCGCGCCGCCGCCCAGACCGATGTTCATCGCCGGGCCACCCAGCACGATGAGGGCCGCCCCTACCGGGATCTCCCCTTTCTGGACATGCTCGGTGCGGATATTGCCGATACCGCCCGCCAGCATGATGGGTTTGTGGTAGCCACGCACCTCGACGCCGTTGTGGCTCGGCACCTCCTCTTCGAAGGTACGGAAGTAACCGAGAATGGCCGGACGGCCGAACTCGTTGTTGAAGGCGGCACCACCGAGCGGCCCCTCCTGCATGATGTCAAACGCGCTGACGATGCGGCTCGGTTTGCCAAAATCCTGCTCCCAGGGCTGCTCAAAGCCGGGGATGCGCAGGTTGGAGACGGAGAAACCGACCAGACCCGCCTTGGGTTTGGCACCGCGACCGGTGGCACCCTCGTCGCGGATCTCGCCGCCGGAGCCGGTGGCCGCCCCCGGGAAGGGGGAGATGGCGGTCGGGTGGTTGTGGGTCTCCACCTTCATCAGGATGTCGACTTGCTCCTGATGATACTGGTACTCGCCGCTGGCCGGGCTCGGGAAGAAGCGGCCACCCTGGCTCCCTTCCATCACCGCAGCGTTGTCTTTATAGGCAGAGAGGACATGATCCGGCGTCTGCTCGAAGGTGTTCTTGATCATCTTGAACAGCGACTTGGGTTGCTGCTCACCGTCGATGGTCCAATCGGCGTTGAAGATCTTGTGGCGACAGTGCTCGGAGTTTGCCTGGGCAAACATATAGAGCTCGATGTCGTTGGGGTTGCGACCCAGCCTGGTGAAATTCTCCACCAGATAGTCAATTTCGTCGTCGGCCAGCGCCAGACCCAGCGCCACATTGGCATCTGCCAAGGCTGCCCGACCACCGCCCAGCACATCCACCTGGGTGAAGGGGCGTGGTTCGTGGTGGGCAAACAGGGCACTCGCCGCTTCCATGTCGGCAAACACCGTCTCCATCATGCGATCGTGCAGCACGGCCGCCACATCGGCACGCTGGGTGGCGCTCAGCTCACCCTTGGCCTGCACGTAATAGGCAATGCCGCGCTCCAGCCGCTTGACCTTGTTCAGGCCGCAGTTGTGGGCGATGTCGGTTGCTTTGGAAGACCAGGGGGAGATAGTGCCGGGGCGGGGGGTAACGAGAAACAGCTGACCGCTGGGGGTGTGTTCGGGGATAGTCGGGCCGTAGCGCAGAAGCTGGCCCAAGGTCGCTCGCTCCGGGGGCGACAGCGGGCTCGAAAGCTCGGCAAAGTGCACGTATTCGGCATAGACATCCTCTATCTCTACTCCTCTCTCCTGTTTCATCTGCGCAAATCGCTGCAGCAGTTTTTGGACACGAAACTCAGACAGTGCAGGGGCACCACGCAAGATATCCATATGACCTTTCTCACCAAGTTTTGAAGTGGGGGGAATTGAGACGCGCGTATTATAGGGAGCTGGCTCACAGCGGACAAACGTTTTTCTCGTTTTGTGTAGTGTGACTCGGCGCACACTCTCTGGTATAAAGGTGCTTCTTTTTTGACAAATGCCGATTTTTTCAACAAAGGTACTCACCTACTTGCGCTGCATTTTTCGACTATTTATCGGGCTGACGTTGCTGCTGACCTTGGTCGGTTGTGACTTCTACACCCCCTCCAGCCAGCTGGAGCAGATCCGCCAAAGGGGCGAGATCCGGGTTGGCACCATCTATGGCCCCACCTCCTATTACCAGCGTGACGACACCGCCCAGGGGTTCGATTACGAGCTGGCGAAAAACTATGCCGACTGGCTGGGGGTCAAACTCACCATAGTGCCGGTTAACAGTTCGGATGAACTGGTAAACCTGCTCAAGAAAGGCAAACTCGATCTGGCTGCGGCCGCCATCATGGTCACCCCGGAGCGGCGCCAGCTGTTTCGCTTCGGACCGGGCTTCTATCAGGTTTCCCCCAAACTGGTTTATCGCAACGGCAAGCCAAAACCGGACTCTCTCGATGATATCAAGGGCAAGCTGGTGGTGGCTGCTGGTTCGACCGGTGAAGATCTGCTCAAGGAGCTCAGCAAGAGCAATCCTGACCTCAACTGGAGCGTCAGCAACAGCGCCGATCTGGAAGATCTGCTGAGACAGGTGGTCGAAGGCAAGATTGACTACACGGTGGTGCAGGACACTGTGCTGGCCCGCAGCCAGCGCTACTACCCGGAGCTCACCGAGGGGCTGACCCTGGCCCAGAAGCAGACCGTCGCCTGGGCCATGAGCAAGCTGCCCGATGACAGCCTCTATGCCAGCGTCATCGACTTCTTTGGCCAACGCTTCATGGATGGCGCCATTGCCAAACTCGACGAGAAGTACTTCGGCCACGTGCAGAACTTCGATTTCGTCGATACCCGCACCTTCCTGCAGCGGGCCAAGAGTCTGTTGCCCAAATACCAGTCGCTGTTCCAGAACCATGCCAAGAACATCGACTGGCGACTGCTGGCCGCTATCAGCTATCAGGAATCCCACTGGGATCCGCAGGCCCGCTCCTACACCGGCGTGCGCGGCATGATGATGCTGACCGAACCCACCGCCAAGGCGATGGGGGTCAATGACCGGCTCCATCCGGAAGAGAGCATCAAGGGCGGAGCCCTCTATCTGCAGCAGATGATGGAGAAGGTGCCCGACTCGGTGCCTGATGACGAGAAGGTGTGGTTTGCCCTCACCGCCTACAACATTGGCTACGGCCACATGATGGATGCCCGTCGCCTCACCAAGGATCTGGGCAAGAACCCGGATGCCTGGGGCGACGTGAAAGAGGTGCTGCCGCTGCTGCAGCAGGCGCGCTGGCATCGCAAGGTACGCTACGGCTATGCCCGTGGTGGCGAGGCGCGCAACTACGTCAACAACGTGCGCCAGTATTACCAGAGCCTGCTCTGGCTCGACAACGAGAAGCAACGAGCGCAGCAGCGCGAAAACATCGACAACGCCAGCGAACCTGAGCTGGCGGAGCACCCTACCGTCATCGCCGAAGTGGTCAATCAGATCACCATGCGCTAACAAACCATTATTCGACTGTTTTCACGCAAACTTCTCTGTTACCATCGAATTACATCGGAGCCTATCCGAAATCGCATTGTTTTCATTATGTTGAGAGATTAAATAACAGCAATTTCGGATGGGCTCCATCAATGACCCAAGGCCCGGATGGCCACCTGAGTTGGGAGGAGACCAAGATGCAAAAACGTAGAAAAATCAGTCTGGTCAGAAAAGCAAAGTGCAGCTGGAGCCCCAGACGCAAACTCAAGCTTAATGACATCAAGCGCAACCTGTGGCGCAGAAACCGATCCTATACACTGCTTATCGCAGAGCACACAGCATAAACTCGGCATTAGCCGGGTTTTTTATGCTCTGGATTTCTCAGGCTTGCTGGATGTCGGCGCTAAATTGCACCGAGCGTTTGGAGACCAGCGAGTTGCAGTGATTGCAGAAGTAATCGACCGCACCGCACGCCTTGAGGCGCTCCAGCTCCTGATGGCAGGTGGGGCAAAGTGCAGTGACCCGCACAATGGCCTTGCAGTTACCGCAAGTTTGCTCCTTGCTGCGGGTATCCAGTTCACTCTGGCAGGACGGACAAAGCAGGGCTTCCATAATCAACTCCTCGAAAAGTGGATCTGCCATGGTCTGGCTCCATGGCAGATCCTCCTCCCCTTGCTCCACACCTTGACATGACGAGGATAACAAAGCGGCTGCCGGTGAGGGCAGCCGCCAGGGCTTATTTCTTCTTCATCTTCAGCAGCCGTTTGCGCTGGCGCTCCTGACTCAGGGTCAGGGTATTCTTCTTGCCTTCAAACGGGTTGACCGACTCCTGGAACTCGACCCGGATCGGTGAGCCCATGATCTTGAGGGACTTGCGGAAGTAGTTGATCAGATACCGCTTGTAGGAGTCCGGCAGATCGTTGAGCTGGTTGCCGTGGATCACGATCCGCGGCGGGTTGTAACCACCGGCGTGAGCATACTTGAGCTTGACGCGGCGACCATTGACCATGGGCGGCTGGTGATCTTCCTGTGCCATCTGCATGATGCGGGTCAGCATGGCGGTGCTGGTACGGCGGGTGGCGGACTGGTAAGCCTCCTGAATGGATTCAAACAGGTGGCCAACACCGCTGCCGTGCAGGGCGGAGATGAAGTGAACGCGAGCAAAGTCGATGAAGCCCAAGCGACGATCCAGCTCGTTCTTCACATCCTCTTTCACCTTCTGATCCAGACCATCCCACTTGTTCACCACCAGCACCACGGAGCGGCCGGTGTTGAGCACAAAGCCAAGGATGCTCAAGTCCTGATCGGTGATGGTCTCCTGAGCGTCGATCACCAGCAGGCAAACGTTGGCATCTTCGATGGCCTTGAGGGTCTTGATGACGGAGAACTTCTCCACAGTCTCGTGTACCTTGCCACGACGACGCACGCCGGCGGTATCGATGATGACGTACTTCTGCTCGTCACGCTCCATCGGGATGTAGACGGAGTCACGGGTGGTGCCCGGCATGTCATAGACGATGACCCGATCTTCACCCAGCATACGGTTGGTCAGGGTTGATTTGCCGACGTTGGGGCGACCGACGATGGCGAACTTGATGGGCAGATCGGCGAACGGCGTCTCCTTGGTGTCCTCTTTGGTATCGAGTTCACCGGCAGCCACCATGCGCAGCAGGGCTTCTTCGTCGAAGTCCTCTTCTTCCTCGTCCTGCGCCTCTTCGCCACCAGCGGCTTCGACCAGCGTCTCCAGGTGAGGAGCCAGTGCCAGCTCCAGCAGGCTCAATACGCCGCGACCGTGGGCAGCCGCCATCTGGTAAACCTCACCCAGCGCCAGACCGTAAAACTCGGAAACGGCAGAGTCACCGTCGATGCCGTCGGTCTTGTTGGCGACCAGAAACACCTTCTTGTGAGTCTTGCGCAGGTGCTCGGCGATGGCCTGATCCGCAGCAGTCAAACCGGCACGAGCATCCACCATGAACAGCACCACATCGGCTTCTTCGATGGCCAGCAGGGACTGCTCGGCCATCTTCAGCTCGATCCCCTCCTCGGTGCCATCGATACCGCCGGTATCGACCACGATAAATTCCAGCTCGCCCAGCTTCGCCTGGCCATATTTGCGGTCCCGGGTCAGGCCGGGGAAGTCGGCAACCAGGGCATCCCGGGTACGGGTCAGGCGGTTAAACAGGGTGGATTTCCCCACATTGGGGCGGCCCACCAGGGCAACAACAGGAGTCATAAAAGCCTCATTCTCAAGACGACAAAGGCTCCGGGTCCGAAGACCAGGAGCCGGATATTCAAATTAACGGACGATCAAGGACGCTTTAGTGCGTACAGCTTGCCGCCACGGCTCTGCACATACAGGGTGTCACCATCCACAAGCGGGGCGGCATACAGACCACTGCTGTCGAGCTGCTGCATCGCCTTGATGGTACCGTCGGTACGATCAAGCCAGTACAGGTATCCTTCCACATCACCCACCACCACATAGTCACCGAAGATGACAGGTGCAGTGACGGTACGATTCTCCAGCTGGGTGTTGGACCACAGCTCCAGACCATTGCGACGGTCGATGGCAAACAGGTGGCTGCGACTGTCGGTCAGCACGATGGCGTTGCCGGTGATAGCGAGATCGCGATAGCCGGAATACTTGCGCTTCCACACTTCATCGCCGCTCATCAGCTTGCGCGCCATCAACTGGCCATTGTAGGCGATGGCGTAGAGCTCATCACCGGCAATCAGCGGGCTGGCATCGACGTCCACCATGCGGTCAAGCTCGGTAGCACCGCGCGGGTCGGCCACCTTGGATTGACGCACCGGCTGGCCGTTGCTCAGCAGCGCGATGCCAACCTTGCCATCGGCGCGGCCATAGATGACGGCGCCATTGGTGATCACCGGGGCACCGGCACTGCGCAGGGTCAGCGGTGGCTGCTCTTCGGAGAGCGTCCACTGCATCTTGCCTTCGTCGGTGTCGAGCGCAATCAGGCGACCGGAGGTGGTCAGTACCACCACGCGACCATCTTCAACCGCAGGGCTGGCGACCACTTCACCGGGCACATTGGTCTGCCACAGCACTTCGCCGTTCTCTTCGTTCAGGGCGTAGACCACCCCGTTCTCGGAGCCGAGGAACAGCTTGCCGTAACGGGAGACCAGACCGCCGGAGAGACGAGCGCTGCGCTTGTCGGCGTTGACCGGCAGGTCGGCCAGATCGACAGTCCAGAGGCGATCGCCACTGGCACGGTCGAAGGCGGTGACATCGCCATCGCGCGCAGCGGCATAGATGCGCTCATCTTCCACTGCCGGCTTGAGCTGGGAGTAGAAGTCACCGATGCCGTCACCGACGGTGGAAGACCACTCGGTATCGGCACTGAAAGCGGATTCAACCTTGGGCAGCGGTGCCATGGGGTTCAAGTCCTCTTCCGAGCTGAACAGGGAGCAGCCCTGCAGGGCGAAGGAGACCGCAGCCCCCAGCGCTACCATTTTGAATAGATTACGCATCCGGTGCCTCACCCGTGGTCATGGCCGGCAGGGCCAGATCGTCCATCTTCAACTTGAGCTCCTGACTGCCCTGCAGGCCGCCGGCATCGGCCGCTGCCTGATAGGCATCGCGAGCCTCCTCAATCTTGCCCTGCTTTTGCAGGATGTCACCGCGCACTTCGGCCACCTGGGCCTTGAAGGCGTCGCTATTGATCTTGCCAAGCTGGGCCAGCGCGTCATCTGCCTTGCCCTGATCGCTCAATACGCGAGCCAGACGCAGTGCAGCGATGGGACGAATGCTCTCGTCACCACTGGTGGCCACCTGGGTCAGCTGCTCGGCAGCCAGATCCAGCTTGCCGGCCTTGACGGCGGCGGCGGCCAGTTGCAGCGCGGCCAGCTCGCCATAGGAGTCGCCCTTGTTGGCGGAGACAAACTGCGCTGCCTGCTCGAAACCGGCGGCATCGCCTTTAGCCAGCTGGGTAATCACCTGGTTGTAGGCATGGGAGGATGCCTCCATGGTCTGTTGCTGGTACTGGTTGTAGTAGCGCCAGCCAAACAGGCCGACCAGACCGATCACGGTACCGGCGATCACCGAAGTCCCGTTCTCTTTCCACCACTCCTTGATAACCTCAACCTGTTGTTCTTCGGTGGTATAAACTTCCACAGCTTACTCTCCTTTGGCTGCCAGCAGGGCAATGGCGGCGTCAACCTTGACGGTCTGTTGCTCGGCCTGACCACGCAGATATTTGATAGTGATCTCCCCGTTTTGCACCTCGGTCTCACCAAGGATCAGGGCGATGGACGCGCCGCTCTTGTCGGCACGCTTGAGTTGTTTCTTGAAGTTGCCGCCGCCGCAGTGGCTCATCAGGCGCAAATCCGGCAGCGCATCACGCAGACGCTCGGCCAGCTGGAAGCCAGCCTGCTCGGTCCCCTCGCCCACCATCGCCAGATAGACATCAACTGCCGGGCGAATGTCGCCGTTGAGCTCAAGGGTCTCCAGCATCAGCACCAGACGCTCCATGCCCATGGCAAAACCGACCGCAGGCGTCGGCTGACCACCCAACTGCTCCACCAGACCGTCATAGCGGCCACCGGCACAGACGGTGCCCTGGGCACCCAGGCTGTTGGTCACCCACTCGAATACGGTGAGGTTGTAATAGTCGAGGCCACGCACCAGACGCTCGTTCACTTCGTACTTGATGCCGGCAGAGTCGAGCAGGCGCTTGAGCCCCTCAAAGTGAGCCAGACTCTCTTCGCCCAGATGGTCGAACAGACGGGGTGCACCGACCAGCACGGCCTGCACTTTCTCGTCCTTGGAGTCGAGCACTCGCAGCGGGTTGCTGTACATGCGGCGCTGGCTCTCTTCGTCCAGCTGATCCTTGTACTGCTCCAGATAGGCAACCAGCGCATCACGGTAAGCGGCACGCTCGGCGCTCTGACCCAAGGTGTTGAGCTGCAGAGTCACATGCTCGCTGATACCGAACAGACGCCACAGGCGGTTGGTCAGCATGATGAGCTCGGCGTCGATATCCGGCCCGTTGATGCCAAACAGCTCGACACCAAACTGGTGGAACTGGCGATAGCGGCCCTTCTGGGGACGCTCGTGACGGAACATGGGGCCCATATACCACATCCGGCGCTCCTGATTGTAGAGCAGGCCGTGTTCGATACCGGCGCGGACGCAGCTGGCAGTCCCTTCCGGACGCAGGCTCAGGCTGTCGCCATTGCGATCTTCAAAGGTGTACATCTCTTTTTCGACCACGTCGGTCACTTCACCGATGGCGCGCTTGAACAGATGGGTCTGCTCGACAATCGGCATGCGCACTTCGCTGTAGCCATAGCTGGCAACGACCTGGCGCAGGATCTGTTCAACCTTCTGCCATACCGGGCTCTGCTCCGGCAGGCAATCATTCATACCGCGAATAGCTTGGATCTGTTTTGCCACGTTGATACTCGAGAAAAAGAGGTAAAATTTGGCCGCATTATAGGGATTTTCACCCCCGAGGTAAAATCAGGGAATCCGCAAGCGGGGTGTAAAATCAGTCACCTGGAAAGAGGGCCACCCGAAGTGGCCCCTGTCCGTTCAATCCTTGTCCACCAGGATCCGGTTAACCGGGTCCAGCATGGCGGCGCGGGCACGAATGCGGCGCTCAAGGGTCGGGATGAGATCCTTGTTGTCGAGCCGGTCAACCCGCTGGCCTCCTTCGTAGAAGGCACTCTTGTTGGCCGCACCGGCAAGACCCAGATCGGAAACCAGCGCTTCGCCCGGCCCGTTCACCACACAGCCGATGATGGAGACATCCATCGGGGTGATGATGTCTTCGAGCCGCTCTTCCAGCGCATTGACAGTGCCAATGACGTCGAACTCCTGACGGGAACAGGAGGGGCAAGCGATGAAATTGATGCCACGAGAGCGGATCCGCAGGGATTTGAGGATGTCGAAACCGACCTTCACTTCCTCTACCGGATCAGCCGCCAGCGAGATGCGCAGGGTGTCGCCGATGCCATCAGCCAGCAGCATGCCAAGACCAATGGAGGACTTCACCGCACCGGCACGGAAACCGCCCGCTTCGGTAATGCCCAGATGGAGCGGCTGCTCAATCTGCTTGGCCAGCAGGCGATAGGCGCCCACGGCGAGGAATACATCGGACGCCTTGACGCTCACCTTGAAGTTCTGGAAATCGAGGCGATCGAGATACTCGACGTGACGCATGGCGGACTCCACCAGTGCCTCCGGGGTCGGCTCGCCATACTTCTCCTGAATATCCTTCTCGAGCGACCCGCCATTGACCCCGATGCGGATCGGGATATTGAGGTCGCGTGCGCAATCGACAACAGAGCGCACACGCTGCTCGTTGCCGATGTTGCCCGGATTGATACGCAGGCAGTCAGCGCCATACTCGGCCACTTTCAGGGCGATGCGATAGTCAAAATGGATATCGGCAACGATGGGGATGCGAGTCTGCTGTTTGATCAGCTTGAACGCTTCCGCTGCTTCCATGGTGGGCACGGAAACCCGGACGATATCGGCACCTACCCGCTCAATCCGCTGGATCTGCTCGACAGTGGCGGCGACATCGGTGGTTTTGGTGTTAGTCATGGTCTGCACCGTAATGGGGGCATCGCCCCCTACCGGTACATTGCCAACCATGATCTGCCGTGATTTACGACGAATAATGGGAGATTCGTGTGCGGACATGACGAACAGATTACTCCTGCGGCAGTGAGAAGCGGGCAGTACGGCCGTTGTTGTAACGGCTCATATCAAAGGATTTGCCCTTGTAGTCGAGCTTGACCGCCATCGGCGCGCCAATGATGAACTTCAGGGGCTCGGCACCTTCCAGTACCAGCTCGTCATTTGCCTTCTTCAGACCGCTGAAGAGAGTCTTGCCCTTGGCATCCTTCACATCCAGCCAGCAGTCGGCGGTAAAGCTCATCTTGAGTTGCGGCGCAGTTGCCGGATCAACCGCAGTCTCTTCAGATTCGGTCGCAGTGGCACCGGAGGCGGCAACATCAGCCACCGTGCTGACGGCGCCGCTGGCGTCGGTCAACGCCACGGCAGCAGAAGCCGGAGCCAGGGTGGCAGCCGCGTCGGAAACAGCAGTAGTCGGGGCAACGATGGTAGCTGCCGCGGCAGAGACATCCTGAGCCGGCGCAGTTGCATCATTGGCCACCGCAACGGTTGCGGTGTCGGCAGTTGGCGCTGCGGTTGTGCTCATTTCGGTCGCGGCCAGCGCCTCATCACCGGCGGAGCGGCGGGTCGTGCTCTGCCACCACCAAGCAACAGAGAGCGCAATCAGCACCAGGATCACCAGCCAGGTCACGACTTTCAGACGGTTATCGCTCGCCTGCTGACGGGAACGGCGCGAGAAGCTCTGCATGTCGATATTGTCGGGCGGGGTCAGCCCCAGCTTGTCGTAGGCGGCAAGAATGGTCTCCTCCGGGATCCCCACCAGCTTGGCGTAGGTGCGCAGATAGCCCCGGATAAAGGTATGAGACGTATGCTTGTCGTATGTATCCGATTCGATAGCGGCAATCAGGGTCAGACGAAGGTGAATGCGGGACGCAACCTGTTCCCGGGTCCAGCCGAGCTGTTCACGGGCGTTGCGCAGCAGCTGGCCTGGGCCCACTGCCTGGATGTCGTCTTGAAAATCGTGTTGCTGTTCAGTAGTCATTGGCTAAATAACGCTTGGCTTGTTGCGAAGTGGGATATTGCCTTACCAGCTCATTCCCGAATTGGTGGAGTAATGCCGGTTTGTCCATTGCCTGTGCCAGCCGCAATCTCAACCAGAGACTGTCCTCGTTCTCGTCTGACACTTCTGTGAAACGGGCGAGGTAGGACTGCACATCAGGCAGCTTGCCATCTTTCATGGAAAGCTCGGCCAAGTCCAGCAATAACCTTGGGTTGCGGGGATTATACCCCAAGGCCAAGCGATAGTACTCGCTTGCTTTATCATTTCTATGATTTTGCTGGGCGCAAAGTGCCGCATTTTCATAGGTATCGGCAATTTTCACGTAACCTGGCTGAATAACAGCCTGGTTGAACGCCTTGTCTGCCTCGTCATAGCGGCCGCGGTCACACAAAAAGGCGCCATAGTTGTTCATTGCGTCAGCATTGGACGGATCCATGGCCAGGGCGTTCTTGTAGCTGGTCTCTGCCGCCTTGAAATCACCGACCTGTTGATAGAAATAGGCGAAGCCGATCTGAACCGCTGGATTGGAGGGGTCATATTTGAGGGCGCGATCAAGATTGAACTTGGCCTGTTCGGCATTGCCCTGCTGCAGATATTGAATACCGAGATCGATGCGGGTCTGGGCCGCAGCCTTCAGATCGGGCCCCGACTCACGCTGGGTGGAATTCTGGCCAGCGTAAGTGGTCTCGGTCACACAACCTGGCAGCGCACTAAGCGCTGCCACTACCATCAATGTACGTGTATCCATTCCCTGTCTATACAATGGCTTAGCAATTAAACCATTTTGACGGAAATCCCATCCTGTTGCATCCGATTTTTGATGGTGCGCTTGGTGCGGTCAATCACGTCGCCCACCAGCTGGCCGCAAGCAGCATCGATATCGTCACCACGGGTCTTGCGAACGATCACAGTGAAACCGTACTCCATCAGCACCTTGGAGAAGCGATCGATACGGCTGTTGCTCGGCTTGCCGTAGGGGTTGCCCGGGAAGGGGTTGAACGGGATCAGGTTGATCTTGCTCGGGGTATCCTTGAGTACCTTGGCCAGCTCGTGGGCATGCTGCATATCGTCATTGATATGATCGAGCAGCACATACTCGACGGTCACCCGGCCGCCGTTGGCATTGGATTTGCCCAGATAGCGACGAACCGCCGCGAGGAAGGCCTCGATGTTGTACTTGTCGTTGATCGGCATGATCTCAGAGCGCAACTTGTCGTTCGGTGCGTGCAGAGAGATGGCCAGCGCCACGTCGATCTGGTCGCCCAGCATGTCGAGCGCCGGCACCACACCGGAGGTGGAGATGGTGACGCGGCGCTTGGAGATGCCAAAGCCGTAGTCATCCATCATCAGGCGCATGGCCGGCACCACGTTGGCGAGGTTGAGCAGCGGCTCACCCATCCCCATCATCACCACGTTGGTGATGGGGCGCTTGCCCCCCACGACACGTGCAGCACGCCACACCTGACCGATGATCTCGGATACTTTCAGGTTGCGGTTGAAACCTTGCTGAGCCGTGGAGCAGAACTTGCACTCCAGCGCACAGCCCACTTGGGAGGAGACGCAGAGGGTCGCACGATCATCTTCCGGGATGTAGACAGTCTCTACTTCCTGATCGCCCACCTGCAGCGCCCACTTGATGGTGCCATCGGAAGATCGCTGCTCGCGGCTGATCTCGGGCGCCTTGATCTCGGCGATCGCCTTCAGGCGCTCCTTGAGCACCTTGTTGACGTTGGTCATCTGATCGAAATCATCACAACCAAAGTGATAGATCCACTTCATGACCTGATCTGCCCGGAACGGCTTCTCGCCCAGTTCGACGAAGAAGGCACGCATGGCATCCCGATCAAGATCCAGCAGGTTGATTTTTGTTTCGCTCATCAATGGCCTCGGTTCAAACACTTCAATCAATTATTGGCTGACGACGTCAGGGGGCGGCATTGTACAAATTATGGGTGCGGCTTTCCACCTGGAGAATAGAGGGATATTGGCAGAACGACCAAAACAACAAAGGGAGCCGAGGCTCCCTTGGGTCATCATCCACGAAAATCAGCCGCGCGGGCAGATCTCGTTGTCAGAGAAGAAGTAAGCAATTTCACGGGCAGCGGAAGCCGGTGCATCGGAGCCGTGCACGGCGTTGCGATCGATGCTCTCGGCGTAGCAGGCACGCAGGGTACCGGCCAGTGCCTCTTTCGGGTTGGTTGCGCCCATGATTTCACGGTTGCGACGGATGGCATCTTCCCCTTCCAGCACCTGTACCATAACGGGGCCGGAAGTCATGAAGCTGACCAGTGCGTCATAAAAAGGCTTGCCCTGATGTTCGGCATAGAAACCGGCTGCCTGCTCGCTGCTCATCCGCAGCATTTTGGATGCCACCACCTTCAAGCCTGCGCTTTCGAAACGGCTATAGATGGCACCGATCAGGTTCTTGCTGACAGCATCCGGCTTGACGATAGAGAAGGTACGTTCGATGGCCATTGATATCTTTCCTTAACTACAGTGTTTTATTGTTAGAATCCATGTTCGCTGGCGATTATACGTAAACAAAAACCGGAAAAACACACAAACAAGCAACTTTTTATTAAACATCACTCCCCTGCATTCAACATTCATACTCATCTTGACCGGGCTGAGCGGGAATATATGTGCGCTTGCGCACGATAGTCTCCTTAAGCCAGCAAAACGACATCTTTTGCTCACTATTCAACCATCACTAAAAAGGCACCCGAAGGTGCCTTGTCATGCTTAAAGTACTTCTGCCAGCAGCGTGCGCGCTATGGTACGCATCCCCAGGGTATTGGCCCCTGGTGCCCACAGGCTGTCGCCGTTGTCACTGAAGCAGGCAGCCAGATCGATGTGAAGCCACCCCTCCCCCTCATTGCCGACGAAACGGGAGAGGAAACCCGCAGCATTGGAGGCGCCACCCGGTCCGCCCCCCTTGACCGGACGGCTGTTGGCCGTGTCGGCATAGTGGGAAGGACACTGCTGGCGGTGCCAGGGCTCCAGCGGCAACGGCCAGGCCGGCTCCTGCTCTGCATCGGCATACGCCATGGCCCGGCTCACCAGCCCCTTGTCGAGACCGAACAGGGCGTTGTAACGTCCACCCAGCGCCATCACTGCCGCACCGGTCAGGGTTGCGGCATCGATGATCAGCGGTGCACCGGACTCGCTAGCCAGCTGCAGGCCGTCCGCCAGCACCAGCCGCCCCTCGGCATCGGTGTTGACGATCTCGACCGTGGTGCCGTTCTTGTAGGTGAGGATGTCCCCCAACTTGTAGGCGTGGCCGGAGACCAGGTTCTCGGCGCAGCAGAGGATGAGCTTCACCCGCTTGTCGAGCCCGCGCAGCATGGCCAGCGCCAATGCGCCGGTCACAATGGCGGCGCCGCCCATGTCACACTTCATGGTGAGCATCCCCTCGGAGCTCTTCATGGAGTAGCCACCGGAGTCAAAGGTGATCCCCTTGCCTACCAGAGCCGCTGCCACCGGCGCTTTGGGATCCCGCCCCGGATTGAAGTCGAGCTCCAGCAGCACCGGCTCGCGCTCGCTGCCGCGGCCCACCTGATAGAGGCCGACCCAGCCAGCCTGTTGTAGCGCTTCCCCCTTGAGAATGCGGTGGCTCACCTTGTCCGGTGCCAGCTCGGTAATAAAGGAGGCGGCTTCAACCGCCAGCTCCAGCGGCCCCAGCTGCTCCGGCGTGGCATTGGTCATCTCCCGCACCCAGCGGCCACAGAGCCAGCGTGCTTCCAGCTCCTCTCTGTCCTCTTCCGAGGACATGGCCCACTGCAGCTGCACCTCGGCCTTGGGGGTTTGCAAGCCCTGGGCAAAGGCCCACTGCTGTTCGCGCTCCCAGTGGCCAGCCAGAGACACCTTCTGGATTCCCTGCTGGCAGAGACGACGCGCCGCTTGCTGAATATCCAGCAAGGCATTGGTCGTTGTCAGATGGATCACCATGCCATCGGCGCGGTGCGAGAGCAGCGCCCCCTCCCCCCACTCGGCAGGGGCCAATTCCCGGCTCAACCAGACGTTCATGCGCTCACCTCCTGCAGCCAGCGGGCGATAGTACGCAGGCCATGGCCCTTGGCACCGGTTGCCCACAGATCGTTACCCGCTTTCTGGTAAGAAGCGGCCAGATCCAGGTGTACCCACCCCTTGCCCTCATCGCGCACAAAGCGGGAGAGGAAGGCAGCTGCCGTAGTGGCACCAGCTGTCCCTTCAGCTGAAGCAACGTTGCCCAGATCGGCAAAGGCCGAGGTGAGCTGGCCGGCATGCCAGGGCTCCAGCGGCAGCGCCCAGGCCTGCTCGTTTTCCGCTTTGGCGGCGGCCAGTGTGCGAGCCTGCTCGGCTTCATCGAGGGCAAACACCGCATTGTAGTCGCGGCCCAGCGCCATCTTGGCCGCACCGGTCAGAGTGGCGGCATCGAGGATATAGGCCGCGCCACTGTCGGAGGCTGCCATCAAACCATCGGCCAGCACCAGACGCCCTTCGGCATCGGTATTCTGGATCTCGACCGAAATGCCGTTCTTGTAGGTGAGGATGTCGCCCAGCTTGAATGCGTGGCCCGAGACCAGGTTCTCGGCGCAGCAGAGGATCAACTTCACCCGCTGGTTCAGACCGCGCCTGATGGCCAGCGCCAGCGCACCGGTCACCATGGCGGCACCGCCCATATCGGACTTCATCGGCAGCATGTTGTCAGAGGACTTCATGGAGTAGCCACCGGAGTCAAAAGTGATCCCCTTGCCCACC
Organism: Aeromonas sp. SCS5; assembly: GCF_001887375.1. NCBI lineage: Bacteria > Pseudomonadati > Pseudomonadota > Gammaproteobacteria > Aeromonadales > Aeromonadaceae > Aeromonas > Aeromonas sp. SCS5. The sequence continues at coordinate 283,630 of NZ_LFCS01000002.1, forward strand.
AGCACCGCCACCACGGGCGCATTGCGATCACCAGTCGGGTTGTAGTCAAGCTCCAGCAGCACAGGCTCGCGCTCGCTGCCACGGCCCACCGACCAGATCCCGATATGGCCAGACTCGCGCAGCGCTTCACCGGCCGTGATGCGGGCGGTCACCTTGTCGCCAGCCAGACCGCGGATCAGCAGCAGCGCCGACTCCGCCAGACTCATGGGGTAGATCTCCTCCGGGGTGCCATTGGTGATCTCGCGCACCCAGCGGGTCGCCTTGAGCAAGCCATCCAGCTCGCGGGCATCCGCGTCGCTCTGCTGGCCGAAATCCAGTTCACGGGCTCCCTTGGCGGCGTAGAAACCCTGAGCGAACGCGTAGCGACGCTCCAGATCCCAGCCTTCACCGACCAGCGCAACCCGCTTGATCCCGCTCGACTCGAGACGACGGGCAGCACGCTGCACAGCGCGCAGCACCTCTTTCTCAACAGAGAGAGCGCCGAGGTGAATAGTGGCTTCATCGCCATTGAAACTGAGCAGGGCACCCTCGCCCCAGTGAGCGGCCGCAGCCTGGGTGGACAACCCTACCTTCATCATGTCAGCCATCTTCTCTTGCTTCCTTTTTTACTGGCACTGTTTTAATGCGCAAACAGGTAAGAACGAATACAAAAAAGGCCGTGCCCCAAAGGGGTCACGGCCTTCACCATATCACTGAAGCACCGATGGATGCTGCACGTGCAATTCACTTGTGTGTAATTAATGGCGTTCAGAGGCGAGGTTCAGGGTGTACTTGGGCAGCTCCACCACCAGATCCTCATCAGCCAGTTTGGCCTGGCAGCTGAGGCGGGATTCCGGCTCCAGCCCCCACGCCTTGTCCAGCATGTCGTCTTCCAGCTCGTCGCTCGGCTCTAGGGAGTCAAAGCCTTCACGCACCACACAGTGGCAGGTGGTGCAGGCACAGGACTTCTCGCAGGCATGCTCAATCTCGATGCCGTTGCGCAGCGCCACATCCAGAATGGTCTCGCCGCTCTCCCCTTCGAGGGCAGCGCCATCCGGACAGAGCACGGGATGAGGAAGAATGATCAGTTTTGGCATATTACACCTTGTTGACGTTTTGTCCGGTCAGCACCTTGCGAATGGAAGCATCCATCCGGCGGGCTGCAAACTCGCCACTGGCAGCATCCGCCGCCTCGATGGCCTCTTTGATTTGGTTGCTACTCCCCGCCTGACGCATGGCCAGCAGATGGGCGATGGCGGCATCAATCTCGGCGCGCTCTGCCGCATTGAGCAGTGCATCGCCATCAGCAGCCAGCGCGGCATTCAGGCTCTCGACCACCCGGTCGGCCTCGACCTGCTGCTCTGCCAGCATGCGGGCATCCATATCCTGCTGGGCATTCTCGATGGAGGCGCTCAGCATGTTGAGGATATCCTCCTCTGCCAGCCCGTAAGAGGGCTTGACCTGGATCTCGGCCTGCACGCCGGAGGATTTCTCCATGGCGCTGACCGATAGCAGACCATCCGCATCCACCTGGAAAGTGACTCGAATATGGGCGGCACCGGCGGCCATCGGCGGAATGCCGGTCAGGGTAAAACGGGCCAAAGATCGGCAATCCGCCACCAGCTCGCGCTCACCCTGCACCACGTGGATGGCCATCGCAGTCTGACCATCCTTGAAGGTGGTGAACTCCTGAGCGCGGGCCACCGGTATGGTGGTATTGCGCGGGATCACCTTCTCGGCGAGCCCCCCCATGGTCTCAAGACCCAGGGAGAGCGGGATGACGTCCAGCAGCAGCATCTCGGCATCTGGCTTGTTGCCCACCAGAATATCAGCCTGAACGGCAGCGCCGATGGCCACAACCTTGTCGGGATCGATACTGGTGAGCGGCGTGCGACCAAAGAACTCGCCCACCATCTCGCGCACCAGCGGCACCCGGGTGGAGCCTCCCACCATCACCACCTCTAGCACTTCCACCTGCTCGAGACCCGCATCGCGCAGGGCGCGGCGGCAAGCCAGCAGAGTGCGTTTCACCAGCGGCGCGATGAGCTCATCAAACTGGCTGCGGCTCACCGAGCCCTGCCAGCCGGCAAAGGTGCAGGAAACGCTGTCGGAATCGGTCAGACCGTGTTTGACGGCGGCAGCCACATCCAGCAGCTCACGCTGCAGACGGGCATCCAGCTCGCCGGTCAAACCGGCTTGTTCCTTGATCCAGTCAGCCAGCAGGTGATCGAAATCATCGCCACCGAGGGCGGAATCACCGCCGGTTGCCATCACTTCGAATACACCGCGGTGCAGACGCAAAATAGAGATATCGAAGGTGCCGCCGCCCAGGTCATAGACCGCAATAACCCCTTCCTGACCGGAGTCGAGGCCATAGGCGATGGCTGCGGCGGTCGGCTCGTTGAGCAGACGCAGCACATGCAGACCGGCCAGACGGGCCGCATCCTTGGTGCCCTGACGCTGGGCATCATCAAAATAGGCGGGCACTGTGATGACCACACCATCGAGATCGCCACCCAGGGTCTGGGCGCCGCGCTCGGCCAATTTTTTGAGGATCTCGGCCGAGACTTGCACCGGGTTGACCAGCCCCTGACGGGTCTGCAACTGCGGCATGCCGTTGTCGGCTGCCACGAATTGATAAGGCTGCTGGCGGGTATCAATATCGGCCAGCGCCTTGCCCATCATCCGTTTGACCGAGACGATGGTATTGTGCGGGTCGAGCGCCGCTTCACGCTTGGCATCGAAGCCCACCCGGATTGCATCCGCCTGATAGTGAACGACAGAGGGGAGCAGGTCGCGCCCCTGTTCATCACTGAGCGTGGCGGCCTGACCGCTGCGCACTGCAGCGACGAGAGAATTGGTGGTACCGAGATCGATGCCGACGGCACGCTTGTGCTGATGGGGTACAGCGCTCTGGCCGGGTTCGGCGATTTGCAGTAATGCCATGGGTAATGAGACTTCCAGCGTTAAAGGATCAAGACTCGAGGAGCGAGTCTTCGAATCGTTCCAGCTCTTCGAGGAGCTTGTCGACAAACTTGAGTTTGCGAACGCAGTCGGCGGCGACAGGATCGTTGCCAGTGGCAAGCGAGTCGGTCAGCTGCTGCATCAACAGCTGGTGATCATGCCTGATCTCGCTGCGAAAATCCTTGATGGCGCGCTCAGGGTCAGCGTCACCTTTCAGATCGGCCAGACGCTCGCGCCATTCAAGCTGCTGCATCAGAAAAGCCGTGTCTTGCAGGGTCTGCTTTTCGCCACGAATATCGGTGCCACGCAGAGAGAGCAGATATTCGGCACGGCGCAGCGGCGCCTTGAGGGTGGTGAATGCGTCGTTGATCTGGGCGGCACGCTGTACCGCTGCCAGCTGCTCCCGCTCGGGAGCAGTGGCGAAACGATCGGGATGAAACTGGGTCTGCAGCTGACGGTAGGTGTCGGCCAGCTGCCGGGTATCGAGCTCGAAGCCTTCAACCAGCCCAAACAGCTCGAAATGGTTCATGCAATCCTCTTAGACACTGAAGCTTTCGCCACAACCACACTCGCCTTTGGCGTTGGGGTTGTTGAATTTGAAGCCCTCGTTGAGCCCCTCTTTGACGAAATCCAGCTCGGTGCCATCCAGATGGATGAGGCTCTTGGCATCGACAATAATCTTGACGCCCTGCTGCTCGAATACCTGATCTTCTCCGGTAAGCTCATCGACAAACTCGAGCACATAGGCAAGGCCCGAGCAGCCGGTGGTCTTGACGCCGAGGCGCAGGCCAATGCCCTTGCCCCGGTTGGTCAGAAAAGAGGAAACCCGTGCCGCGGCGGCATCTGTCATGGTAATAGCCATACTGCTCTCCGGCGCTTAGAGACCTTTCTTCTGCTTGTAATCGGCGATGGCGGCCTTGATGGCATCCTCGGCCAGAATGGAGCAGTGGATCTTCACCGGCGGCAGAGCCAGCTCTTCGGCGATATCGGTGTTCTTGATGCCGGCCGCTTCGTCCAGGGTCTTGCCCTTGACCCATTCGGTCACCAGGGAGCTGGAGGCGATGGCAGAGCCGCAACCATAGGTTTTGAACTTGGCATCTTCTATGATGCCCTCTTCACTGATCTTCAGCTGCAGCTTCATCACGTCGCCACAGGCAGGTGCCCCCACCATGCCGGTTGCAACGCTGGGATCATTCTTGTCAAAACCACCGACGTTGCGCGGATTTTCGTAGTGGTCGATTACTTTTTCACTGTAAGCCATATCTAACTCCTGCTAATTCTGTTGCTCACTGAAGTGATCAGTGATGAGCCCATTCGACCGTGTTCAGATCAACGCCATCCTTGTACATCTCCCACAGCGGAGACATCTCGCGCAGACGACCGATAGAGTCACGAATGAGCTTGACCGCGTAGTCAATCTCTTCTTCGGTGGTGAAGCGACCGATGCTGAAACGGATGGAGCTGTGAGCCAGCTCGTCGTTCAGACCCAGCGCACGCAGCACGTAGGAGGGTTCCAGGCTGGCAGAGGTACAGGCAGAACCGGAAGAGACCGCCAGATCCTTAAGCGCCATGATGAGGGATTCCCCTTCCACATAGGCGAAGCTGACGTTGAGGTTGCCGGAAACACGCTGCTCCAGATCACCGTTGAGGTAGACGGCTTCGATATCTTTCAGGCCATCCCACAGACGCTGACGCAGGGTCATCACGCGCTCGTGCTCGCTTGCCATCTCTTCCTTGGCGATACGGAAGGCTTCACCCATGCCAACGATCTGGTGAGTCGGCAGGGTGCCGGAACGCATGCCGCGCTCGTGACCGCCGCCGTGCATCTGGGCTTCGATACGCACGCGCGGCTTGCGGCGTACGTAGAGCGCACCGATCCCTTTCGGACCGTAGATCTTGTGGGCGGAGAGAGAGAGCAGGTCAATCTTCATCGCTTCAACATCGATCTCGACTTTGCCCACGCTCTGGGCGGCATCGACGTGCAGCAGGATCTTGCGGGAGCGGCACAGTTCACCCAGCCCTTTGATGTCCTGGATCACGCCGATCTCGTTGTTCACGTGCATCATGCTGACCAAAATGGTGTCGTCACGCATGGCGTTCTCGATCATCTCGAGGGTAAAGAGACCGTTTGGCATCGGCTCGAGATAGGTCACCTCGAAGCCTTCACGCTCCAGCTGACGGCAGGTGTCGAGCACCGCTTTGTGTTCGGTCTTGGAGGTGATGATGTGCTTGCCTTTGCTGGCATAAAAGTGGGCAACACCCTTGATTGCCAGGTTGTCAGACTCGGTTGCACCGGAGGTGAAGACGATCTCGCGCGGGTCAGCACCGATAAGCTCTGCCACTTGATTACGGGCCAGATCTACCGCCTCTTCGGCCTGCCAGCCGAAACGGTGAGAACGGGAAGCCGGATTGCCAAACAGGCCATCCATGGTGAGACACTGCATCATTTTTTCTGCGACACGCGGGTCCACCGGACAGGTTGCCGAATAATCAAGGTAAATAGGCAGTTTCATGTTTTTCTCCGTCACAGTTCGGGTCATACAGAATCCCGCTGTGGAAAGCACGTTTATAGTTGGACTTTCAAGCTCACATCGCCGTGTTCTGCCCGTTCAATCAGGGACAACACGCTTTTCATCTGTTCATCTTGCTTGCCGGCAATCCGGCGTACATCGGCCTGGCGAACCAGTTCGGCCAGGGTGATCTCGCCGAGGAAACTGGAGATCCGCTCGCTCAGATCACGCCACAGGGAGTGAGTCAGGCACTGGGTACCACCATGACAGCCCCCTTTGCCGAGGCACTTGGTGGCATCTACCGACTCGTCAACCGCGGTGATAACCTGGCCGACCGAAATCTCGTCAGGGGCCAACCCTAGGCGATAACCGCCACCGGGGCCGCGCACGCTGCTCACCAAGCCATGTTTGCGCAGGCGGGCAAACAGCTGCTCGAGATAGGACAAGGAGATGCCCTGGCGCTCGGAAATATCGGCGAGGGGAACAGGCCCCTGCTCTGCATGCAGCGCCACGTCGAGCATGGCGGTTACAGCGTAACGTCCTTTTGAAGTCAGTCTCATGTGCCTTACCGTCTTGCGAACCAATTCAATGGGCACATGGTCACATACCCGACCAAATCAGTCAAGTATATGGTTGAGTAATCCAGTCGGGTTTATCCCTGCGGTCTCGTCTTTTGCACCGAGGTAAGAATGCCCCGCAGAATATTGAGCTCAACCGACTCCGGACGAGCCCGGTTGAACAGGCGGCGCAGCTTGTTCATCACCTGCCCCGGATGATCATCGGTGATGAAACCGGTCTTGAGCAGCGTCTGCTCCAGATGCTGGTAAAACCCCTCCAGCTGTTCGGCACTGGGGTAATCCTGAGCCATATCTTCAGCAACCTCTTCCTGACCCTGCAACCAGTGCATCCGCACTTCGTAACAGAGGGTCTGTACCGCCATGGCCAGGTTAAGGGAGCTGTATTCGGGATTGGCCGGAATGGCCACATGGTAGTGGCACTTCTGCAGTTCATCGTTGGTCAGGCCGGTCCGCTCGCGACCAAAAACCAGCGCAACAGGATGCTTCATCCCTTCGGCTACCGCCATCTTGCCCGCTTCGCGGGGATCGAGCATAGGCCAGCTCAGGGTGCGGGAGCGCGCGCTGGTGCCAATCACCAGACCACAGTCAGCGATGGCTTCATCGAGGGTCGGGACGATACGGGCATTGGCCAGAATATCGCTGGCACCTGCAGCAAGGGCGTTGGCGTTGCCATCCGGCAAAGCTTGCGGATCAACCAGTACCATTTGGGTGAGCCCCATGGTCTTCATGGCGCGCGCCGCAGAACCCATGTTGCCGGTATGAGAGGTATTTACCAAAACGATACGAATCTGATCCAACATGCCCTATCAATCTTCAGTCAAAAATGGCGCGCAATTATAACATAAGAGAGCGCTATTTTGGCACCGTTAAAGGCATCCCATTTCAGAACAAAAGCGGGCGTTGGTATAACAAACCGGCATGAGGCAAAGAGGAGGAAAAACTAGACTTAATGGATATGTAGAATTGTTCACGGGAGAGATCCAGCTATGCTTCCTCCGTTTATCTACGAGAAATTGCCCAGCCTCTATCTGCTGGCGGCCACTGCCATTATCACCCTTGGTAACCAGCCCCTGCTCTGGTTTGCGGGTGCACTTTTGTATATCGCTGGAGCGGTTACCTGGATGATGCGCTCCAGCTACCGGCGCACCGACCTCATCATCTTTCCAGCCAAACGCTGGCTGCAACCGGAATGGCTTTATGAAGCCCAGCCCTTTGTCTGGCTCGCGCTGGGAATGGCCATTGCACAGCTGCCTGCGCCACAAGCCCTGCTGGCACTGGTGCCTTGTCTGTGGGCTTGTCACTGCCTTTGGGCACGGCACCATTACCGCCGCCATGCCCACGGCGTGACGATTCACTTACGACGGGATCCCGCCCGCCGCCGTCTGAACCGGAGTCTGCGCTGATCCGGTTCGAGCCTGCTCGATAAAGGTGGCCAGATCCATCAGGGGGTACTTCATCAGCACCGGCAGCCCATCGATGTCCAGGCTGTCCATCAGGTTTTTCACTTCCAGTCCCAACTCGGTATCCCCTTCAATCTTCAGCTTGCGCTGGAAGAAGAGCGCGTCCGGATCCTCCTTGCGACCGGCAATCAGGATCAGATCGTTGGCGGTGCCGCTAAAACAGACATCGGCCTGTTCGCAGCTTTTTGCCACGACCAGTTGACCGCTCTGCTCGCTGATATACCAGCAGAGCTCCAGATCGGTGACCTCTACTTTCAGCCACTTGTCTGTCAGGAACTCGAAATCGCCATCCGCGATGGCCTCCTTGAATACCCGTGCCAGCAAACTCTCCATCAGCTGCTTTTGCAGATTGAAGGGAACCAGCTTGAGCGGATGACGCAAGAGACGGGGCGCCTGCTCGACCAGGCGACGTTGCAGTTGTTGAAACACAATGGACTCCTTTGTTTTGCGCATTCAAGCACAGGGATGCCGGCAAGATCCTGTTGGAAATCAAACTTGTGCAGAGTTGGGTTGATCAGGGAAAGCCACACAAAGCTGCCTCAGGTCAAAAAGCCAAGGGGCTGTGGTGCATACAATCAGGGCTCGTTTGCCCTTCATATGCACTCTCGGAGCGTACCAATGGAATTACTCTGTCCGGCAGGCAGTTTGCCGGCACTGAAAACCGCCGTGGATAACGGGGCCGATGCCGTTTATATCGGTTTCAAGGATGACACCAATGCCCGCCACTTTGCCGGTCTCAACTTTACCGACAGCAAGCTGGAGAAGGCGGTAGATTATGTGCATCAACATGATCGCAAACTTCATATCGCCATCAATACCTTCGCCCATCCTGGTGCCGATGCCCGCTGGAAGCAGGCGGTCGACCGCGGGGTGGCTCTTGGTGCCGATGCTCTCATCATTGCAGACCTTGCCGTGCTCGATTATGCCAGCCGCCGTTATCCCGACATGGAGCTGCATGTCTCGGTGCAGGCCAGCGCCACCAATGCTGCCGCCATCCGCTTCTATCAGCAGCAGTTCAATGTCAAACGGGTGGTGCTGCCACGGGTGCTCTCCATGCATCAGGTGAAACAGCTGGCTCGCGAGACCGATGTCGGCCTTGAAGTCTTTGCCTTTGGCAGTCTCTGCATCATGGCCGAGGGGCGCTGCTACCTCTCCTCCTACATGACGGGCGAGAGCCCCAATACCGTCGGTGCCTGCTCGCCGGCCAAATTCGTGCGCTGGGAAGAGACCCCGAATGGCCTCGAATCACGGCTCAACGAGGTGCTGATCGACCGCTATGGCCCCGGTGAGAATGCCGGCTACCCGACCCTGTGCAAGGGGCGTTTCGAAGTGGATGGCCAGACCTACCACGCGCTGGAGGAGCCCACCAGTCTCAATACCCTGGGTCTCTTGCCCGAGCTGTTCCAGACCGGTATCCAGTCGGTCAAGATCGAGGGTCGTCAGCGCAGCCCTGCCTACGTGGAGCAAGTAACTCGGGTCTGGCGCGCCGCCATCGACGCCTATCAGGCCAATCCCGAGGCCTATCAGGTCAAAGCCGAATGGGATGCCCAGCTCGCCCGTGTTTCCGAAGGTAGCCAGACTACCCTTGGCGCCTATCATCGTCAGTGGCAATAAGGAGCCCCTATCCATGAACTTCTCTCTCGGGCCCCTGCTCTTCTACTGGCCCAAAGCCGATACCGAGGCCTTTTACCGCGCCGCAGCCCAAAGCGAAGCAGATATCGTCTATCTCGGGGAAACCGTCTGCAGCAAGCGACGCGAACTGAAAGTCGATGACTGGATCTCCCTCGCCCGCGAAGTGGCGAGCTCCGGCAAACAGGTGGTGCTCTCGACGCTGGCGCTCATCTCTGCCCCCTCCGAGCTGAAAGAGGTGAAACGGCTGGTCGACAACGGCGATCTGATGGTCGAAGCCAACGATCTGGGCACAGTCCAGCTTGCCCATGAAGCGAACCTTCCATTTGTCTGTGGCCCGGCCATCAACGCCTACAACGCCGATGTATTGCGCATGCTGATCAAGCAGGGGATGAAGCGCTGGGTCATGCCGGTGGAGCTTTCACGGGACTGGCTGGTACAGCTTGAGCAGGATCTGGGGGCGACGCGCCAGCAGTTCGAAGTGGAAGTGTTCGCCTACGGCCACCTGCCGCTCGCCTACTCGGCACGCTGCTTTACCGCCCGCTCTCTCGATAAGCCGAAAGACAACTGCGAACTCGCCTGCATCAACTACCCCACCGGACGGCTGGCCAACAGCCGCGAGGGGCAACGCGTCTTCAACCTCAACGGTATCCAGACCCAGTCCGGTTACTGCTACAACCTGGGTAACGATCTGGCCGGGATGGCAGGTCTGGTGGATGTGGTGCGCCTCTCCCCCCAAGGAATGGAAACCCTCGAAATGCTGGCTCGCTTCAAGGCCAACCAGCAGGGTGATGCGCCTATCCCCCTGCACAAAGGGAGTGAGTGCAACGGCTACTGGCGCCAGATCCCCGGCATGAGCCTGGTGGAGTAAACGCAAACCACGCAAAAACAAAAAGGCCTCGCAATGAGGCCTTTTTTACACTTTCACGCTCCCTCAGGAGGGGCGGTCGCTCTTGCTCTGGCCACTCTGGGCGCCGGGAGGCAGCGGCTTGCGAGCCATCAACTCCAGCTCCAGCAAGGCATAGCGATGCTCGATGAAGTCGTAGACGTTGTTGGAAAGCGCCAGCTTGAAGTAGCTGATCGCCTCCTTGCGGTTGCCCCGACCCAGCTCGTACTTACCCAGATAGAAGTAGGTTTCGCACAGGCGCTCGGCGAGCTCCCGGTTATCCTTCACCCCTTTGACCACGTTGCCCATCAACTCGGTGGCATTCATCTCGCCGGTGTAGAGACGAACCAGATCCCAGTTCCAGGCGTCGTCATCGTACTTGTTGAGACGCTCGCGCATCCGGCTCATAGCCGCTGCCGGATCGAGTTTCTGCTCGGCCAGATAGAGCCAGATCACCCGGTAAGGGTCTTCCGGCTGCGCCTCATAGAAGCGTTTCATATCGGCGGCAGCCAGCTCGGGACGATTGCCGTAGTAGAGCGCAATGCCACGGTTCAGGTAGGCATAGTCGTAATCGGGCGCCAGTTCGAGCGCCGAATCGAATGCCTCGTAGGCTTCGTCATAATTCTGCTGCTGCACCAGATAGACGCCGATGAAGTTGTAGGCTTCGGCGAAATCGGGCTTCTCCCGCAAGGCACGGTTGAAATCGAGCCGCGCAAGGGAGCGCAAACCAACGCGATCAAAGACCACTGCACGCTCATAGAACAGCTCGGCACGCTGCTCCGTGGTCAACTCCATCTCGCTGAGCATCTGCCCGAGTCGAGCTAGCGCCAGCTCGCTCTGGTAGGAGACCTGCAAAGGGGTCGCCAACACCAGAGATGCAGGCTGCGGCTTGGGAACCTGAGGGGCATTAACCTGACTGCTACTGCTGCAACCCCACATAGGGAGCAGCAACAGGATACCGAGGAGGTATCCAATCCCTTTCCTGACGTTCAATGAACACTCCGACGCTTACGCTTGACCCCGCATATGGTAAAGGTCAACCGTCGCTTTGTCATGTAGCTCAGCCTATCTCTCTCAAATAAATCAGGATTCGACAGGGTATCCGGCCTCCAGCCAGCCGCGAAAACCACCATCGACGCTGATCACCTTGCGATAACCCATCTGTTGCAGATTGTCTGCCGCCAGAATGGAGCGAAAACCGCCGCCACAGTAGAGGTAAAGCTCGGTATCGACATCGGGAAAACGGGTCTCGATATCACGCTCAATCACGCCACGGCCCAGATAGAGGGCGCCGGGCAGATGGCCTTTGGCCCACTCGCTCTCTTCCCGCACATCGATCAGATGAAAAGCGCGCCCCTCATCCTGCCAGCGCTTGATCTGGTGGACATCGGTCTCGGCTACGCGGGAGCGGATCCCTTCTACCAGCGCCAGAAAACGGGGATTGTGTTGCATGGCAAGCTCCTTTTGTTGAAATCATCTGCGTCAGCATACGACAACAGCGAAAAAGAAAAGAGCGCCTTGCAGCGCTCTTTCGTGGTTTACGGCAGGATTTCCTGTTGATCCGCACCCTCTTTCTCTACCTGGGTTGGCAGCATGTGCTCGCGCTTGACGCCGAGGAACATGGCAAACGCACTCGCCACATAGATGGAGGAGTAGGTACCGAAGGCCACACCGATCACCATGGCCACGGCAAAACCGTGGATCAGCGCGCCGCCCTTGAGCAGCAGCGCCAGCACCACCACGAAGGTGAGGCCGGAGGTGATGATGGTACGGCTCAGGGTCTCGGTCATGGAGAGATCCAGGATGTAGTCGGTATCCCCTTTGCGCACCTTGCGGAAGTTCTCCCGCAAGCGGTCGAACACCACGATGGTATCGTTCAGGGAGTAACCCACCAGGGTCATCAATGCCGCCAGTACGGTCAGGTCGAACTCGTACTGGAAGTAGGCAAAGACACCGAGGGTGATCACCACGTCGTGCACCAGCGAGAGGATGCCGCCCATGGCCAGACGCCATTCAAAGCGCACCGCCACGTAGATCAGGATACAGATGATGGAAGCCAGCATGGCCAGAGCACCATCGGTCGCCAGCTCGTCACCCACGGAGGGACCGACGAACTCGACGCGCTTGAGCACGGCACCGGGATCCAGCAGCTTGGCAGCAGCCAGCACCTCGTTACCCTGCTCCTCGACCTTGACACCCTCTTTCGGGGTCAGGCGGAACAGCACATCACGGCTGGAGCCGAAGTGTTGCAGGCTCGCCCCTTCAATCTTCTGCTCTTCCAGCACCTGGTGCATCTTGTCCAGGCTCACCGACTGCTGGAACCCCACTTCGATGGTGGTCCCACCGGTGAAGTCCAGACCCCAGTTCAGGCCCCGATCAAACAGAAAGAAGAGGGCGATCACCATCAGCACGGAAGAGAAGACCACACCCGTTTTGGCATAGCGCATAAACGGGATCGGTTTTTCAAAATGTAGAATCTGAAACATCTCTCTATCCTCAGATGGGCAACTTGTCGATGCGCCGTCCACCCCAGGCCAGGTTGATAATGGCGCGGGAGACCGTGATGGCAGTAAACATGGAGGCGGTCAGACCGATGCCCAGCGTCAGGGCAAAGCCCTTGATGGCGCCAGTACCGATACCGAACAGGATCACACAGGTGATGAGCGAGGTGACGTTGGAGTCGGCGATGGTCGAGAATGCCCGATCAAAGCCCAGATGGATGGCTTGCTGAACCCCGCGGCCGTTGCGGATCTCTTCACGAATACGCTCGTAGATCAGCACGTTGGCATCCACCGCCATACCGAGCGTCAGCACGATACCGGCGATGCCTGGCAGGGTCATGGTGGCCCCCGGGATCATCGACATGATACCGACGATCAGCACCAGGTTCATACAGAGCGCCAGGTTGGCAACCCAGCCGAACGCACGGTAGTAGATCCCCATGAACAGCACGATCACCAGCATGGCCCAGCCGATGGCTTGCATACCGCTGTCGATGTTCTGCTGACCCAGGCTCGGGCCAATGGTGCGCTCTTCCACGATCTGGATCGGGGCGATCAGGGCACCGGCACGCAGCAGCAGCGCCAGGTTGTGGGCTTCGTTGGCGTTGTCGATACCTGTGATGCGGAACTGGCTGCCAAGGCGCGACTGGATGGTGGCGACGTTGATCACCTCCTCCTGCTTGCGGAACTTGCGCTTGCCATCCGGACCAGGCTGACCAACCGGCTTGTACTCGATAAAGACGGTCGCCATCCCTTTACCCACGTTGTCCTTGGTAAAGTTGGCCATCTTGTTGCCACCCTGGCCATCAAGCTTGATGTTGACCTGGGGACGGCTGTACTCGTCGAAACCGGACTGGGCACCCACGATGTGGTCACCGGTCAGGATCACCCGCTTTTGCAGCACGACAGGACGACCATTGCGATCGTTGTAGACCTTGGAGCTCGGCGGTACGCGACCGTCGGCCGCAGCCTGAATGTCGGCCGTCTCATCGACCATGTGGAACTCCAGGGTCGCGGTCGCACCGAGGATCTCCTTGGCACGGGCGGTATCCTGGATACCGGGCAGCTCAACCACAATGCGCTCGGCGCCTTGCTGTTGTACCAACGGCTCGGCGACACCCAGCTCGTTGACCCGGTTACGGATGATGGTGATGTTCTGCTCGAGGGCGTACTTCTTCACTTCCTTGATCTTCGCTTCGCTCAGACCGGCCATCAGGATGAATTCATCCCCTTTCTGCTCGGTGGTGAAGGTCAAATCAGGGTTCTGGCGACGCAGATGGGTGACAGCACGCTCTTGATCCGCTTCGTCACGAAATACCACCTGTACCTTGTCACCGACCCGGCGCACGCCGGAGTAACGGATCTTCTGGGTACGCAGCTCGGAGCGGAAATCCTGCACCATCTGCTCTTGCTGCTTGGTCAGCGCCTCGGCCATGTCCACTTCCATCAGGAAGTGCACACCACCGCGCAGGTCCAGACCCAGTTTGAGCGGGTTGGCACCAATGGCTTCGAGCCAGGCAGGAGTAGAGGGGGCAAGGTTGAGAGCGGTAATGAAGTTGTCACCCAGCTTGTTGGCGACGATATCGCGCGCCTTGAGCTGATCTTCGGTGTTCTTGAAACGGATCAGGATCAGACCGTGCTCGAACGCAGCATGTTTGACCGGGATCTTGGCCTCATCGAGACTCTCTTTCACCAGGTCAAGGGTATCTAGCTTGACTTCGGCACCACGGCTGGCAGAAACCTGCAAGGCCGGGTCTTCGCCGTAAAGATTGGGGGCTGCATATAGAAAACCGATGGCGATCACTACGATCACCATCAGGTATTTCCACAGCGGATAGCGATTCAACACGCTGTGCTCCTTGGGAGATTAAAGGGACTGGATAGAACCCTTGGGCAGAACGGCAGAAACGAAGTCCTTTTTGATGGTGACTTGAGTCTGGTCGTTCAGGGCGATCACCAGGTAATCGCTGTCGGCAGCCACTTTGGCAATCTTGCCAACCAGACCACCGGAGGTGAGCACTTCGTCACCCTTGGAGAGAGAGGTCATCAGATTGCGATGATCTTTGGCGCGCTTGGCCTGGGGGCGGTAGATCATGAAATAGAAGATGAGACCGAATACGGCCAGCATGATGATCATTTCCATGCCACCACCCTGTGCCGCCGGAGCTGCGCCTTCTGCATACGCCTTGGAGATAATGCTCATTTAACAACCTCTTATTGATGTAGATTTGAAAACTAGCTTATAAATTATTGTTATTTAACGTCATTTACAGCTAACGGAGGCACGGGCTTCCCTTGCCGACGGTAAAACTCTGTTACAAAGTCGTCTAATTTACCCTGCTCGATCGCGTCCCGCAAACCCTGCATAACACGCTGGTAGTAACGCAGGTTATGGATAGTATTCAGACGGGCACCGAGGATCTCGTTGCACTTGTCCAGATGGTGCAGATAGCTGCGGGTGTAGTTCTTGCAGGTGTAGCAATCGCAGTCGGCATCCAGGGTGCTGGTGTCGTTGCGATACTTCGCATTGCGGATCTTGACCACGCCATCGGTGGTAAAGAGATGACCGTTGCGGGCGTTGCGGGTCGGCATCACGCAGTCGAACATGTCGATACCGCGGCGCACCCCTTCCACCAGATCTTCCGGCTTGCCCACGCCCATCAGGTAGCGCGGCTTGTCGGCCGGGATTTTCGGGCAGACGTGCTCAAGGATGCGGTGCATGTCCTCTTTGGGCTCACCCACCGCCAGACCACCGACCGCGTAGCCGTCGAAACCGATCTCCAGCAGACCTTCCAGCGATACGTCACGCAGCGGCTCGTAGACGGAGCCCTGGATGATGCCGAACAGGGCATTTTTGTTGCCAAGGGCGTCGAACTTGTCGCGGGAGCGCTTGGCCCAGCGCAGGGACATCTCCATCGACTTGCGCGCTTCTTCGTAAGTGGCCGGATACGGGGTGCACTCGTCGAAGATCATCACGATGTCGGAGCCCAGATCGTACTGGATCTCCATGGACTTCTCGGGGTCGAGGAAAATCTTCTCGCCATTGATGGGGTGGCGGAAGTGGACGCCCGCTTCGGTGATCTTGCGAATGTCGCCCAGGCTGAATACCTGGAAACCACCGGAGTCGGTCAGGATCGGGCCCTGCCAGTTCATGAAGTCATGCAGATCGCCGTGGGCGCGCATCACTTCCTGACCCGGACGCAGCCAGAGGTGGAAGGTGTTGCCAAGCAGGATCTGGGCACCGGTCTCACGCACCTCTTCCGGGGTCATTCCCTTGACGGTGCCGTAGGTACCGACCGGCATAAAGGCCGGAGTCTGCACGGTGCCACGCTCGAATACCAGCTGACCGCGACGGGCACGGCCGTCGGTGGTTTTCAGTTCAAATTTCATTGCTACCTCGATTCAGTCAGAGAAACAGTCTGACAATTAAAGGCCATTCGGCCCGCTATAAAAGGCGAAGCTTATGCCTCGCCCCGGCGACGGGTGACGAACATGGCGTCCCCGTAGCTGAAGAAACGGTACTGCCCGGCCACGGCGGCCTGGTAGGCGGTCATCACGTTATCATACCCGGCGAAGGCGCTGACCAGCATGATCAGAGTCGACTCCGGCAGGTGGAAGTTGGTCACCATGGCATCGACAATCTGGAACTGGTAGCCCGGGAAGATGAAGATGTCGGTGTCGCCAAAAAAGGGCGCCAGCGGCTTGCCCTGCGCCAAAGTCACCTTGGCGGCGCTCTCCAGCGAACGGACCGAGGTGGTGCCAACGGCAATCACCCGACCGCCGCGCGCACGGGTAGCGGCAATGGCATCGACCACCTCTTGCGGCACTTCGGCATACTCGGAGTGCATATGGTGATCTTCAATCTTCTCCACCCGCACCGGCTGGAAGGTCCCCGCCCCTACATGCAGGGTGACAAAGGCAGTTTCAACCCCTTTGGCCCGAATTTTCTCAAGCAGCGGCTCGTCAAAGTGCAGACCGGCGGTCGGCGCGGCGACGGCGCCCGGCTTCTGGTTGTAAACCGTCTGGTAGCGCTCCTTGTCGGCATCCTCGTCGGGACGGTCGATATAGGGGGGCAGCGGCATGTGGCCGATGGCCTCCAGGATCTCCAGCACCGGACGGGCGTCGAGGAAATGGATCTCGAACAGGGCATCGTGGCGGGCGCGCATTTCAGCTTCCACGCCACCATCCATGATCATCCGGGTGCCCGGCTTGGGCGCCTTGGAGGCACGCACATGAGCCAGCACGCTGTGCTCGTCCAGAATGCGCTCGACCAGCACCTCCAGCTTGCCGCCACTGGCCTTCTGGCCAAACATGCGGGCCGGAATGACGCGAGTGTTGTTGAATACCAGCAGGTCGCCCGGGTTGAGCTGGTCCAGCACATCGACAAATTGACCGTGGCGCAGGGCGCCGGTTTGACCGTCGAGCTGCAACAAACGGCTGGCGGTACGCTCCGCCATCGGATAGCGGGCAATCAGCTCGTCTGGCAGATCAAAATGAAAATCGGATACTTGCATCTTTCACCTCGGGGGGAATCGGCGGCTAGTCTAGTTATCCCCATCTTCCAAGGCAACCCAAAAGACCAAAAACCCAAGAGAGACAAGGGGTAGCGGGCAATTTTGTGACCACCAACCGGTTAATGACTCTTTAATGTTTTGTATTGACCCTGATCATGTTTTGCCACCCATGGCTGGGCTAGGGTGGAGACAGGCGGAGAAGAAAAACCAATGCAATCAGGAGGCCTACCATGATGACCATATCCGAAATCATGACGGAACATCCCTTTACCTTGGGGCCGGAGAACAGCGTCAAACAGGCGATGGATCTGATGCAGCAGGAGCGGATCCGCCACATTCCCATCGTTGACGAACACCATCATCTGCAGGGGCTGGTCACCCTCACCGATATCTTGGCCACCCGTGAATCCAAGCTGCTGCTGATAAGCCCGGAGCGGGAGGCGGAGTTTACCGACAGCGTCCACCTTGACGAGATCATGACCCGCCAGGTTGCGAGCGTGGATCCCCATGCCGGCATCAAGGAGGCAGCGCTCTATCTGCAGCGCCACCGGTATGGCTGTCTGCCGGTGCTCAAGGGACGCAAGCTTATCGGCATCGTCACCGAGTCGGACTTCATTTCGGTGGCCATCAACCTGCTGGAATTGATGGAGGAGCAGGAGCCGCCCACCGATTTTTGACACAACAACCTGTAATTTAATTACAGAAAAAGCGTTTTCAGCAGTAAAAAAGAGCAATAGAGGTGAAAGTGTTTCATTTTGATTGAAAAATTACACCAATTACTTGCCATGTGATCTTCATCACACTATTATCCCCCTCATGCAATAGTTGCCGAGGGGGAGATGAAGGAGTGTGCACCCATCCTCTTCCTCTCATATGTCTGCAAGTTTGCACACCCCGTAGTTAGTCTTTGCTGTAAAGCATTTGTTTATATAGCCATTCCTTGTTTGATGACCCGGCTTTATCGTTGCGATAGCGCCGGGATTTTTTTATCTGCGCGAAACGCGCAGCCCGCTTGCACCAGCTCGGGTCGGCTTCTGCTTTATCCCCCCCACCTCCCCTCTTGCTGCTTGTGCCGCTCTTCTTTGCTCCCGATCCATATGGCCACTCGATCCCCCAGATCGGGCGATATCCTCATCTTCTTTCGGCAAGCCCCCACTACCTCTTTTTGCCAGACATAGGGGAGGTATAAATTAAAATCGGGTCATTCTCGCCAAACCCATAAATTTGATTTATAGCGACCGATTTGGTCTGCAACCCCCTCTTTGACGGCAGCAAGCGGCCTTGCGAGGGGGATGCCCGACGGTTGCTACCAGCGGCACCGACGATAGGCCACCGCGTATAAATCCAATATACCGATTAAAGCGATTCAATTTTGTGGCTTTAATCGATTAGAACATCCTCCTATGATGACTCCATCGAAAGTTAAACGCCTCGTCCGACACGACTCTGCAAACCCGGACAGGCATATGTACATCACCAAGGAGCAAATCCATGTCTACCTACATCAACACTGAAATCAAGCCGTTCAACGCTACCGCCTACCACAATGGCAAATTCGTTCAGGTGTCTGACGCTGACCTGAAAGGCAAGTGGTCTGTGGTGTTCTTCTACCCGGCTGACTTCACCTTCGTCTGCCCGACCGAGCTGGGTGACCTGGCCGACAACTACGCCGAATTCCAGAAGCTGGGCGTCGAGATCTACGCTGTCTCCACCGACACCCACTTCACCCACAAGGCCTGGCACGACACTTCTGACACCATCCAGAAGATCCAGTACCCGATGATTGGCGACCCCACCGGCACCATCACCCGCAACTTCGGCGTGATGATCGAAGAAGCCGGTCTGGCTGACCGCGGTACCTTCGTCATCGACCCGCAGGGCATCATCCAGATCGTCGAGATCAACGCTGGCGGCATCGGCCGTGACGCACTGGAGCTGCTGCGCAAGGTCAAGGCTGCCCAATATGTTGCCGCTCACCCGGGTGAAGTGTGCCCGGCCAAGTGGAAAGAAGGCGACGCCACCCTGGCCCCGTCCCTGGATCTGGTAGGCAAAATCTAAGCCTCCCCGCTCTGAAGACCGGCCCGTTCAAGGGCCGGTCTTGTTTACGGACCTCAGAAAACGCGCCGGTCTACTTTATGGACCGCCATTTTCTGTACCCGGTCACAGTGCCGACCCGCATTCAGCAAGAAGGAATTCGACCATGTTAGATACCAACCTCAAACAACAACTCAACGGTTACTTGCAGTACATCGTCAATCCCATCGAGATCAGCGTGTCCGGCAATGACAGCGACAAATCCGCTGAGCTGCTGGCACTGGCCAGCGAGATCGCCGGGATGTCCCCCAAGATTTCCCTGACCGATGGCACCAATGCCCGCAAGCCTTCCATGAGCGTCGCGCCGCAGGGCCAGGCCCCGCGCGTTCATTTTGCCGGTATCCCCATGGGTCATGAATTTACCTCGCTGGTACTTGCCCTGCTGCAAAGCGGCGGTCACCCCTCCAAGGCCGATGCGGCCGTGCAGGAGCAGATCCGCAATCTCAAGGGCGAGTTCCACTTCGAGACCTATATTTCGCTCTCCTGCCACAACTGCCCGGACGTGGTACAGGCTCTCAACCTGATGGCCACCCTCAACCCCGGCATCACCCACACCATGATCGATGGCGCCCTGTTCCAGGACGAGGTCAACGAGCGTCAGATCATGGCGGTACCGAACGTCTACCTGAACGGTCAGCCGTTCAGCCAGGGCCGCATTTCGCTGGAAGAGATCGTCGCCAAGCTCGACACCGGCGCCGCTGAGCGCAAAGCTGAGGAGCTGAGCGAAAAAGCACCCTACGACGTGCTGGTCGTCGGTGGTGGCCCGGCTGGCGCCGCCGCCGCCATCTATGCCGCTCGCAAGGGCATTCGCACCGCCATCGTCGCCGAGCGTTTCGGTGGTCAGGTGATGGACACCGTCGGCATCGAGAACTTCATCTCCGTGCCCTATACCGAAGGCCCCAAGCTGGCCGCAAGCCTGGAGCAGCACGTCAAGCAGTACGGCGTGGAAGTGATCACCGAGCAGCGCGCCGCCGCTATCAGCAAGGATGGGTATGTGAACGTGGATCTCGCCTCTGGCGCCACCTTGAAAAGCCGCTCGGTCATTCTCGCCACAGGAGCCCGCTGGCGCGACCTGAACGTGCCGGGCGAGCTGGAGTACCGCACCAAGGGCGTGGCCTACTGCCCGCACTGTGATGGCCCCTTCTTCAAGGGCAAGCGGGTTGCGGTGATCGGGGGTGGTAACTCCGGTATCGAGGCCGCCATCGATCTGGCTGGCATTGTCGAACACGTTACCGTGGTGGAATTCGCCGACACTCTGCGTGCCGACGAGGTATTGCAGAAGAAGGCCCGCTCCATGGCCAACATCGACATCATCATGAGTGCTCGCACCACTGAAGTGATCGGTGACGGCAGCAAGGTGGTGGGGATGGATTACGAAGATCGCACCACCGGCGAGATCAAGCATCTGGCGGTGGCCGGCATCTTCGTCCAGATTGGTCTGGTACCGAACACAGAGTTCCTTAAAGAAAGTGACGTGGCCCTGACCCGCTTCGGCGAGATCGAAATCGACACCAGGGGCGCCACCTCCCTGCCCGGCGTCTACGCCGCAGGGGACGCCACCACGGTGCCGTTCAAGCAGATCATCATCTCCATGGGCGCCGGGGCGACCGCCGCGCTGGGCGCGTTTGATTACCTCATTCGCAATCCGGCCCCGCAGGCGAGCAAGGCTGACGCCGTCACCGCCTGATAGCCTCGCCAAAGTGAACAAGCCGACACCCTGCGTGTCGGCTTTTTTGCATCTGTTGCTTCATAAAAAAACCCGCAACAGGTGCGGGTTTTCATCAATCACGACATCAGCATCATTCGAGCAGGAAAACGGCGTCGATATTGTCAGTAACCGTGATCTGCTGCTGTTGATAGCTGTTGGCAGCCATATCCGCTGCAGGCGCGGCCATCGCCTGTGCCTTGAAGTTGCGGCTATAGAGCGGCATCGGGGATGCATTGCGGTACTCCGCGCTGTACACCTTGCCCAGCTTCATGCCAAACGCCTTGGCCAGCGACTCGGCCTTGCTCTTGGCATCTTCCACCGCCCCCAGTCGCACCTGCTCCTTGACGGTTTGCGGCGATTTCAGGCCATATTCGATTTGCGATACCGACTCGAGCCCGGCTTTGAGCGCGGTATCCATCAGCTGGCTCAGCTTGTCGAGTTGGTAGAGCTTGACCGCCAGCTGGCGCTGGGCACGGTACCCGAGCAGCTCGGGTTTCTTGTTCTCGGCATATTGATACTCGGGAGAGACCACCAGATTGCCGGCCTCCACATCGGAGCGCTTGATGCCCAACCCTTCAAGCTGGCCAAAAAACGCGGCAACCTTGGTATCGACCAGCTGCTTGGCCTTGAGCCCCTGTTTTTCCAGCGCGGTAACCGACACATTGAGCGTCAGCATGTCCGGCTCCACCTTCTGCTCAGCGTAACCACTCACCACCAGATGGGGCGCTTGCGGCACTTCAAGGGCAAACAGGGGGGCACTGACAACCAGAGCCGACAGGGTAAGAAGGGGACGCCACATAGAAAAAAGCCTCAATCAACAAGATTGAGGCCATTATGCCCGCAGCAAAGTGAGATTCATATATCGTGCAGTGGCGGGATCTGATCCAGCACCTGATTGGTCAGATCAAGGCTGATGGTGACAACCGGGGCAGCCTCCTGCTCTCCCCCTGCAGATACTGGCGTGTTGCTGACCTGCGCGACCAGCACCTCGTCATCGAAGTGGAACGAATCCCACGACAGAATATGTCCTTGTGGCTGGGAGTGAACCTCTGTCGGTACACTCTCCTCCATTGCCACAGACCAGGGAATAGTCTCGGAGTGACCCAGCAGATCCTGCAGCTGTGGGGAGTAGAGACTGGCCAGCGAGTACTCCTGCTGACCCAGATCATGCCCTACCAGAATGACACCATGAGACTCTTCAGCATCCATTGCCGGGGTGTAGGTGATCGATGCCGCAGCAAAATCGACACTGAGCGAGCCAGCTACATCACCGGCGTCGTTCTCGATCTCCACGCCATCCAGCTGATCCCCCGCGATCGATGCCTGATAGCCAAACTGGCCTGCGCAGGTAATGGTTCCCTGCCCATCCCAGCTATAACGGATACCATCAATGTCGACCCAGTTGAATGACTGCATGACGCCCCTCTCCTCTACTGCTGCTATCTTATCCATCCCTCAGGGGAAAAAACAGGGGCCAGGCAAGCCCGGCCCCGGGACAAGATTACGGATCAACCTTCAGATTGCCCTGATTCAACAGGTCTTCAATGATGGTCTGGTCATTGCGTGTTCCTCCCAGTGTCAGGTCGATGTTGTCAAACTGGATAACGTGGGTCGTACTGCCGCTGCCCGAGCCATCCAGATCGATGGTGAGTGTTGACTTGCCAGTGCCCGGACCTGTGGTGAAGGTGAGATAAGCATCGAGCGAAGTCTTGTTGGCATGTTCGCCGCTAAGCAACTCACTGATATCCAGCACATCGCCGCCAGTTCCGGTGGTGAAGTCCTTGATCACATCGGTGCCACCCACATCTCCAGCGCCCCACTTGAAGGTGTCCTTGCCGGCACCACCTGTGAGGGTGTCAGACCCGGTCCCGCCAACCAGAATGTCGATACCGTCACCGCCTATCAGAATGTCATTGCCTTTTTGTCCATAAAGCACATCATTCCCATCGCCACCTTCAAGGGTGTCATCACCACCAACCGCACCTTCCTTACCATACTCTGCATGCTGGCTGTAAAGTTCGTTGAGCAATTGCCCACCACTCTTGCCAGGATTGTCTGCTACAAACTCGAACCAGCCGCCATCCGTATTGTCTGCATGAATACTGTCACCAAAAATCACGTCGTTGCCTGCACCGCCCTGCAACAGGTCAGAGCCGACACTAACAGCGGTAAACAGCGATCCCAAGCCACTAGACAGGTCATCAAAGCTGTCTACGGCGAGGTAGTTGTCTGCAGTGTTGTCGATCGCATTGAGGTTATTGCCAAATGATGCACCGGATGGCACCCCAATCCCGACCGCATTAATCACCACATCCGAGGCAGACAGTGCGCTCAGGGTCGCTATACCGGTCGCAATCTGCGCAGAATTGGTCCAGTTCCCTGCAGTCGGCTCCCCATCGGTGAGGAAGTAGACATATTTATGATTCGCGGCTGGATCCCCGGTCATCATTGTATTGAGTTGTTTCAAGGCTGCTTCGTAATTAGTGCCTCCACCCGACTGCACTAGATTGCTGACAGCCTGCTGAGCAGCAGAAACAGAGGTGTAGGTACCAACATATTTGCTGCTATCTGCAAACGTACCAATCTCGACTTGCAGTTGCGCAATGCCACTGAACTTGGCCAGCAAGTTGTTGATGGCATCTTTCATCAACTGGAATTCCGAGTTGCTGATACTCCCTGACATATCGACCATAAATGTCAGGTTGTAACTACCCGAAGTCACCCCGCCGACATCACCGATCAACACATCAGCCCCGACGCCACCCAATATTGCGCCATCCACATCCGGAGCAAGAAGAGGGTTGGGACGAACGTGATCGTCAATGGCAGTGCTGACCCCGGAACCTGTGTCATTGGCATTGCTACCAACCACCAAGACCGGATTGATAATGGTTAACTTGGCACTGCTGGTATCTCCATCGCCATCTTTAATCTTGTAAGTGACTTCGACAGGCGCCCCCTCTGCCCCCCCTGATGGCGGGGTGAATCGATAGTCACCATCATTTTCAATGTAGAGGGAGCCCTTGTTGGTACCCAATGCAATAGTGAAAGAGGTATTGCTGTTATTGAAGGTGTAGGTTGTTCCGTTGTACTCCACAGACACCAGCTTGGGCGTACCAAAACCGTCGGCTCCTGCACTGTCATTGGTTGTTACATTGCCATCAATTACCTGTGTCAGGTTGGTCAGTGTTCCCGACAGCTGACCCGCTGTATTGATCACCACCACATTGTTGTTGTGAGCACCACTCGGTGACCACGCGACACTTTGCAGGTCGGCATCAAGTACGCTGGTTGAGCCAATCCCCACGGCATATGCACCATCAATGCCTTTTTGTGTCAGGAAGTTCGTCCAGTCATTGCGCTCTGTGGCGTTAATTGCCTCATCAACCGAACTGGGCACTCCATCCGAAATGAAAAATACAAAGGTGTTATCAGCGGAAGGCGGTGTCCCATAATTGTCCCTAACCGCTTGCAAAGCATCATCGTAGTCCGTGGAACCGCCAGAAGAGATGCTAGTCAGCTGACCAGTTACCTGATCCTTGGTCAGCCATACCTGACTGCCGACACTCTTGACTGTTGCCGAACTATCAAAATCAACCAGCATCACTTTGACCAGCGAGTTGCCATAGCTGTTCATCAGATTCGTTACAGCATCCTTGATAACCTGCATATTGGTATTACCAATACTGCCTGAGCTATCGATAACCAACACCAGGTTGACTGTGCCATTAGTGCCACTGGTAATGGTATCAGCCACAGCAATCGGACCATCATCCTTGAAGGTGATAGCAAGCCCGCTCGCACTGGTCGCCGTGGTGCT